>NZ_CATKPW010000059.1:0-313530 GCF_949767675.1 Pseudomonas sp. IT-P395
TCGAGCTGAACTCTCATCGCTCGCCACCAGTCAGCTTTATAAGCCCTCACTCAAGGCGAGACCCCGCATGCACATCTCCCTCACCGGACAAACAGCCCTGATCACCGGCGCCAGTTCCGGCATCGGCCACGCGTGCGCAAAAGCCCTCGCCGCCGCCGGCGCCGCAGTAATCATCAACTACAACCGGCAGGCAGAACCAGCCGAGGCACTGGCCCGACAGATCATTGCCGATGGTGGCCAAGCCATCGCCATCCGCGCCGACGTATCAAAGGAAGACGAGGTTGAACGGCTGTTCGCCGAAACCCTCGATGCCTTCGGTTCACTGGACATTCTGGTGGCCAACTCGGGTATGCAAAAAGACGCCGCCGCTGTGGATATGTCGCTGGACGACTGGAACGCAGTGATCGGCGTCAACCTCACCGGGCAGTTCCTCTGCGCCCGCGCTGCCCTGCGCATCTTCAATCGCCAAGGCATTCGTGAAGGCGTGTCCCGTGCGGCCGGCAAGATCATCCACATGAGTTCGGTGCACCAGCGCATTCCCTGGGCCGGGCACGTCAATTACGCCGCGTCCAAGGGCGGCGTCGACCAACTGATGCAGACCCTCGCGCAGGAAGTCAGCCACCAACGCATTCGTATCAACGGCATTGCGCCGGGGGCCATTCGCACGGCGATCAATCAAGACGCCACTGAAGGCGCTGCCGGCGAAAAGCTGCTTGAGCTGATTCCCTACGGGCGCATCGGCGATGCTGAAGACGTCGCCAATGCGCTGGTCTTTCTCGCCTCCGACGCCTCCGATTACATCGTTGGCACCACCCTGTTCATCGACGGCGGCATGAGCCTCTATCCGGAGTTTCGCGGCAATGGCTGAGCATCACCTGGAACGACAAAGCCCGATCGACGCCCACGGCATCATCGGCGACATGCGCAGTGCGGCACTGATCAACGACCGTGGCAGCGTGGATTTTTTCTGCTGGCCGGAGTTCGACAGCCCGTCGATTTTCTGTTCGTTGCTGGACACCCCGGACGCGGGAATTTTCCAGTTGGCGCCAGACCTGCCCGATGCCCGCCGCGAGCAGATTTACCTGCCAGACACCAATGTTCTGCAAACTCGCTGGCTGAGTGAGCGCGCGGTAGTCGAGGTCACCGACCTGCTGCCGATCGCCGATAACGCAGACGATTTGCCGTTGCTGATGCGCCGGGTGCGCGTGGTCAGCGGTGAAGCAACCTTCCACGTGCGTTGCGCGGTGCGCCATGACTATGCCCGCGCCGCCACCCGCGCGCGGATGGACCAGCAAGCAGTGATTTTCAGTGCCGATGGCCAGCCATCGATGCGGCTGACCTCGGATCAACCACTGCACATCGAGACCGACGCAGCGGTAACCTCATTTACCTTGAAACAGGATCAGACAGCCGCGTTTCTGCTCGGCGGCGAAGACGATCCGCGCTTCGAGGAAGGCGCTGCGCAATTGTGCATGGAGCGCACGCTGAAGTTCTGGCGCGACTGGCTCGGGCAGTCAATCTATCGTGGACGCTGGCGCGAAATGGTCAACCGTTCAGCCCTTGCGCTCAAGTTGCTGACCTCGCGCAAACACGGCGCGATTCTCGCCGCCGCCACCTTCGGTCTGCCGGAAACGCCGGGCGGCGAGCGCAACTGGGATTACCGCTACACGTGGATCCGCGACGCCTCGTTCACGGTGTACGCGTTCATGCGTCTGGGCTTTGTCGGCGAAGCCAACGACTACATGGGCTGGCTGCGCGGACGGGTCAGCGATTGCCACGGGCAACCGATGAAACTGAATATTTTGTACGCCATTGACGGGCAACAGGAATTGCCGGAAACCGAACTGCCCCATCTGTCCGGACACGGCGGCGCGCAACCGGTGCGCATCGGCAATGGCGCGTACGATCAGATCCAGCTCGACATCTTCGGCGAACTGATGGACGCGGTGTATCTGGTCAACAAATACGGCGACGCGATTTCCCACGAGGGCTGGCGACACGTGCGTGAAGTGGTCGATCAAGTCTGTGAAACCTGGCAGACCACGGACGTCGGCATTTGGGAAATGCGCGGTGAGCAACATCATTTTCTGCATTCGCGGCTGATGTGCTGGGTGGCGCTGGACCGGGCCATTCGCCTGGCTTCGAAACGCTCGCTGCCGGCCCCGTTTGCGCAATGGGACAAGACCCGGCAGGCGATTTACGCCGACATCTGGGACAACTTCTGGAACGAGGAGCGCGGGCATTTCGTCCAGTACAAGGGCGGCACGGCGCTGGATGGCTCGATGTTGTTGATGCCGCTGGTGCGTTTCGTCAGCGCCAAGGATCCGCGTTGGCTCGCGACCCTCGCGGCCATCGAAAAGACCCTGGTGCGCGACGGCATGGTTTACCGCTATCGCAATGACGACAGCAATATCGATGGCCTGGCCGGCACCGAAGGCGCCTTCGCTGCGTGCTCGTTCTGGTATGTCGAATGCCTGGCTCGCGCGGGGCAGGTGGAAAAAGCCCATCTGGAGTTTGAGCAATTGCTGCGCTATGCCAATCCGCTGGGCCTTTACGCCGAAGAGTTCGACGCCCATGGCCGGCACTTGGGCAATACCCCACAGGCATTGACGCATCTGGCGTTGATCAGCGCGGCGAGTTTTCTGGATCGGCGTTTGAGCGGGGAAAAGAGTGAGTGGCAGCCTTGAACTCGTCCGATTCTTCGTCAGCGTCTGTCAGATAAATCGCATTTTAAACGCCTCTTGTGGGAAGCCGGCCTACACGCCACACACATCACCCAGCACCGAGTTTCGGCGCTGGGCCTTGCAGCGGTTACCTGCGGCGACACTTTGTGTAAATCAATGCCCGCAAAAAACTCACAAACACCACGCCAAGCTCCCCTCGTAACTTGCACTTACACCCCGAAATACCTTGTTGCCAGCGGTTACATCCGCCCCTACCATCCACCGCAACGGGCACAGCGGAGCTGTCCAACAAAACCCGAATTCAAGGAACCAGAATGAGCCAGCACGTCCAGCGCAACATCGCCGCCCCTCTTCGCACGGGCCTGACCCGCACCCAGCTCTGGGAAGCTGCTGATCAGGGTCTGATCAAATGCTGGGAAGTCGGCCGACAGCGCGCCGCGCGTTTCCCCCATATCGCCCAACAGTGCCTCGACGGTGAACTGCCGGTGCTCGGCTGGAAAGGTGGCGTGAGTCGCAGCCTGAAAAAGCTCGAAAAATACGGCTCGCTGAAATACCTGGCGCAGTGGCAAGGCTTGCGCGGCGAGGATCTGAATATTGATTTGAGTGAAGAGCGTTCGCTGACGTGCTCGCGGACGAAGATGGTGGTGACGTTTACCCCGGACCGGACGAAGTACTTTAATCAGATGGCGGAAGCCGAGGCTTAGCCGTACGGAAGTCCGCTCGGTAGCAATCCGGGAACAGCGCGCAGACGCCGTACTGGGCATCCAGATCGGCCATGTGCTGGTAAAACTGCTCAATTTCCCAGAACGTCTCATCCGCGACGGTGATCAAGTAGAAGTAACTGAGTTGATGATCATTGGGCAGCACCAGCGCAAACTCTGGCAGCGCGTCCATCCTCGGCGCATTGGCCAGCGCCGTGAGCATAGGTGTCGGCGCCTGGGACAACTGTTCGAAGTACTTCGCTTTATAAGCCGCCAGGCCGATAGCTTCGCCCTTGGCCCTGGCATCGATCAGTTGCGCCAGGTTGGCGCGGCGCTGCTGCCAGTACGCGGCTGGCAGGTCGACATTCATTTGTTGCTTATGCTTGGCCACTGCCTCATCTGCAGAGATTTGACGTTTTGGTTCGCCCGGCTCGGCGGCGGCGCGTGCGTCGAGTTCCTTGAACGACAGCATGATCGTCGACTTGGCAAACATGCGCTCCATCAGTTCACGGCGTTGCGGGGTGTCCGGCAGTGACGGTGGCGGTGAAGCACAACCAGCCAGCATCGCGACGAATACCAGCAGAGCAAGCAGCGATTTGAGTGACATGCATCGTCCTTGAAGTCGGTCGGCAGAATTAGCTGTGCAGTCTATCTGAACCCGGAGAGAGCCCCGCCGGAAATGCTCAAGGCATTGCCGGATCTACTGCAGTGCTGAGCGAAAACCGCTCGCGATACGCCTGCGGCGTCACGCCAATCGCCCGTAGAAAGCTACGGCGCAAGGTTTCTTCACTGCCAAATCCGCAATTGGCCGCGATCCGTTTCACCGGCAGACCGGTGTCGCTGAGCAAGCGCCGCGCCGTCTCGACACGGATCAGTTCAATCGCCCGCGCCGGGGTCTGGCCGGTGTCGGCACGATAATGGCGGACGAAACTGCGTTCGCTCATGCCCGCCTGCTCGGCAAGGGTCGGCACGCCAAGATCGCAGGTCAGGTTTTCGGCGATCCACGCGTGCAGTTCATCAAACCGATTACCCTGATTCTGCAGTGACAGGGTCACGCTGAACTGCGATTGCCCACCGGGGCGCTTGAGGAACACCACCAGATGGCGGGCGACGTCCAGCGCGATGTCGCTGCCCAGATCTTCTTCGACCATCGCCAGAGCCAAGTCGATGCCGGCGGTGACACCTGCCGAGGTCCAGACCGGGCCGTCGTTGATGAAGATCGGATTGGCCTCGACTTGCAGTTTTGGGTGCTGCTGCGCCAGTTGTTCGCAGCGGGTCCAGTGGGTGACGACTCGGCGACCGTCAAGCCAGCCGCTGGCTGCCAGCAAAAACGCGCCAGTGCAGACCGAGGCCACGCGTCGACATTTGGCGGCGTGTTCGCGCACCCAATCCACCAGCGCCATGTCTTCAGCCGCCGGATAGATGCCCCAGCCACCGGCGATGATCAATGTGTCGCTGGGCGCTTCGGGCAACGGTTCGGCCAACACCGCCAGACCAGCCGACGACATCACCGCCCCGCCGCCGCTGGCAATCACGCTCGGCGCATACGGAATGGGCAAAAGGCGCTGACGGGCGATGTCGTTGGCCGAAGCGAACACCTGCAACGGCCCGGTGACGTCGAGAATCTGCATGTTGGCAAACGCGAGTACGTGGATGGCTTTGGGCATTTGGCGTAATTCGTGGGGTGATTGGCGTATGCGCCAGAACCTACGCGCCTACAGTGAAGCCGTCCACCCCTTTTCATGGAGCAAGAACAATGACGCTGCAGATCGGTTTTCTGTTGTTTCCGCAGGTTCAGCAACTCGACCTGACCGGGCCGTACGACGTGCTCGCCTCATTGCCGGGCGTGCAGGTGCATCTGATCTGGAAGGATCTGATGCCGGTCACCGCCAGCACCGGCCTGCTGCTGAAACCGACCATCACGTTTGAGGATTGTCCCAATCTGGATGTGATCTGTGTGCCCGGCGGTGGTGGCGTTGGGGCGTTGATGGAAGACCTAGTGACGCTGGACTTCATCAAGCGTCAGGCTGCTCAGGCGAAGTACGTGACATCGGTGTGCACCGGCTCGCTGGTACTTGGCGCGGCGGGTCTGCTGCAAGGCAAACGCGCGACCACACATTGGGCGTATCACGATCTGCTGCCGACACTGGGCGCGATTGCAGTGAAGGATCGGGTGGTGCGTGACGGCAATCTGTTTACCGGCGGCGGGATTACGGCGGGGATCGATTTTGCCTTGGTGTTGGCGGCTGAGTTGGTGGATGCCGACACCGCGCAACTGATCCAGTTGCAACTGGAATATGCGCCGGCGCCGCCGTTCAACGCTGGTAGCCCGGAGACTGCGCCGGGGGCGATTGTCGATGAGGCCCGTTTGCGCGCCGCGCCATCGCTGAAGCTGCGCACGGAAATCACCGAGCGTGTGGCCGCGAAACTTAACCTGCACTGATTCCCAGCCATCCACAAAACCCTGTGGGAGCTGGCTTGCCAGCGATAGCGGTGTACCAGTCGATGAAGATGTCGGCTGTGCAGGCCTCATCGCTGGCAAGCCAGCTCCCACAGGGGACCAGTGTTGGTCACAGGTTCGCGCACTGTCCCGGTTTGCCACCACACCTTCACTTGTCCCCACGCCCCCACCCGTGTAGAAAGCCCTTCCACAAAATTTGCACAGGGACTTTCGATGAAGGCTTTGCCATGGCTCTATCTGGCGCTTCTCAGCCTCGGTTACGGATGGGCGCTGAGTTACGGTCACCTTGGCTGGCTGGCGTTGATTTCCGTCGGGCTGCTGGTATTCGCAGGCTTTGCCGTGCGCCAACAACAGGTGCCGGTCGCACGTTTTCTCGGCCATGGCCTGTTTATCGTGCTGGCTTTGGCGCTGGCCCTGCATTGGCTGCCGGGTTTCGCCAACGGTCGCGCCATCGACCCGCAGCGCTTCACCGACAACGCCGTGCCGTTTTCGATGTACCTGAATCTCGACAAACCACTGATTGGCTTCTGGCTGTTGCTGGTCTGCCCGTGGATTGTCGGGCGACGTTCGTTGCGCCTGAGCGTGTACGCCACCGCCCTCGCCCTGACGCTGAGCGCAGTTCTGGCCCTTGGCGGTGCGCTGTTGCTGGGTGTGATTGCCTGGGCGCCGAAGTGGCCGGATCAGGCGTGGCTGTGGGTGCTGAACAACCTGCTGCTGGTGACTTTGGTCGAGGAGGCGCTGTTTCGCGGCTATATACAGGGCGGCCTCAGCCAGCGCTTCAAACACCTGCCGTACGGTGAAAACCTCGCCCTGCTGCTGGCCTCGCTGCTGTTTGGTCTGGTGCATGCCGGCGCAGGCTGGACGTGGGTGTTGCTGGCGGGTCTGGCGGGTGTCGGCTATGGTCTGGCCTACCGTTTTGGCGGGCTCGGCGCGGCGATCGCCACGCATTTCGGCCTGAACCTGCTGCATTTCGGTTTGTTCACCTATCCGATGCTCGCTGGCTGAAGCAAGCGCCGTTTTGCGACGCTGTGCTGATTATTGAAAAAAAATTTCAATAAAAAGCTGTCACCGCCGACAACCTTTCAAAGCCTTGCGGATTGAAAAACCATGCGTAACAACCAGCCCATTACACAACGCGAACGGACTTTCCCGGCTCAGCAGCGGTTGATCTCCACAACCGACGCCAAGGGCGTGATCACCTACTGCAACGACGCCTTCGTCGAGATCAGCGGGTTTTCGCGTGAAGAACTGATCCGTGCGCCGCACAACCTGGTCCGTCACCCCGACGTCCCGGCGGCGGTGTTTTCGCACATGTGGGGCACACTGAAACAAGGCTTGCCATGGATGGGCATTGTCAAGAATCGCTGCAAGACCGGTGACCATTACTGGGTTAACGCCTATGTAACACCGGTGTTCGACGGCAATCAGGTAGTCGGTTACGAGTCGGTGCGGATCAAACCCACCGCCGAACAGATCCGCCGTGCCGAAGCGCTCTACCAACGCATCAACCAAGGCAAGTCGGCGATCCCTTCCAGCGACAAATGGCTGCCGGTGCTGCAAGACTGGCTGCCGTTCATTCTGGTCAGCCAACTGAGCTTCGTGATCGGCGCGACCCTGAACTCGCAGTGGGGCTTCGCCCTCGCCGCCGGTCTTTCGGTGCCGCTGGGTCTGATGGGCCTGCAATGGCAGCAACGCGGGCTCAAGCGCCTGCTACGTCTGGCCGAACAGACCACCTCCGACCCGCTGATCGCGCAGATGTACACCGACAGCCGTGGCGCGCAGGCGCGTCTGGAAATGTCGATTCTCAGCCAGGAAGCACGCCTGAAAACCTGCCTGACCCGTCTGCAGGACACCGCCGAACACCTGACCGATCAGGCCAAGCAATCCGACCGACTGGCACACAGCAGCTCGACCGGCCTGGAACGTCAACGCGTGGAAACTGAACAAGTCGCCACCGCCGTCAACCAGATGGCCGCGACCACTCAGGAAGTGGCGAGCCACGTGCAGCGCACCGCTGACGCGACTCAGGAAGCCAATCGCCTGACCGGTCGCGGTCGTGACATCGCCGGCGAAACCCGCGAAGCCATTCAGCGCTTGTCCGTGGTTGTTGGGGAAACCGGCCTGACCGTGACCCAACTGGCCAAGGACAGCGACGAAATCGGCGGCGTGGTCGATGTGATCAAAGGCATCGCCGACCAGACCAACCTACTGGCACTGAACGCTGCGATCGAAGCCGCGCGTGCCGGTGAGATGGGCCGTGGCTTTGCCGTGGTGGCTGACGAAGTGCGTCAACTGGCGCAACGCACCAGCGAATCGACCGGGCAGATTCATGCCCTGATCGCCAAGTTGCAGCAGACGGCTTCGAGTGCCGTGCAAACCATGGAAGCCGGGCATCGTCAGGCTGAAGAAGGTGTGGCGCGAGTGCTGGAAGCGGATCAGGCGTTGGTCGGGATCAGTGAAGCGGTGGCCAACATCACCGACATGACCACGCAAATTGCTGCGGCAACGGAAGAGCAAAGTGCGGTGGCCGAAGAGATCAGCCGCAACATCAGCAATATTTCGGAGCTGGCGGATCAGACGTCGGAACAGGCGCATAACTCGGCGTTGCTGAGTGAAGAACTGACGAAGACGGCTAACACGCAATACTCGTTGGTGGAGCGGTTTAACCGCTGATTGTTCTAGCAGGATAAAAAAACCGGACAGCGAAAGCTTCCGGTTTTTTATTACCTGAAAAAAAGAAAAAGGCGAAAATGCACATTCCGCGAACTTTGTCTAGCTGACAACTCTAACAGTAGACAACATTCTAACAACTGAATATCTATGAAATACCGCTCGATCAATCGACGGGATACCCCCTACGAGACAGAAGGATTTCATCGTGAACTTCAGAGATTTTTATAACGAAGACAACACCCCTCAGACAAATAACTTCGAAACAGAGGACAACGAATTTCAGTGGCAGATCGATTCTTTATCCACCGAAGCGCAAAGAACATTATTCTATAAATCAAGCACGACAACTAACAACTTATGGATATTTTACGGCTCCGTAGGCTCCGTCGATTCAGAGAATCTTTTTGGTTTTATGCTCGCAGTGCCGTATATCAACGAAGACATACTGAAAGACACTTATACACTTGCAACGGGCTTGTACTGTGACCACAGACATTCAATCAATAAGGGCGGACTGAAAGGCTGGCGAGTTATCCCAGCGGGTGATGCGACATTGAGCATTAAGCTTGATCCTTTACAAGGGACTGTTGAAGGTGAATTCGAAGCGACATTTACAAAAACAAAACCCGACGACACGCTCGAACAAATAAAACCCAAAGGCACTTTCAATTTAAAAAGAGATGACTTGAAAGCCAAACAGTATTTTGAGGCATTGCCGGATACTGTTTGATGTACCGCAAAGAAATAGCGGGAAGTTGGCCTGTGATTTTTTGGTGTTGTCTGTGATGCCGCTTTCGCGAGCAGGCTCACTCCTACATTGGATATGCGGTGGTCACAGATATGTGCCCGACAACAATCCCCTGTAGGAGTGAGCCTGCTCGCGATGCGGCCATAACAGCCAGTTAAATTATTGAGGCAACTTCAGCTTATCCAGCAGCCGATTGACCAACAGCTCGTTGAGCATGATCACCTGTTGTAGCGCCAGCAACGGTTTGCGCTCCGGGCCGCCGATTGAGTTGGCGATGTTGCCGGCCATGGCGTGGGCGTATGAAAGCGACTCGCTAGCCTCGACCAGGAGGGTTTCGTCATCCAGCGTGGGGTCGACGAGATAGACGGGGCGAAACTTGGGCGAGCTTGGTGGAGCACCCAGGGCTTCGGGTCGGAGGTAGTAGTCGAGGGCGCGGTCGGTTGCTTCTTTGATCTTTTGCGGGCTGAGCGCTGGGTCGTGGGGGATTGGATCAGTGGCTGGAGGGTTGGGCGTGATTTTGAACATGGATGAAACTCCTATCGCAGTTTAAGGAACCATCACCCTCGCTACCAAACGAGTGGGTGGTGGCCGTACGCGGGTTGGTAGACCGGCTGCAATAGGAACCCGGCGCTCACGAGTGAGCCCCACGCATGACCACCATTGAACTGGGCCTCTACAAAGAGACAGAACAGGGTGTTGCCACACGGCTATTACAGACGGGCTACCAAACCCGATCACTGATTTGCAGTGACAGGCAAACGATATAGCCCGGCCCATAGCCGCGTAAGCCGGCGGATTCTGGCGTACGCGTAGGTAACGGCGCAAGGTGTTGTAGGCCCGATGGCGTAACGGATTGTGTGATTTAAACGTGCTTACAGGATTGCGTTTGCGGGCAGAAAAAGCGGGAAGTCGGGCTGTGATTTTAATGTTGTCTGTGATGCCGCTTTCGCGAGCAAGCTCGCTCCCACATTTGGACCGGGTGCATCAGTGAGAGGTTGGTTAGTCGTCAGGCCGTCATCGCGAGCAGGCTCACTCCTACATTGGATATGCGGTGGTCACAGATATGTGCCCGACAACAATCCCCTGTAGGAGTGAGCCTGCTCGCGATGCGGCCATAACAGCCAACGACTTTATTGAGGCAACTTCAGCTTATCCAGCAGTCGATTGACCAACAGTTCGTTGAGCATGATCACCTGTTGCAGCGCCAGCAACGGTTTGCGCTCCCGGCCGCCGATTGAGTTGGCGATATTGCCGGCCATGGCATGGGCGTATGAAAGCGACTCGCTAGCCTCGACCAGGAGGGTTTCGTCATCCAGCGTGGGGTCGACGAGATAGACGGGGCGAAATTTTGGTGAGTTTGGTGGGGCTCCCAGTGCTTCGGGTCGGAGGTAGTAGTCGAGGGCGCGATCCGTCGCTTCTTTTGTCTTTTGAGACTCAAGCGCTGGGTCGTGAGGGGTTGGGTCGATGCCCGGAGGGTTTGGCGTGGCTTTGAACATAAATATCTAATTCCTGATCAAGGGCCGCGACCGTTCTCTACTAAAAGAAGGGTGGCGGCTGTGCGCAGGTTAGTAGACCGGAGGAATTAGCAAGACCGGCGCGCTCGAAAGCGCCCTGAGCACAGCCACCATTGAGTACAGGCAGATGCGCCTGACTTTATGGGACCTATGCACTTACTAAAACCATACGAGCTACTAAACCCGACCACTGATGGGCAGTGGCAGGCAAACGATATAGCCCGCGCTATGGTCGTGTAAGCCGGCGGATTCTGGCGTACGCGTAGGTAACGGCGCAAGGTGTTGTAGGCCCGATGGCGTAACGGCTCGTGTACTTTAAACGCGCTCGCGGAATCATGTTTACGCACAGGAAATGCTGGGTAGTGAGCGCTACCAGTTCTTGATCGTGCCAGCAGAATCGCCCCTCACCCTAGCCCTCTCCCAGAGGGAGAGGGGACTGATCGAGGTGTTGGGGTAAGGTACGCCGACGTGCGATACCGAGTTGAACTCAGATTCTGAAAAGCTCAAAAATCGGCTCCCTCTCCCTCGGGAGAGGGCTGGGCGGGCGGCGTTCCGATGAGGGGCAAGAGCACCACAAAACCAAAGCCGAACACCGCTTTTCACCACTCAATAGGCCGAGTGTCAGCTCGCCTGCTTTTGATCTTGATCCACGGGCGACGTCGGAAGGCTGAGTGGAGGGATTGATCCGGGGGTGGGAGCGCAGCGACCGTTTGGCGAAGCCAAACACAGCGAGAGGAGGTGCAGCGAAGCAAACCGTAGGCGCTGCGCCCGGATCGATCCCGGAGCGAAGGAACCCCGAGCCTTAGCGAGCGGGCCGCACGTAGGAGCAAGCCTTTTGGGTTACCTTTTCGGCGTTTGGAAAAGGTGACCCGCCGTAAGGGCGGAACCCTGAGCGGCCTTTACCGCAGCAACGGATATGTACCCAAAACGAAAAACTGTGTCGTAGCTGAAATCGATCCCCCTCACCCCAGCCCTCTCCCCCATGGGGGCGAGGGGGAAGGGAGCAGATCTTCATGCAGTTCAAAATCTCAGCCCGGCTCGGTCACTTGCTGAGAAACTCGGCTACTTTCTGCGCGGCGCTGGCCAAATGCTGTTCATGGGTAAACCCGGAAACCTTTAATGGCTTGAGATCATGATCGCCGGCAGCTAACCACGCCACCTCAATACTCGGTGACAAGGTGTAAGCCTCGACAGCCTCCCGATTGCCCAGCGCATCCCGCTCGCCTTGCACAATCAACGTCCGCGTCTTCAAACCAGCCAAATGCTCAACCCGAGGCTTCTCCGGTTTACCCACCGCATAAAACGGATACCCCAGACACACCAGCGCATCAGCCCCCAACTCATCAGCAAGCAGACTCGCCATCCGCCCCCCCATCGACTTCCCGCCAATGGCCAAAACCCCAGCGACATGACGCCGCACCTCGGCATACACCTCACGCCAACATTCCTGCAGTTTCGCAGCAGGATTCGGCGGCCGCTTCACCCCATCCACCCGCCGCTGCGCCATATACGCAAACTCAAACCGCAACACATTCACCCCAAGCCCGGCAAGGCGCCCAGCCATATCGTTCATCCAGTCACTGTCCATCGGCGCCCCCGCCCCATGCGCCAGGATCAACGTCGCAGAAACTTCACCATTGGCGGCATCCCAAAGCCACCCATGATCACGCACGCACTGCGCCCATTGATCCCCGTCAATACTGGCCTTGTGCTGTTTGTCCATGCTTGCCTCGCTTTTAGTCTGCCTATAACTCCAGACGAAGGATTCGCCGCGTGTTGTGCGCGCGCTCACTTCGGCTGAACCGTGGATGGGGAACCATGAACACTTCTATCAGTACCGCCTACAACTACAAGGTGGTCCGCCAATTCGCCATTATGACGGTGGTGTGGGGCATCGTCGGCATGGGCCTCGGGGTTTTTCTCGCGGCCCAATTGGTCTGGCCCGAACTCAACTTCAATTTGCCCTGGACCAGTTTCGGCCGTCTGCGCCCGCTGCACACCAACGCGGTGATCTTCGCGTTCGGTGGCTGTGCGCTGTTCGCCAGTTCGTTCTACTCGGTGCAACGCACCTGCCAGACCCAGTTGTTTGCACCAAAAATCGCCGCGTTCTGCTTCTGGGGCTGGCAGTTGGTGATCCTGCTGGCGGCGATCAGCCTGCCACTGGGTTACACCAGTTCCAAGGAATACGCTGAGCTGGAATGGCCGATCGACATCCTGATCACCATCGTCTGGGTCGCCTACGCGATCGTGTTCTTCGGCACGATCATGCAGCGCAAGACCAAGCACATTTATGTGGGCAACTGGTTCTTCGGCGCGTTCATCATCACCGTGGCGATTCTGCACATCGTCAACAACCTTGAGTTGCCGGTGAGTTTCACCAAGTCGTACTCGGTATACGCCGGTGCAACCGACGCGATGGTGCAATGGTGGTACGGCCACAACGCCGTAGGCTTTTTCCTCACCGCCGGTTTCCTCGGGATGATGTACTACTTCGTGCCGAAACAGGCCGAGCGTCCGGTGTATTCGTATCGCCTGTCGATCGTGCACTTCTGGGCCTTGATCACCCTGTACATCTGGGCCGGCCCGCACCACTTGCACTACACCGCGCTGCCGGACTGGGCACAGTCGCTGGGCATGGTGATGTCGCTGATCCTGCTGGCACCGAGCTGGGGCGGCATGATCAACGGCATGATGACCCTGTCGGGCGCCTGGCATAAGTTGCGCAGCGACCCGATCCTGCGCTTCCTCGTGGTCTCGCTGGCGTTCTACGGCATGTCGACCTTCGAAGGTCCGATGATGGCGATCAAGACCGTCAACGCCCTCTCCCACTACACCGACTGGACCATCGGCCACGTACACGCCGGCGCCCTCGGCTGGGTGGCGATGATCTCGATCGGCGCGCTGTACCACATGATCCCGAAAATCTTCGGCAAGGCGCAGATGCACAGCGTCGGTTTGATCAACGCGCACTTCTGGCTCGCGACCATCGGCACCGTGCTCTACATCGCCTCGATGTGGGTCAACGGCATCGCCCAGGGCCTGATGTGGCGCGCAGTAAACGAGGACGGCACGCTGACCTACTCCTTCGTCGAAACCCTGGTGGCCAGCCATCCAGGCTTCGTCGTGCGGCTGATTGGCGGGGCGATCTTCCTCAGCGGCATGTTCCTGATGGCTTACAACACCTGGCGCACCGTGCGGGCCTCGCAGCCTGCTGATGTCGTTGCTGCCGCGCAGATGGCCTGAGGAGTCCGCCATGAAACACGAAACGATTGAAAAGAACGTCGGCCTGTTGATGTTGCTCATGGTGTTCGCCGTGAGCATCGGCGGCCTGACCCAGATCGTCCCGCTGTTCTTCCAGGACGTCACCAACAAACCGGTAGAAGGCATGAAGCCCTACACCGCGCTGCAACTGGAAGGCCGCGACATCTACATCCGCGAAGGCTGCGTCGGTTGCCACTCGCAGATGATCCGCCCGTTCCGCGCCGAAACCGAGCGCTACGGGCACTACTCGGTTGCGGGCGAAAGCGTTTGGGATCACCCGTTCCTGTGGGGCTCGAAACGTACCGGTCCGGACCTCGCCCGGGTCGGCGCGCGTTACTCGGATGACTGGCACCGCGCGCACTTGTACAACCCGCGCAACGTCGTACCGGAATCGAAAATGCCGGCCTACCCATGGCTGGTCACGCAAGCGGTCGACAGCAGCCACACCGAAACCAAGCTCAAGACCATGCGCACCCTCGGCGTGCCGTACACCGACGACGACATCAGCGGCGCGGTGGCCAGCCTCAAGGGCAAGACCGAAATGGACGCCCTCGTCTCCTACCTGCAAGTGCTCGGCACTGCGATCAAGAGCAAGAGGTGAGCACGATGATCATTGAAATGAGTGCAGGCCTGATTCGCGGCCTCGGCACGGTCGTGGTGTTCGTCGCCTTCGTCGGTTTGACGCTTTGGGTGTTCAACCGCAAGCGCACGCCGGAATTCGCCGAAGCGCGCCTGCTGCCGTTCGCCGACGAGCCGCAAGCCGAAACAACCCAAGCAAATGAGACAAGGAGTACCCGGCCATGACCACCTTCTGGAGTACGTGGATCTGCGTACTGACCATCGGCAGCCTGATCGGCCTGACGTGGCTGCTGATCGGCACCCGCCGGGGCGAAACCAAGGGCAGCGTCGACCAGACCATGGGCCACAGCTTCGACGGCATCGAGGAATACGACAACCCGCTGCCGCAATGGTGGTTCATGCTATTCGCCGGCACGCTGGTGTTTTCCGTGGGCTATCTGATCCTCTATCCGGGTCTGGGCAACTGGAAAGGCATCCTGCCGGGTTACGAGGATGGCTGGACTGGCGTGCACGAGTGGGAAAAGGAGATGAACAAGGCTGATGCCAAGTTCGGGCCGATCTTCGCCAAGTTTGCCGCCATGCCGGTGGAAGAAGTGGCGAAGGATCCACAGGCGCTGAAAATGGGTGGCCGCTTGTTCGCCTCCAACTGCTCGGTATGCCACGGCTCCGACGCCAAAGGTGCGTTCGGTTTCCCTAACCTCGCCGACAGCAACTGGCGCTGGGGTGGCGAAGCCGAGACCATCAAGACCACCATCATGGGTGGCCGGATGGCGGCGATGCCGGCCTGGGGCGAAGTGCTCGGCGAGGCCGGGGTGAAGAACGTGGCCGCTTATGTGCGTCACGAGCTGGCCGGTCTGCCATTGCCCGCCGACAGCAAGGCCGACCTGCAAGCCGGACAGCAGGCGTTCAGCACCACTTGCGTAGCCTGTCATGGGGCAACCGGCCACGGCACTGAAGCCATGGGTGCGCCGAATCTGACGCACCCGGCCGGGTTTATCTACGGCACCAGCCTGACCCAACTCGAGCAGACCATTCGCCATGGTCGTCAGGGTCATATGCCGGCGCAGAACGAACTGCTGGGTAACGATAAAGTGCAATTGCTGGCCGCTTATGTGTACAGCCTGTCGCACGGATTGAATACAGAAAAATTGATTACTGAAGACAACAAGAAGTAATCATTGCGTACACCTCTGCCGCACCATTCTCGGTGCGGCAGCATCCAGCCCCTTTGCGACGCATTGTCGCACCCCTTCACACCCTCTCCTTTCGGTTCCTCTGATTCGGGTCTACGCTTGCTCGATGCGGACTGGCTTGTGCCGGTTCCAGGTCAACGCTGACTGCTGTGTTCCGCGAACCGGCTGACTGATGTGGCCGCAAACGCCGGTAGATACCGGCTGTCGTGCCATTCACCGTCCGTCACCCGAACCGAGCGTTTGAACACACCCCGTTACAAGCGACCTGAACCCCTCGCTTTTTTCGTCCGCTGCGACATTTTGTCCGAGGCTGATTTTGTCCTTACGCGGCGCATGGAAAGGCCGCAGAATCAGCGTTGGAAAGCATTGACCCAGGTCATGGCGCGTTGCAATGACCCCCTGCTCTCTGCATACTTGCGGCCGATTTTAATCCTAATAAAACACCCAAACCGTGGAACCTTAGAATGAGCACAGCAATCAGTCCGACTGCTTATAACTATAAGGTAGTCCGCCAGTTCGCCATCATGACGGTGGTCTGGGGGATCCTTGGCATGGGGCTCGGTGTCTTCATCGCCTCGCAACTGGTTTGGCCGGAGTTGAACTTCGGTCTGCCGTGGACGAGCTTTGGACGCCTGCGCCCGTTGCACACAAACCTGGTGATTTTCGCCTTCGGTGGTTGTGCACTGTTTGCCACTTCCTACTATGTCGTGCAGCGAACCTGCCAGACGCGACTGATTTCCGACAGCCTCGCCGCCTTCACCTTCTGGGGCTGGCAAGCGGTAATCGTCGGCGCGATCATTACCTTGCCGCTGGGTTACACCACCACCAAGGAATACGCGGAACTGGAATGGCCGATCGCCATTTTGCTGGCCATTGTCTGGGTCACCTACGGTCTGGTGTTCTTCGGCACCATCACCAAGCGCAAAACCAAACACATCTACGTGGGTAACTGGTTCTACGGTGCGTTCATCGTGGTCACGGCGATGCTGCACATCGTCAACCACATGTCGCTACCGGTGAACCTGTTCAAGTCCTACTCCGCCTACTCGGGCGCGACCGATGCGATGATCCAGTGGTGGTACGGCCACAACGCCGTAGGCTTCTTCCTCACCACCGGTTTCCTCGGGATGATGTACTACTTCGTGCCGAAACAGGCCGAACGTCCGATCTACTCCTATCGCTTGTCGATCGTGCACTTCTGGGCACTGATCACCCTGTACATCTGGGCCGGCCCGCACCACTTGCACTACACCGCCCTGCCGGATTGGGCACAATCGCTGGGCATGGCGATGTCGATCATCCTCCTGGCGCCAAGCTGGGGCGGCATGATCAACGGCATGATGACCCTGTCGGGCGCCTGGCATAAGCTGCGCACCGACCCGATCCTGCGCTTCCTTGTGGTCTCGCTGGCGTTCTACGGCATGTCGACCTTCGAAGGTCCGATGATGGCGATCAAGACCGTCAACTCGCTCTCGCACTACACCGACTGGACCATCGGCCACGTACACGCCGGCGCTCTGGGCTGGGTGGCGATGATCTCGATCGGCGCGATCTACCACATGATCCCGCGTCTGTTCGGCCGTGCGCAGATGCACAGTGTCGGCCTGATCAACGCGCACTTTTGGCTCGCGACCATCGGCACCGTGCTGTACATCGCGTCGATGTGGGTCAACGGCATCACTCAGGGCCTGATGTGGCGTGCAATCAACGACGACGGCACCCTCACCTACTCGTTCGTTGAAGCGCTGCAAGCCAGCCACCCGGGCTACATCGTCCGTGCGCTGGGCGGTGCATTCTTCGCCAGCGGCATGTTCCTGATGGCTTACAACGTCTGGCGCACCGTGCTCGCCTCGAACCCGGCTGAAGCCGAAGCCGCTGCCCAGATCGCTGTCGTTGGAGCTCACTGATGAAGCATGAAGCTGTCGAGAAGAATATTGGCCTGCTGGCCTTCTTCATGGTCATCGCCGTCAGCGTTGGCGGCCTGACCCAAATCGTTCCGCTGTTTTTCCAGGACGTCACCAACAAGCCGGTCGAAGGCATGAAGCCGCGTTCGGCGCTGGAACTGGAAGGCCGCGACGTTTACATCGCCAACGGTTGTGTCGGCTGCCACTCGCAGATGATCCGACCGTTCCGCGCCGAAACCGAACGCTATGGCCACTACTCGGTCGCCGGTGAAAGCGTCTGGGATCACCCGTTCCTGTGGGGTTCCAAACGTACCGGTCCGGATCTGGCTCGCGTCGGTGGTCGTTACTCCGATGACTGGCAACGTGCGCACTTGTACAACCCGCGCAACGTGGTGCCTGAGTCGAAAATGCCGGCTTACCCGTTCCTCGTGGAAAACAAGCTCGACGGCAAGGAAACCGCCAAGAAAATGGAGGTTTTGCGCACCCTCGGCGTCCCTTACACCGACGAAGACATCGCCGGTGCACAGGATGCCGTGAAGGGCAAAACCGAAATGGACGCGCTGGTGGCCTATCTGCAAGGCCTGGGCACCATCATCAAAAGCAAACGGTGAATTAGATGGATATCGGGATGATTCGTGGCCTGGGCACCGTTGTTGTGATGGTGGCCTTCATCGGTCTGGCGCTGTGGGTGTTCAGCCCCAAGCGCAAGTCGGAGTTTGAAGACGCGACCTTGCTGCCTTTCGCGGATGATCCCGAAGCCATCAAGCACGTCGAGCAAGCTTCTAGGAGTAACAAAGAATGACTACATTCTGGAGTCTGTACGTCACAGTCCTCAGTCTCGGTACGATCTTCGCCCTGACCTGGCTGCTGCTGTCGACCCGCAAGGGCCAGCGCAGCGAGCAGACGGACGAGACGGTCGGGCATTCCTTCGACGGAATCGAGGAGTACGACAACCCACTGCCGAAATGGTGGTTCATGCTGTTTGTCGGCACCATCATTTTTGCCCTGGGTTACCTGGTGCTGTACCCGGGTTTGGGCAACTGGAAAGGCCTGCTGCCGGGCTACAACTACCTCGATAACGACAAGCAGACTGCGTTCGCCAACGGCCAGACCGGCTGGACCGGCGTGCACGAGTGGGAAAAGGAAATGGCTCGCTCGGACGCCAAGTTCGGTCCGATCTTCGCCAAATTCGCTGCCATGCCAATCGAAGAAGTCGCCAAGGATCCACAAGCACTGAAGATGGGTGGCCGTCTGTTCGCCTCCAACTGCTCGGTGTGCCACGGTTCCGACGCCAAGGGTGCCTACGGTTTTCCTAACCTGACCGACGCCGACTGGCGCTGGGGCGGCGAGCCGGAAACCATCAAGACCACCATCATGGGCGGTCGTCACGCGGTGATGCCGGCCTGGGCGGAAGTCATTGGTGAGCAAGGCGTTGCCGACGTGGCAGCGTTTGTCGTGACCAATCTGGATGGGCGCAAACTGCCGGAAGGCACCAAGGCTGATCCGGCCAACGGCGGCAAACTGTTCGCCGCCAACTGCGTGGCCTGCCACGGTCCGGCCGGCAAAGGCACTCCCGCCATGGGCGCGCCTGACCTGACCCACCCGGGTGCGTTCATCTACGGTTCGAGCTTCGCGCAACTGCAGCAGACCATTCGTTACGGCCGTCAGGGCCAGATGCCTGCGCAGGAACAACTGCAAGGCAACGACAAGGTGCACCTGCTGGCGGCGTATGTTTACAGCCTGTCCCACGGTGAAAAAGCACCGGAAGCGAACGCCGAGTAAGGCCATCGCTTGAAACAGAAAAGGCCCCGCCAATCTTGATTGGCGGGGCCTTTTTTCATGCCGGCATTCATGACTTGAAACGTTTGCTCAATAGACCTGAGGAAAGGTGCCCTGTAGGTTTTTATCACCCCGATGAGCAGCATCGGGTCAACCTTCAAGGATGAAGCCTACATGTCAAAAAATGACGAAAACACATTGCCAAAACGTTTGCAGCCCTGCCCTGATCATCACGCAACACCGTTAAAAACGCCTGCTGCGCCCGCACGCTCAACATCGCCAGACACCATGGACCATCCAGGTAACGGCGGCGGTCTGGACGGTCTCGGCGGCGGGCGATTGCCCTGACGCGGAGCAGCAAAAAACAGCGAAAATTTGCCCAATACCCAGCGCCCCTGCCTTCTGGCAGGGGCGCTTTCGCCGGTGCCGTTATGACAGTGATAAACCGATCGTCCGCAACCCGCCTTTTCGATTGCAGCGCAAACTTCAAGGTAGTAACGTTTCTACACCCGAATCACTGGAGGCCAAAAATGATGGCCATCACGACCATTTCCAGCCGCGAATTCAATCAGGACACCAGCGCTGCGAAAAAAGCCGCGCATCAGGGTCCGGTCATCATTACCGATCGTGGCAAGCCTGCCCATGTACTGCTGAGCATTGAGGAGTACCAGAAGCTGACCGGTAGCCAGGCGAGCATCGTCGATCTGCTGGTCATGCCGAATGCGTCTGACATCGAATTCGAAACCGAGCGCGCCGTCATCACTCCTCGTAGCGTGGATCTGTCCTGATGTTCCTACTCGATACCAATGTCGTTTCCGAGCTGCGAAAACCCCAAGCCGACCAGCACGTGGTGACATGGGCAAACAGCGTCGCTCCGGCCAGCCTGTATCTATCGGCAATTACCGTGCTGGAACTGGAAACCGGCATTCTGCGCATCGAACGCCGTGACCCGCCACAAGGAGCAAGGCTGCGTCACTGGCTCGAGCGTCACGTCAAACCCGCATTCTCGGGAAGAATCCTCTCGGTCGATAGCGCCGTCGCTACCCGATGCGCACAGTTGCATGTGCCTGATCGCAGCAATGAATGCGACGCCTTGATCGCCGCCACCGCGCTTGTACATGGGCTGACGTTGGTCACCCGTAATGTTGCCGATTTTCAACTCAGCGGCGTGCATCTGATCAATCCATGGACCTCTGCCAATCCCTGAATCCGAAAGCCCCGCCAGATCACTGGCGGGGCTTTGATCATGGACGGTTGGCAAAGATTGAATGCACCGCCGTGGTATCGATCAGCTTTCGATTGCGCCACTGATTGTTCCTCACCAGATAGACCTGCAACTGCTTGCGGTCCTCGGTAAAACTGGCAATCAGATAGGTTTGCTGAGACGTACTGCCGCTCAGGTACATGGGCACGCTCCCCTCCCAATAGGCATCACCGCCATCCTTATGCAAATGGCCAGCAAAGATCGCCGTCACTTGATATTTGTTGACCATGTCGTGAAAGCGTTTCTGCTGGGCCTGGGTCCCTTTGTGGTCCAGCGGCTTGTGCATATTGATGATGATCGCGTACCCCGAGGCTCGGGCCAGTCTCAGATCCTTCTCGAGCCAGTCCAGTGCATCGTTGATTTCAAACGTCGTCGGGTTCAGTGGATGAGCGATCCGTGTGGTGTAAGTCGGCTCGTTATTGAGCTGAACCATATGAACTTCGCCGATATTTTTAGAATAGGCAAGACTGCCGGAATACGTCTTGCCGAGAAATCCACTGGTGATATTCAGATCAAAGCTGTCCACCTTGCCTTCATGATGCTCCTTGAATTCGACGATACTTCCCGCCGCACAGCTATTGCTAAAACAATCATCAACATTGTTTTCATAATCGTGATTACCCAAGCCATACAAGTACTCACCCTTAAAGTACTTGTTCAACATATCTTTCATAAAAGACCGCTGCCAGCCATGACCGAAAGCGGTTATATCACCATTGATCATCAGTGGCACCAGGGCTTGCGAACCATGCTGATTTCTGAAATCAGCAATACTTGCAAGCTGACTGTCGACCAGCCACTTGGAGCGAACTTCGAATTCCGAGTCGGATTCGGGATCACGGTTATCTGTCTTGTCGGTCCAGGGATATTGAGTATCCGAGGCAAACACCATGTGTTTCGGGGTTCCAGTCACAGCCTGAGCGGAGACGACCGAAGCCCATAAACAAACCCCTAGCACTATGCTTGTAAACTTATTGAAAGCCATACATATAATTCCATTTAAATTAATCAAATACACGCGAACACGTTTTCGCGACAACAGAACTTATTAGAAAAAACAGAAAACCTCAAAGCACCAAGCCACAACAATCAAGTAGATATGTTTCCGACACAAAAAAACTTACAACAATGCCTGATGCAAAAAGCAATGTTCAACGTTGCGCCTTTAACTATTCATTCGGAATCTTGTGCAATTGATAACCTGAAGATGACATCGTCCATGCTCGCCGCCCTCAAGTCGGTCCGGTTTTTTCACGGCTTGCAGTGGCAATCGCATCGAACTGATCCGCCCTGAACAACAATGGATTAGCCGCTGCGCCAAAACCGTCCATACTCAACAAGTCAATTGACCTGCATCAGGCTTTACTGCATTCGCTACACCATTCAGGTTTTTTACCCAACGCGACCAAAGGTCGCACCCTTGACCCAGAGCGACCGGCGTATCATTGCGCCACTGCAACACCCCTTTTTGACCTTGGTTGGCACGTATCGACCGAGGCATTTTTCCACTGCCGTGGGATGCAATGATGAGCAATCAGATTCCGGTACACGACGTCACACCACCAAGCAAAAACGCGAACAACAGCGTTGACCTTTACGCCTCCAGAGAAAAAATCTACACCCGTGCCTTCACCGGCCTGTTCCGCAATCTGCGGATGATGGGCGGTGCCGCCTTGTTCCTGCTGTATTTCGGCACGGTTTGGCTGAACTGGGGCGGCCATCAGGCCGTGTGGTGGAATCTGCCGGAGCGCAAGTTCTTCATTTTTGGCGCCACCTTCTGGCCGCAAGACTTCATCCTGCTCTCAGGCCTGTTGATCATTGCCGCGTTCGGTCTGTTCTTCATCACCGTGTATGCCGGGCGCGTCTGGTGCGGTTACACCTGTCCACAAAGCGTGTGGACGTGGATTTTCATGTGGTGCGAGAAAGTCACCGAAGGCGACCGCAACCAGCGCATCAAGCTCGACAAGGCGCCGATGAGCGCCAACAAGTTGCTGCGCAAAGCCGCGAAACACTCGATGTGGCTGCTGATCGGTTTTGTCACCGGCATGACCTTCGTCGGCTACTTCTCGCCAATCCGCGAACTGGTCTTCGAGTTCTTCACCGGCCAAGCTGATGGCTGGTCGTATTTCTGGGTCGGTTTCTTCACCCTCGCCACCTACGGCAACGCCGGCTGGTTGCGCGAGCAGGTGTGCATCTACATGTGTCCGTATGCGCGTTTCCAGAGCGTGATGTTCGACAAGGACACGCTAATCGTCTCGTACGACCCGCGTCGCGGCGAAAGCCGTGGCCCGCGCAAGAAAGGCATCGATTACAAGGCCCAAGGCCTCGGTGACTGCATCGACTGCACCATGTGTGTGCAGGTCTGCCCGACCGGTATCGACATCCGCGATGGTCTGCAAATCGAGTGCATCGGCTGCGCCGCGTGTATCGATGCCTGCGACAGCATCATGGACAAAATGGACTACCCGCGCGGGTTGATCAGCTACACCACCGAACACAACCTGTCCGGGCAGAAAACCCATAAACTGCGGCCACGCCTGATCGGCTACGCCGTGGTGCTGCTGGCGATGATCAGCCTGTTGGTCACCGCGTTCTTCATGCGTTCGCTGGTCGGTTTTGACGTCAGCAAGGACCGCGTGCTGTACCGCGAGAACGCCGAAGGCCGGATCGAAAACGTCTACAGCCTGAAGATCATGAACAAGGATCAGCGCGACCACACCTACGTGCTGGAAGCCAGCGGTTTGCCGGATCTGCGCCTGCAAGGCAAGCGCGAGATCAAGGTCGCGGCCGGCGATATCGTCAGCATGCCGGTCGAGTTGTCGAGCGCACCGGAACAACTGCCGTCAAGCACCAACGAGGTGAAATTCCTCCTCAAGGATGCCGATGACGACAGCGTCCACGTTGAAGCCAAGAGCCGATTCATCGGCCCACAAATCCGTTGAGAGAACTGAACATGCCCGCAGCAAACGCCGCAAGTCCCTGGTACAAGCACCTTTGGCCATGGATCATCATCGGGATTCTGGCCTGTTCGGTGACCCTGACCCTGTCCATGGTGACCATCGCGGTGAACAACCCGGACAACCTCGTCAACGATAACTATTACGAGGCCGGCAAAGGCATCAACCGTTCGCTGGACCGTGAACTGTTGGCGCAGACTCTGAAGATGCGTGCGGCGGTGCATCTGGATGGCGTGACCGGTGAAGTCGATTTGCGCTTGAGCGGTGACAGTCAGCCTAAAACACTGGAGTTGAACCTGATTTCGCCGACGCAGCCGGAGAAAGATCGCAAGATCGTGTTGACCCGCAGCGAAACTGAAACCGGGCGTTACATCGGTCAATTGGGTGACAAGGTTGAAGGTCGCCGGTTTGTCGAATTGCTCGGCAGTCAGGATGATCACGTGTGGCGCATGTTCGAGGAAGAGCTGGTGAGCCATGACAAGGATCTGTTGCTCGGTGATGAGCCGCTGCAAGGTGCCGAAGACTTGAAGAAGTAAACAACTTCAAAAGCCCCCTCACCCTAGCCCTCTCCCCCAGGAGAGGGAACTGATCTCGAGCGTTTGCACGTTTAGTGTATGACAGTGAAAATCCAGGCTCACACCGATCGGCTCCTTCTCCCTCCGGGAGAGGGAACTGATCTCGAGCGTTTGCACGTTTTGTGTATGACAGTGAAAATCCAGGCTCACACTGATCGGCTCCTTCTCCCTCCGGGAGAGGGAACTGATCTTGAGCGTTTGCACGTTTTGTGTATGACAGTGAAAATCCAGGCTCACACTGATCGGCTCCCTCTCCCTCCGGGAGAGGGCTGGGGTGAGGGCAAGCGGACAACCCTAATGCAAGGGCTTAACCCCTCAACGATGCCATGACCACCCCACTCCCCTGCTACCACTGCGCCCTGCCCGTTCCGTCCGGCAGCCGCTTCACCGCTGTTGTACTCGGGCAATCCCGCGAATTCTGCTGCCCGGGTTGTCAGGCCGTGGCTGAAGCGATCGTCGCCGGTGGTCTGGAAAGCTATTACCAACACCGCAGCGAAGCCTCGGCCAACCCCGAAGCGCTGCCGGTGCAACTGACCGACGAACTCGCGCTGTACGACCGCGCCGATGTGCAGCAACCCTTCGTGCGCCACGAAGGCGAGCTGGCCGAAACCACCCTGTTGATGGAAGGCATCAGTTGCGCCGCCTGCGGCTGGCTGATCGAAAAGCACCTGCGCACGTTGCCAGCGGTGGCCGAGGCGCGACTGAACCTGTCCAACCATCGCCTGCACGTGCGCTGGGCCGACGCTCAACTGCCACTGAGCCAGATCCTCGCCGAACTGCGCCACATCGGCTACGCCGCCCACCCGTATCAGGCCGATCGCGCCAGCGAACAACTGGCCAGCGAAAACCGCCTCGCCCTGCGCCAGCTCGGTGTGGCCGGTTTGCTGTGGTTTCAGGCGATGATGGCAACCATGGCCACTTGGCCGGAATTCAACATCGACCTCAGCCCCGAGCTGCATACGATTCTGCGCTGGGTCGCACTGTTCCTGACCACGCCGATTGTGTTCTACAGCTGCGCGCCGTTCTTCAAAGGCGCAATGCGCGACCTGCGCACGCGCCACCTGACCATGGATGTTTCGGTGTCGCTGGCGATCGGTAGCGCCTACATTGCCGGGATCTGGACGTCGATCACCGGCGTCGGCGAGTTGTATTTCGACGCGGTCGGGATGTTTGCGCTGTTCCTGCTTGCCGGGCGCTATCTGGAACGTCGTGCCCGCGAGCGCACTGCCGCCGCGACGGCGCAGCTTGTGAATCTATTGCCGGCTTCGTGCCTGCGTCTGGATGCCGCCGGTCAGAGCGAACGTATCCTGCTCAACGAGCTACGCCTCGGCGACCGGATTCTGGTGCAGGCGGGCTCGATCCTGCCGGCGGACGGCAAGATCATCGACGGCCAGTCGAGCATCGACGAATCACTGCTGACCGGCGAATACCTGCCACAACCGCGCGTGCTCGGCGATGCAGTCACCGCTGGCACGCTCAACGTCGAGGGCGCGCTGACCGTGGAAGTGCAGGCGCTGGGCCAAGACACGCGCCTGTCGGCCATTGTCCGTCTGCTCGACCGCGCCCAGGCAGAGAAACCGCGACTGGCGGAAATCGCCGACCGCGCCGCGCAATGGTTCCTGCTGCTATCACTGATCGCCGCAGCCGCCATTGGCCTGCTCTGGTGGGAGCTGGATTCATCTCGGGCGTTCTGGATTGTCCTGGCCATGCTCGTCGCCACCTGCCCGTGCGCCCTGTCGCTAGCGACGCCGACCGCGCTCACGGCCACCACCGGCACCTTGCACAAACTTGGGTTGCTGCTGACTCGCGGCCATGTGCTGGAAGGCCTGAATCAGATCGACACAGTAATCTTCGACAAAACCGGCACCCTCACCGAAGGGCGACTGGTGCTGCGTTCGATTCGCCCACTTGCGGCGCTCGACAGTGATCAATGTCTGAGCCTCGCCGCCGCTTTGGAAAACCGTTCGGAGCACCCGATCGCCCGCGCTTTCGGCCGTGCGCCGCTGGCCGCCGAAGACGTCCACAGCACGCCGGGGCTTGGCCTCGAAGGTCTGGTGGGTGGGCAGCGCTTGCGCATCGGCCAGGCGGAGTTTGTCTGCGCCCTCAGCGGCGCTGCAACACCGTCGATGCCGGACGAGGCGGGCCAGTGGTTGCTGCTCGGCGACGCACAAGGGCCGCTGGCCTGGTTCGTCCTCGATGATCGCCTGCGCGACGATGCCCCTGCCCTGCTCGCCGCCTGCAAGGCACGCGGCTGGCGCACATTGCTGTTGTCCGGCGACAGCTCGCCGATGGTTGCCAGCGTTGCCGCTGAACTCGGTATCGACGAAGCCCGTGGCGGCTTGCGCCCGGACGACAAACTGCAAGTCCTGCAGCAACTGCACAAGGAAGGTCGCAAAGTGCTGATGCTTGGCGACGGCGTCAATGATGTACCGGTGCTCGCGGCGGCCGACATCAGTGTCGCCATGGGTTCGGCCACCGATCTGGCGAAAACCAGTGCTGATGCGGTGCTGCTGTCCAACCGCCTCGACGCCTTGGTGCAGGCGTTCACCCTCGCGCGCCGCACCCGTCGGGTAATCATCGAGAACCTGCTGTGGGCGGCGCTGTACAATGGCCTCATGTTGCCGTTCGCCGCCCTCGGCTGGATCACTCCGGTATGGGCTGCCGTCGGCATGTCGATCAGTTCGTTGACCGTGGTGCTCAACGCGCTGCGCCTGACTCGCTTGCCGAGTCCGCCGCCCGCCAGCACCCGATCGCACACCCGCCCGCTGCCGGCCTGAGCCGCGCGGGCGCCTGGAGTACAGATGCCAGCTCTTTACGTGATGATTCCGGCCGCGCTGCTGATCGTGGCCATCGCCGTGTACATCTTTTTCTGGGCGGTGGACAGCGGTCAGTACGACGACCTCGACGGCCCGGCGCATAGCATCCTCTTCGATGATCAGGATCCGAACCACACCGCCGCCGTGGACGAAGCCAATTCCAACAAACCCGACGACAAGGCCCCACCCCATGCTTGAACTGGCGCCCTTGCTGGTCTCGGCATTGATCCTCGGCCTGCTCGGTGGCGGTCATTGTTTGGGCATGTGCGGCGGTTTGATGGGCGCGCTGACCCTGGCGATTCCCAAGGAACAGCGCAGCCGCCGCTTTCGTTTGCTGCTGGCGTACAACCTTGGGCGAATTCTCAGTTATGCCACGGCGGGCCTGCTGATCGGCTTGGCCGGGTGGGCGGTGGCGAACAGTCCGGCGGCGCTGTTCATGCGTGTGCTGGCCGGGTTGTTGTTGATTGCCATGGGTTTGTATCTGGCCGGCTGGTGGAGCGGGCTGACGCGCATTGAAAGTTTGGGGCGCGGTCTGTGGCGCTACATTCAGCCGGTCGCCAATCGCTTGCTGCCAGTGTCGAGTCTGCCTCGCGCGCTATTGCTTGGCGCGTTGTGGGGCTGGCTGCCGTGTGGGCTGGTTTACAGCACATTGCTGTGGTCGGCGAGTCAGGGCAATGCACTGGACAGTGCGTTGCTGATGCTTGCGTTTGGCCTCGGCACCTGGCCGGTATTGCTCGCCACGGGCCTTGCGGCAGAACGCGTCACGGCCATTTTGCGCAAACGCAGCGTGCGCATGGCCGGTGGATTGCTGGTGATCCTGTTCGGGATCTGGACCCTGCCTGGCCCTCATCAGCATTGGCTCATGGGCCATTAAGATCAGAAGATCGCAGCCTTCGGCAGCTCCTACCTTTGGAATGCGTTTCCCTGTAGGAGCTGCCGAAGGCTGCGATCTTTTGATCTTATGCTGTTGATGCAAATCAAGAGCCCCATCGCCGCCCCCCGATAGACTCGCTCACACTGCCAGCCTATCCGGGGGAATGCCCGCATGCTCGACGCCATTCGTTGGGACTCTGATCTGATCCGCCGCTACGACCTGGCGGGGCCGCGCTACACCTCGTATCCGACCGCCGTGCAATTTCACAGTCAGGTCGGCACGTTCGACTTGTTCCATGCCCTGCGCGACAGCCGCAAGGCTCTGCGCCCCTTGTCGCTGTACGTGCATGTGCCGTTCTGCGCGAACATTTGCTACTACTGCGCGTGCAACAAGGTCATCACCAAGGATCGCGGCCGCGCGCTGCCCTACCTGCAGCGGCTGGAGCAGGAAATCCAGTTGATCGCCTGCCACCTCGACCCGGCCCAGAAAGTCGAGCAATTGCACTTTGGCGGCGGCACCCCGACCTTCCTCAGCCATGACGAACTGCGCCAGTTGATGGCGCACCTGCGCAAGCACTTCAATCTGCTGGACGACGACTCCGGCGACTACGGTATCGAGATCGATCCGCGCGAAGCCGACTGGTCGACCATGGGCCTGCTGCGCGAACTCGGCTTCAACCGGGTCAGCATCGGCCTGCAGGATCTTGATCCGGCGGTGCAGCGCGCGGTCAATCGCCTGCAAAGTCTGGAGGAAACCCGCGCAGTGATCGATGCGGCGCGCACCCTGCAATTTCGCTCGATCAATATCGACTTGATTTACGGCTTGCCCAAGCAGACCCCGGAAAACTTCGCCCGCACCGTTGAAGAGGTCATCAGCCTGCAACCGGACCGACTCTCGGTGTTCAACTATGCACACCTGCCGGAGCGCTTCATGCCGCAGCGGCGGATCAATGGCAATGAGTTGCCGGTGCCGGCGCAGAAGCTGGAAATGCTCGAGCGCACCATCGAACAACTGACCGCCGCCGGCTATCGCTACATCGGCATGGATCACTTCGCGCTGCCTGACGATGAACTGGCCATTGCCCAGGAAGAGCAGACCCTGCAACGCAACTTCCAGGGTTACACCACCCACGGTCATTGCGATTTGATTGGTCTGGGGGTGTCGGCCATCAGCCAGATCGGCGACCTGTACTGCCAGAACAGCAGCGACCTCAACGAGTACCAGAACACCCTCGCCGCTGCGCAACTGGCAACCAGCAGGGGCTTGGTTTGCAACGCCGATGATCGTCTGCGGCGTGCGGTGATCCAGCAACTGATCTGCAATTTCAGCCTGGAATTTGCCGAGATCGAGCAGCAGTTCAACATCGATTTTCAGGGTTACTTCGGTGCACTGTGGCCGCAGCTGCAAGGCATGGCCAGCGATGGCCTGATTGAGCTGGATCGCGAGCGGATCGCCGTATTGCCGGCGGGGCGCCTGCTGGTGCGCTCAGTGTGCATGGTGTTCGATGCGTATCTGGAACAGCAAAACCGCCAGCGGTTTTCGCGGGTGATCTAGTTTTTCGTCAGCAACGAACCGACTTTCATATTCTGATCCGCCGTCAGGCCCGACTGCCCCACCACTTTGGACAAGGCCAGGTTGGCGGTGATCAGACCCGTATTCAACGCGGCGATGGCGCCGCGCAGAGCGGCCACCTTGATGATCTTTTCTTCGTTGGAAAGGCGCTTGTCGGCCATGACCGCTTCGATGAGCGCCTTTTTCTCGGCAATCTGCTTTTGCAATTTGCGGATCATTTTCAGCAATTGCTGGATGTTCTCCGGCAAGCCGCTGTCTTCGATGTCGCTGTTTTCGCCACCAGTACTGGCAGCCTTTTCAATCGATGCACCGGACAGCGACACTTTGACGCCCTCGACCAAGGTCGGGGTTGCCTCTTCGGACGAACCCGGGTCGCGTGCATTGCCTGACGTCGTTTTAAACGTTTCCGGCACTGCCGCAACGTCGCTGTTACCGGGGCCCAGCGTGCCAATGACGGCCATCGATTCGTTCCTTGTATGCACTTTGATACCTGTTTATCGGCTGCTGGCCCTGTGGCTTTACGCCTGTAGGGCAAAGTCGCCCCAGACTGGCCTGAATGTCCTCCCGTGAGTTACCCTTACGGCTTATGTGTGTTTTCCCACAAGGATCTAAGAAATGTCCGAGCCAGTTAAACTGCGCGCTCACAACCAGGCCCATTGCAAGGATTGCAGCCTGGCCCCTCTCTGCCTGCCACTTTCTCTGAATCTGGAAGACATGGATGCGCTGGACGAAATCGTTAAACGCGGCCGCCCGCTGAAAAAGGGCGAGTTCCTGTTCCGCCAGGGCGACACGTTCGATTCCGTTTATGCAGTACGCTCCGGCGCCCTGAAGACCTTCAGCCTGAGCGACAGCGGCGAAGAACAGCTCACCGGTTTCCACCTGCCGAGCGAACTGGTCGGCCTGTCCGGCATGGACACCGAGAAGCATCCGGTCTCCGCCCAAGCGCTGGAAACCACCTCGGTCTGCGAAATCCCGTTTGAACGCCTCGACGAATTGGCCCTGCAACTGCCGCAGCTGCGCCGCCAGTTGATGCGCGTGATGAGCCGGGAAATCCGCGATGACCAGCAAATGATGTTGCTGCTGTCGAAGAAAACCGCCGACGAGCGCATCGCCACGTTCCTGGTCAACCTGTCGGCTCGCTTCCGCGCTCGCGGTTTTTCCGCCAACCAGTTCCGCCTGAGCATGTCGCGCAATGAAATCGGCAACTACCTCGGTCTGGCGGTAGAAACCGTGTCCCGCGTCTTCACCCGTTTCCAGCAGAACGAACTGATCGCCGCCGAGGGCAAAGAGATTCATATCCTCGACCCGATCCAGCTCTGCGCGCTGGCCGGTGGCTCGATCGAAGGCTGATCTCGATCCGCGGTTGAGCGAAGCGTTTCAGCCGCGGGTATACTGCGCCGTTTGCAGCCCTGCCAGGACACCTCGACGATGGTCTTCGACTCCTTCGACATCAAATCGCTTATCCGCCCTGTGATCGACTTCCCGAAACCGGGCGTGATCTTTCGCGACATCACCCCGCTGTTCCAGTCGCCAACGGCCCTGCGCCTGGTGATGGACAGCTTCGCCCACCGCTACGTCGAAGCCGACTTCACCCACATCGGTGCGATGGATGCCCGCGGTTTTCTGATCGGTTCGGTATTGGCCTATCAGTTGAACAAGCCGCTGGTGCTGTTCCGCAAGCAAGGTAAATTGCCAGCTGATGTGTTGGCGGAAGGTTACGCAACCGAATACGGCGAAGCGTTCCTCGAAGTGCACGCCGACAGCCTGTGTGAAGGCGATTCGGTGGTGATGTTCGATGATTTGATTGCCACTGGCGGCACGCTGATTGCGGCGGCCAACCTGATTCGCCGCATGGGCGCGAGGGTGCATGAAGCGGCGGCGATTATTGATTTGCCGGAGTTGCAAGGTTCGCAGCGCCTGGAAGACATGGGTATCCCTACCTTCTGCCTGACGCAGTTTGCGTTGACCGATAAGTAAGCGGCGCCCTTCAGGCCGACATCGCGAGCAGGCTCACTCCTACAATTTGGAATGCGTTCCACTGTAGGAGTGAGCCTGCTCGCGATGAGGCCGGTCGCCTCACCAACAAATCAAAGCCCCATCTGCTTGCTGATGATCTCGTTCATCACCTCTCGCGTGCCGCCGCCAATCGACAAGATGCGGTTATCCCGATACAACCGCTCCACCAGACTCTCGCGCATATAGCCCAGCCCACCGAGAATCTGCACCGCCTCCGTGGTAATCCGGTCCGAGGTGTCCGTGGCAAAGTTCTTCGCCATGGAAATCTCCTTGATCACGCTCTGCCCCGCCGCCATCTTCGCCGCTTGCCGGTAAGTGAACTCCCGCGACACTTCCAGCGCCGTGGCCATCTCCGCCAAGCGATGTTTGATCACCTGAAACTTGCCGATCGGCTTGCCAAACGCTTCGCGCTCGCGTGCCCATTGCAGGCTCTCTTCCAACGCTAACTGTGAAGTCATGTTGGCCATCAGCGCCAACGCCAGCCGTTCGCTCTGAAAGTTGCCCATGATGCAGGCGAAGCCCATGTTCTCGGCGCCGATCAGATTGCCCACAGGTACATGGCAGTCGTCGAAGAACAATTCGGCAGTGTCCGACGCCCACCAGCCCATTTTTTTCAACTGACGGCCGACGGTGAAGCCCGGCGTGCCCTTTTCGATCAATAACAGACTGATACCGCCAAACCCCGGCGCACCGGTGCGCACCGCAACGGTGTAGAAGTCGGCGCGCACGCCACTGGTGATAAAGGTTTTGCTGCCGCTGACACGATAGAAATCGCCGTCGCGCACGGCGCGGGTTTGCAGGTTGGCGACGTCGGAGCCGCCGCCGGGTTCGGTGACCGCCAGGGCGCTGATCCTTTCGCCGCTGAGCACTTGCGGCACAACGCGCTCACGCACTTCGGGGCGCGCCCATTTGACGATCGGTGGCAGACCGATATCCAGCGATCCCAGCCCCGCTACCAGGCCGCCAGAGCCACAGCGCATCAATTCCTCACTGGCGGCAACCTTGGCGAACAGATCGCCTTCATGACTGCCTCCGAGAACTTCGGGATAGCCGATGCCGAGAATGCCCGCCGCACCAGCCTTCAGGTACAGCTCGCGGGGGAAACTTTCGGCTTCTTCCCATTGATCGATGTCCGGCAGGATCTCGCGTTCGACGAAACGTCTGACGCTGTCGCGAACCAATTGGTGGCTGGGGTCGAAGTATTCCTGAAAGGCAGGCATGGGCGAGCTCCACGGAAGGGTCCGCCGAACTTAACCGAGCGCTTGCTTGGTTTACAAGGTACAGAAGATCAAAAGATCGCAGCCGTCGGCAGCCCCTACAGGGAAACGCGTTCCAAGGTAGGAGCTGCCAAAGGCTGCGATCTTTTGATTTTTATTAGAGGGAAATCGGTTTCCGCCCGGCAAACGAATGCGCCAGCGTGCCGCCATCGACCAGTTCCAGCTCCCCACCCAACGGCACGCCGTGAGCGATCCGCGAAGCGATCAGGCCTTTGTTGCTCAGCAGCTGGGCGATGTAATGCGCCGTCGCCTCACCTTCCACGGTCGGGTTAGTTGCGAGGATGACTTCGGTGAACGTTCCCGCCTCTTCGATTCGCGTCATCAACTGCGGAATGCCGATCGCCTCAGGTCCCAGGCCATCAAGCGGCGACAAATGCCCCTTGAGCACAAAGTAGCGGCCACGGAATCCGGTCTGCTCGACCGCATACACGTCCATCGGCCCTTCCACCACACACAACAGCGTGTCGTCACGGCGGGTATCGGCACATTGCGGGCACAGATCGTCTTCGGTCAGCGTGCGGCACTGGCGGCAGTGGCCGACCCCTTCCATGGCCTGGCTGAGGGCCTGGGCCAGACGCAAGCCGCCGCTGCGGTCACGCTCGAGCATCTGCAACGCCATGCGCTGGGCGGTTTTCTGACCCACGCCCGGCAAAGTGCGCAAGGCGTCGATCAGTTGGCGAATCAAAGGGCTGAAGCTCATGGGTAAAAAGTCCGACAAAACAACGAGACGCGGTTTATACCCGCGCCTCCGGCCAGCGTCAAATACTCAGTCCTGGGCAACCTTCACCACCAGTTTGCCGAAGTTGCGCCCCTCCAGCAGGCCGATAAACGCCTCGGGTGCCTGCTCCAGACCTTCCACCACGTCTTCGCGGAATTTCACCTTGCCGTCGCGCACCCACGGCACCATATGGCTGATGAATTCCGGCTGACGATCACCGTAGTCGTCGAACACGATGAAGCCCTGAATGCGCACGCGCTTGGTCAGCAGCGTGCGTTGCAGCATCGGCAGACGATCCGGGCCTTGCGGCGCTTCGGAAGCGTTGTAACCGGCGATCAGGCCGCACAGCGGAATGCGCGCCTTGGGGTTGAGCAACGGCACCACGGCATCGAACACATGACCGCCGACGTTCTCGTAATAGATGTCGATGCCATCAGGACAGGCCTTGGCCAGTTGTTCAGCGAAATCGGCGGCCTTGTGATCGATGCAGGCATCGAAACCCAGTTCCTCGACCACGTATTTGCACTTCTCGGCTCCGCCGGCCACACCGACCGTGCGCAGGCCTTTGATCTTCGCCACTTGTCCGACCACCGAGCCGACCGCGCCGGATGCCGCAGCGACGACTAGCGTTTCGCCCTCTTTGGGTTGACCGATGTCCATCAAGCCCATGTACGCGGTCATCCCCGGCATACCCAGCACACCCAGCGCCATCGACGGGCTCGGCAGCCCGGCCGGGATCGGAATGATGTTGCGGCCGTCGCTGATGCTGTGGCTCTGCCAACCGGTGGCGCCAACGACCAGATCGCCTTTATGGAATTTCGGATGACGCGAATCCTCGACACGGCTGACCGCGCCGCCGGTCATCACTTCGCCGATTTGTACCGGGGCAGCGTAGGACGGCGCGTCACTCATGCGTCCGCGCATGTAGGGGTCGAGGGACAGATAGAGGGTTTTCAGCAGCACCTCACCGTCCGCAAGATCCGGCAGCGCTTCGCGTTCGAGGCGGAAGTTTTCCGGGGTCGGCGCACCGACCGGGCGTGAGGCGAGGACGAAGCGTTGGTTGAGAGTAAGAGGGTCGGACATGTCAGCGTCTCCTGTGAATGGTGAATTCAGCGGGTATAGGGAGCAGACCGTTGAGGCTTTTGCGCGTTCGATGTTTATTCAGATGGCCGGGATTGATCGTTCCCATGCTCCGCGTGGGAATGCCTCAACGGACGCTCCGCGTTCGGCTCTGTACTTGGGACGCGGAGCGTCCCGGGCTGCATTCCCACGCAGAGCGTGGGAACGATCAGTCAGAAACAAAAATGCCAGGCGCAAGGCCTGGCATTTTGTGTAGCTCATCTGCCGCCGATTGGCGAATCAGAATGGCAGTTTCATACCGGCTGGCAGGTTCATGCCGGCGGTCATGTTGCCCATTTTATCCTGGCTGTTTTTTTCGATCTTGCGCACAGCGTCGTTGACGGCGGAGGCAATGACCGCTTCCAGCATTTCTTTGTCATCTTCGCTCATGCCTTCGACCAGGCTTGGGTCGATGCTCACGCTTTTGACGTCGTGACGACCGGTCATCACCACGGTGACCATATCGCCGCCGGCCGTACCGGTGACTTCGGCGTTGGCCAGTTCTTCCTGCATCTTGGCCATTTTTTCCTGCATCTGCTGCGCCTGCTTCATCAGGCCGGCCATGCCACCTTTCATCATGGGAATCACCTCAAAGTACTTGGATCAAAACAGCGCCCGGCCAGCGCGGCCGAGCACCCTCAGTTATTAGCCTTGGGCGACCAAGGCGTCGACAGGTTCAATAGTATCGTGTCGCACCACCGCGCCGAACTGCTGAACCATCTGCTGGATGAACGGATCGCCGTGAATCGACTCCTCCGCCTCGCGCTGACGGTTGGCACGGCGACGGGACGCGGCCTGGGCCGGGGTTTCCTGCTCGGGCTTGATCAGCTCGATGGTCAGGCTCAGCGTGCGACCGTGGAACTGGTTCAACGCATCGTTCAGACGCCGCTGCTGCGTGGCGTTGAACAGCGCACTGTGCGCCGGGTCGAGGTGCATCAGCCAATGGTCGCCATCGACCGCGATCAGCGTGCAGTTGGCGGCAATGCTGCCGGTCATGCCGGAAATCGGCAGTTTCGGAAACAGCTCCAGCCATTGCAACGCCAGACCGGTGGCCGGTGCCGCAGCCGGTTCTGGCTCGGGTTCCGGGGCAGGCTCGGCGGCGTGCTCACTGGCCAGTTCGTCGAGATAGCTGTACGCCGAATCGATGTCCGGCTCGATGTAATCCTCGTCCAGCGGCGGCTCATCGTCCATGTCCATGCCCGGAGTAGCGGCATCGACGTCGGCGACTGACGGCTCGGGGATCGGCGCAGCAGCCCACTCAGGCGCCTCCGGGACGACGCTGTCCGGGGTCGGCAGCGGCATCGGCGGCAACTCGGGCTGCTCGGCGGCGGTTTCCAGCACCGGTTCGACGGCGGGTTGCTGCGCTGGTTCGGGCTCTGGCTCGGGTTCAACCGGGTCATTCCACGGCAGGTCGACGACTTCTTCAGCGACGACAGGCGCTGGCTCAGGTTCTGGCGCGGCAACAGGAGCAACCGGCGCCGGCTCGGGAGCCGGTGCGGATGCAGCCACTGGCGCAGGTGCTGCAGCAGGCGCTGGCACAACCGCCGCAGCGACTACCGGCGCAGGTTTAGGCGCGGCAGCCACGGAGTTTGCGGAATCAACTGTGGCCTGGCTGATCCCCACTGGCTTTAGCGGTTGCCTCGGGGCATCCGCTGTATCTGCCGGCCGGAAGGCCAGCATCCGCAGCAAGACCATTTCGAAACCGCCACGAGGATCCGGCGCCAGCGGTAAATCGCGACGACCGATCAGGCCCATCTGGTAATAGAACTGCACATCTTCTGCTGGCAAGGCCTGCGCCAATGCCAATACGCGATCGCGGTCACCGTGCCCGTTGTCGACACCTTCCGGCAGCGCCTGAGCGATGGCCACACGGTGCAGCACGTTGAGAATTTCCGAGAGCACGCCGTTCCAGTCCGGGCCTTGCTCGGCCAGATGACGCACGGCTTCAAGCAACGCCTTGGCGTCGCCTTCGATCAACGAATGCAGGACGTCATAGACCTGACCGTGATCCAGCGTGCCGAGCATCGCCCGCACGTCGGTAGCGAGAACCTTGCCTTCACCGAAGGCGATGGCCTGATCGGTCAGGCTCATGGCGTCCCGCATCGAACCGTCAGCGGCGCGACCGAGCAGCCACAGCGCATCGTCTTCGAACGGCACGTTTTCGGCGGTCAGTACGTGGGTCAAATGCTCGACCACACGCTCCGGCGTCATGTTCTTCAGCGAGAACTGCAGGCAGCGCGACAAAATCGTTGCCGGAAGTTTCTGCGGGTCAGTGGTCGCGAGGATGAACTTGACGTACGGCGGCGGCTCTTCGAGGGTTTTCAGCAGCGCATTGAAGGAATGGCTGGAGAGCATGTGCACTTCGTCGATCAGGTAGACCTTGAAGCGCCCACGGCTCGGCGCGTACTGCACGTTGTCGAGCAGTTCACGGGTGTCTTCGACCTTGGTGCGGCTCGCGGCGTCGATCTCGATCAGGTCGACGAAACGCCCCTCGTCGATTTCACGGCACACCGAGCACTCGCCGCAGGGGCTGGAAGTGATACCTGTCTCACAGTTCAGGCATTTGGCAATGATCCGCGCAATCGTGGTTTTACCCACCCCGCGCGTACCGGTGAACAGGTACGCGTGGTGCAGCCGCTGGCTGTCCAAGGCATTGATCAGAGCCTTGAGCACATGGGTCTGGCCGACCATTTCGCGGAACGAGCGCGGACGCCATTTACGTGCAAGAACCTGATAACTCATCGAAAACCGTCGCAACGAAGGAAGCTGAAGCGGCTAATGCTAGCGGAGCAAGGGCAAAATTGCATCCGGTGTCCTCGTCTAATGTGGCTAAGCTGCATCAGCAGAGGCTTTTATCGGCTCGGGATCGGGAATTACCGGAGCGTTTATGCGTTGGGCCTTGGGGGCACTGCTGGGAATCAGCCTGAGCGTAACGGCAGCGGAAACCCCGTTGCGCTTCGCCATGCCCGACAGCTGGGCGATGCCGATGGTGCAATACGAACGCAGCCGCCCGACCCAGGGCATCCTTTACGACCTGATGCTCAGCCTCGCCACGCAGGTCGGCGTACCGGCCGAGTTTCACGTCCTGCCCCGCGCCCGCGTGCAGACCGCCATGGAGCATGGCGAGATCGACGTGCGCTGCTATGCCGCACAGTCGTGGCTGCCGAATCAGTCGGGGGATTACATCTGGAGCATCCCGCTGCTGTTTCAGCGAGATCTATTGATCAGCCGCAAGGATCAACCGGCCAGCGCCGATCCCGCCCGCCTGCCCCGCCAGTCCATCGGCACCGTGCTTGGTTATACCTACCCTACCCTGCAACCGCTGTTCGACGCTGACCGACTTCAGCGTGAAGATGCGCGCAACCAAGAGCAGGTGCTGGAGAAGCTGCTGGCCGGGCGCTATCGCTATGCGGTGAGTAACCAGTGGACGCTGGACTGGTTTAATCAGCGGTTGATGCCCGCGCAACAACTGCAAGGTGTCGCCGTGTTGCAGGAGCAGAAGGTGGGTTGCTATGTGAGGAATGACCCGAAGGTGCCGGTGCAACGGATCTTGCGCACGTTGTTGCGGATGAAGATGTCGGGGGAGATTGATGAGATTATCCGGCTCTACACCGGCCACTCCGACAACACCCCATAACCTTGTGGGAGCTGGCTTGCCAGCGATTGCGGATTTTCAGTCAAATAGATGAACCTGACACACCGCTATCGCTGGCAAGCCAGCTCCCACAGGGTCATCTTCAACAGGGGGAATATGTGTCGATTTGGCAAATCGCAGGCACAAAAAAACCGCAGTGGGCGAAACCCATGCAGTTCTGGTTGAAGCGTTCGATTGTTCGTTAAGGTGGTAACCCCACCAGCCACACCCCGGCACACAATGTTCCCGCTGTGGCTGCTGCCTTCCGGCTCTGACCAGGTTCACGGGTAATCGTTGCGGGGGGACCGATGGGGTCACCATAACGACGCTTGCCTGTCGGCGAGCCGCGCCATTGTACCTATCTGAGACGAAGTTACAACCGTTGGTTGCAGATTAAAAATATGAACGGGTTCAAGGACATAAAGATCGCAGCCAGCGGCAGCGCCTACAGGGCCAGAACTTCATCCGCCCTGCCGCCCGCCTGCTGGATCACCAGATGAATGAAGTGCAGCTTGGCAATCGCTGGCGCCGGTAGCACGAACGGGTAGAAATCCGGTTGGCCCATGCTGCGTGACAGCTCATTGAGCATGCCGGCCAGTTCGATCCACGCGTTGACGAACGACAGAAACGCCTCGCCACCGGGATGCTCCGGGTCGTACAGCGTGCTGGTGGGAAACGGCTGGTAATCAAAATCCATTTCCCGCGCGCTCATGCCAAAACCCAGCGCGGTGTCCACGGCGTCCATCATGTGCAGGTAATGCGCCCAGGTTTCCGCCCAGTCTTCCCACGGATGCATCGTTGCGTAGGCGCTGACGTAGTGCTGCGGCCAGTCGAGTGGCGCGCCTTGCTGATAGTGACGATCGAGCGCCTCGGCGTAACTGGCGCGCTCGTCGCCGAACAGGTTGCGGAATGAGCCGAGCCACGGGCCATTGGCGATCAGGCGATCCCAGTAGTAATGCCCGACCTCATGACGAAAATGCCCGAGCAGTGTGCGATAGGGTTCGTGCATCGCCGCCCTCACCTGCTCGCGGTGGGCGTCGTCGGCTTCTTTGATGTCGAGGGTGACCAGGCCGTTGGCGTGGCCGGTCATCGGCGCGTTGCCTTCAAGGTCGACGCCGATGAAATCGAAGGCCAGCCCGGTGTCTTCATCCACGGTTTTCGGGATGACCTGCAAGCCGAGGGTAATCAGTTGCGCGACGAGACGCCGTTTGGCGATTTCGACTTTGCGCCAGCGCTCAGGGTTGTCCGGGTCGGACAGGTCGGGGATGGTGCGGTTGAGGCTGCAAGCGATGCACAGGCTGTCGTGGTCGTTGGCTGGCAGCAGCCAGTTGCACGCGGCGGCTGTGTCGAGGTTGGCGCAGCGGCGGAACAATCCCGAGTCGGGATCGGCGTCGAGCGTCCAGGTGCCCTCGTAGGGCCCCGGTTGCAGCGAGGTCAGGCGGCTTTCTTCGGGTTGATAACCGAGCAAGGCATTACACGCCAGGCACTGGCTGTTGCGAAAGAACAGCGACTGGCCGCAGCGGCACGGCCAGACTTTGCTGTTGCGTGAGGATTCGCCCATGAACGGCGCGATGATGCGGGAACTGAGCTGCTCGAAAAAGCGGTGCATGGCGATCTCTCCCTGGGGCTTGCCAAGACTAGATCATTCCCGCGCGATGATCGTTCCAACGCTCTGCGTGGGAATGCATCCCGTGACGCTCCGCGTCACAGCGGACGCGGAGCGTCCGGGGCGGCATTCCCACGCGGGAGCGTGGGAACGATCAAACGTTCAGGCCATGGGTTTTGAGGAAGGCGATAAAGCTTTCTTCGTCCATCACCTTCACGCCCAGCTCATTGGCCTTGGTCAGTTTGGAGCCGGCGCCGGGGCCTGCAACCACACAATGAGTCTTCGCCGACACGGAGCCGGCAACCTTGGCGCCAAGGCTTTCCAGGTGTTCCTTGGCGACATCACGGCTCATCAACTCAACCTTGCCGGTCAGCACCCAGGTCTCGCCGGACAGCGGCAAACCTTCGACGATTTTCTTCTCGCTCTGCCAGTGCATGCCGAAATCGCGCAGTTGCTTTTCGGATGCCTCAGCCAGTTGCCGGTTCTCAGGCAGTGCAAAAAACTCGCGCACCGAATTCGCCTGCTTCTCCGGCAAGGCCTGACGCATGTCCAGCCAGTCAGCATTCATCACCGCTTCCAGCGAGCCGAACTTGTCCGCCAGTTTCTGCGCGCCGCCGGGGCCGACCGAAGGAATGTGCAGCTTGTCGAGGAAGCCACCCAGTGTGGTGCTGGCGGCAAACTCGGCGCCCAGCTCACCCTGATCCTGAATCTGCAAACCATGCCCCAGCAACTCGGTGATGACCTGCTGGTTATGCGCATCTTCAAAGAAGCTGTGAATCTCGTGCGCTACTTCCAGACCGACATCCGGCAGGTAGGTCAGCACTTGCGGCAGCGCCTGCTGCACACGCTCCAGCGAACCCAGCGAGCGCGCCAGCACCTTGGCCGTCTCCTCGCCGACATCGGGAATGCCCAGCGCATAGATGAAACGCGCCAGCCCCGGCTTCTTGCTGTCTTCAATGGCCGCGAGCAACTTGTTGCTGGAGACTTCGGCAAAACCTTCCAGATCGACGATGTCATCGAACTTCAGCGCATACAGATCGGCCGGCGAACTGACCAGACCTTCATCGACCAACTGCTCGACGCTCTTGTCGCCCAGGCCTTCGATGTCCATCGCCCGGCGCGAGACGAAGTGAATAATCGCTTGCTTCAGTTGCGCACCACAGGCCAGTCGACCCACGCAGCGATACACAGCGCCTTCACTGACGGTTTCCTTGCCCTTGCTGCGTTTGATCAGTTGCGTGCGCTCGACGTGCGAGCCGCACACCGGGCAGCTCTCTGGAATCTGTACCGCGCGCGCGTTTTCCGGACGGCGATCCATGACCACTTGCACCACTTGCGGAATCACATCACCGGCGCGGCGAATGATCACGGTGTCACCGATCATCAGGCCCAGACGCGCGACTTCATCCATGTTGTGCAGCGTGGCGTTGGCCACGGTGACGCCGGCAACCTTGACCGGTTTCAATCGTGCCACCGGCGTAACAGCGCCAGTACGGCCAACCTGAAACTCGACGTCGAGCAGTTCCGTGAGTTCTTCCATCGCCGGAAATTTATGCGCAATCGCCCAGCGCGGTTCGCGGGCGCGGAAGCCCAGTTCGCGTTGATCGGCAATGCTGTTGACCTTGAACACCACGCCGTCGATTTCGTAAGCCAGCGAGTTACGGCGCTCGCCGATGTCGCGGTAGTAGTCCAGGCATTCGCCGATGCCCTTGGCCAGTTTCAGCTCGTGGCTGATCGGCATGCCCCACTGCTGCAACTGCTTGAGGTTGCCGATGTGCGTGTCGGAGATGTCGTGGGAAACCTGGCCGATGCCGTAGCAGCAGAATTCCAGCGGACGGTTGGCGGTGATCTTCGAATCGAGCTGACGCAAGCTGCCGGCGGCGGCGTTGCGCGGGTTGGCGAAGGTCTTACCGCCGACTTCCAGTTGCGAGGCGTTAAGACGCTCGAAACCAGCCTTGGACATGAACACTTCACCGCGCACTTCCAGGGTCGCCGGCCAGCCTTCGCCGTGCAATTTCAGCGGGATGTTGCGCACGGTGCGCACGTTGACGCTGATGTCTTCACCGGTGGTGCCGTCGCCGCGCGTGGCGCCGCGTACCAGCACACCATCCTGATAAAGCAGACTGACCGCCAGGCCATCGAGTTTCGGTTCGCAGCTGTATTCCACCGCCGCACTGCCGCCGAACAGATCGCCGGCCGGCAGATCCAGACCTTCGGTGACGCGGCGATCAAATTCGCGCATGTCGGTTTCTTCGAAGGCGTTACCGAGGCTGAGCATCGGCACTTCGTGACGCACCTGAGTGAACGCGGTCAGCGCCACGCTGCCGACGCGCTGAGTTGGCGAGTCGCTGGTGATCAGCTCCGGGTTGGCCGCTTCCAGCGCCTTGAGCTCGTGGAACAACCGGTCGTACTCGGCATCCGGAATACTCGGCTCGTCGAGGACGTGGTAACGGTAGTTGTGCTGATCGAGTTCAGCGCGCAGCTCGAGAATGCGGTTTTTGGCGGCGGTCATGGGTGTTCTCTCATAAAGCAAAAGAGCAGCCGAGGCTGCTCTAATTCATCTATCTCTGGCAGCAGAAGCAAAAGATCGCAGCCTTCGGCAGCTCCTACAGAAATCATTCCTGCAGGAGCTGTCGAGTGAAACGAGGCTGCGATCTTTTGATCTTGGCCTTAGCGCTTCTGGGTCAGGGCGCGGCGTTCGAACTCGACGATGCGCTGACGGTAGTGCTCGATGGTCTGCGCGGTCAGGACGCTGCGCTGATCATCTTTCAGTTCGCCGTTCAGTTCCTGCGACAGCTTGCGAGCTGCGGCCACCATCACGTCGAAGGCTTGCTTCGGATGACGCGGGCCTGGCAGGCCGAGGAAGAAGCTCACCGCCGGGGTGCTGAAATGGTCGATGTCGTCCAGATCGAAGATGCCCGGCTTGACCGCATTGGCCATGGAGAACAGCACTTCACCGTTGCCGGCCATGCTTTCGTGACGGTGGAAAATATCCATCTCGCCGAAACGCAGACCGCTTTCGAGGATGTTCTGCAACAGTGCCGGGCCTTTGAAACCGGCAGCGTCACGGCAGATCACGCTGATCACCAGCACTTCTTCAGCTTGCGGCTGGTCTTTGTCGACCACCGCCGGCGAAGGCTTGGTGTCTTCGGCGAAATCGTCGTCACGGCTGCTGAAGCTCGGGCCGCCGTCCAGATCCAGGTCGAGGTTCAGGTCACCCTGCGCCGGACCGTTGCTGCCACGCTTGCCACGTTTCGAACCGGATTCGCGAGGCTCGCGTGCTTCGCGGGCCGGCATGCTCACCGACGGCAGATCGTGTTCGTCCAGCTGTGGTTCTTTATGGTTGTCCAGAACACGGGCCGGGCCCAACAGCTCAGCGCTGGTGTCCTCGTCCGGCAGGTTGGACAGACTTCGGTCAAGACGGAATTTCAGTTTTCCCTTGCCGCCGCGCATACGGCGCCAGCCATCGAAAAGAATACCGGCTATCACAATGATGCCGATGACGATCAGCCACTCGCGCAGACCGATTTCCATGTAATCCCGTGCCTCTATAAAAAATGCTGAAAAATAAGGGGTTTACATTGTGCAAACCGCTTTAAAACGTGGCGCCAACTCTATGTTCTGACAGGCGTTTTGCCCACGTATACGAAAAATTGACATTAAACTAGCACGACCAAAGACAACTTTACACCGTCTGTCTCATTGGCTTGCGCGAATATGTCGATTGGCCAGCAAGTCGAACCCGGTAAAAAAGTCCTACAACACCAAATTACCTTTCCGACACCACGCTGACTCAGGCGTCCACCATCGCCATCGCCTCCTCGACATCCACGGCTACCAGTCGCGAACAACCCGGTTCATGCATCGTCACGCCCATCAACTGCTCGGCCATTTCCATGGCGATCTTGTTGTGGGTGATATAGATGAACTGCACGGTCTGCGACATCTCCTTAACCAAGCGTGCGTAGCGTCCAACGTTAGCGTCATCCAGTGGCGCGTCAACCTCATCGAGCATGCAGAACGGCGCCGGGTTCAATTTGAAGATGGCAAAAACCAGTGCCAGTGCGGTCAGGGCTTTTTCCCCGCCGGAGAGCAAATGGATGGTGCTGTTCTTCTTCCCTGGCGGCTGCGCCATGATCGTTACCCCTGTATCGAGTAGATCTTCGCCCGTCAGTTCCAAATACGCGCGCCCGCCACCGAAAACTTTTGGGAAAAGCGCCTGTAAACCACCATTGATCTGATCAAAGGTATCTTTGAAGCGGTTACGGGTTTCCTTGTCGATCTTGCGAATGACGTTTTCCAGGGTCTCCAGCGCTTCGACCAGATCGGCGTCCTGCGCATCCAGATAACGCTTACGCTCGGACTGTTGCGTGTATTCGTCGATGGCCGCGAGGTTGATCGCACCCAGGCGCTGAATCCGCGCATTGATGCGTTCGAGTTCTTCTTCGGCTTCGCGTTCACTGGCTTGCGCGGTTAATGTCGCGAGCACGCCGTTGAGATCGTAGCCGTCTTCGAGCAATTGATCCTGCAAGGCTTTGCGGCGCACGGTCAGGGCTTGCCATTCCATACGCTGCTGTTCGAGTTGGCCGCGAATCAGCTGCGATTGCTGCTCGGCCTGCGTCCGGCGTTTTTCCGCGTCGCGCAATTCGCGATCGGCATCTTCCAAAGCGATCTGCGCGGTCTTCAGTTCTTCATCGACGGTCATGCGCTTGTCGAGCAGTTCTTCGAGTTTCAGACGCAGCTCTTCCAGCGGTGCCTCGCCCTCCTCCAGGTTCAGACTCAACTGTTCGCGTTTTTCCGTCAGACGCTCGGCCTGCATTTCCAGACGCTCCAGCGCCTGGCGCGTGGAGTCGTGCTGCGCGCGCAATGAGCCAAGACGCACGGCCAATTGATGGGCGTGATCCTTGTGCTGCCGCGCTTCCTGACGCACGCGGTCGAGGCGTTCGCGCAGGCTGTCGCGCTGAGCCAACAGCAATTCGCGTTGCTCGGTGTCCAGCGCCATGGCATCCAGCGCTTCCTGCAATTGCATGCGCGCTTCGCCGATCTGTTCGTGCTCGAGTTCGCGTTGCTCGCCGAGTTCGACCAGCTCTTCATCAAGACGGGTACGACGCAGCGTCAACTGTTCGGCCTTGGCTTTGCCGGCAGATAACTGCGCTTTCAGTTCACCTTGCTGACGCGCTTCGTCTTGCAGCAAACGACGTAAATGTTCGCGGCCGTTTTCCTGCTGACGCTGTTGTGCGCGCAGGGTTTGCAGACGGGTTTCCATGGCCTCGACCGTGGCTTCTTTCTCTTCGCGTTCGAGGTGCAACGCTTCGATTTCCTGGCCACGGGCGAGCATGCCGCTTTCCGCTTCGCTGGCCCGGCGCACGCGCAAGAAATGCCGGCCGACCCAGTAACCGTCGCGGCTGATCAAACTCTCGCCAGCGCTCAACTGCCCGCGCAAGGCCAAAGCCTGTTCAAGGCTGTCGACCGGTTTGACCTGACCGAGCCACGGCGACAGATCGATCTGCGCGTCGACCTTGTCGAGCAAGCTGCCAGCGACGCGCACGCCATCGCTGGCCGGGCTGAGCAGGCGCAGATCGCCTTGGGTGAAACCGGATAAATCGAAACCGCTGAAATCGTCGACCAGCACCGCTTGCAGGTCAGCGCCGAGCACGGTTTCCACCGCCAATTCCCAACCGGCCTCAACCTTCAGGCCTTCGGCCAAGCGCGGGCGCTCGGCGAGGTTGTGTTCCTTCAGCCATTCGGCGGTGCCGGTGCCCGGGTCGAGCGCGGCTTGCTGCAAGGCTTCGAGGGACGCGAGGCGACCGTTAAGACGCTGCAAATCGCCCTGCGCCTGTTGTTGCGCGGTCAGCGCCTGCTGCAATTCCTGACGCAGTTGTTCAAGCTTTTCGACCTGCGCTTCTTCGCTGGTCTGCAGGTCTTCGAGGGTCGCTTCAGACTCGGCGAGCTGCTCGTTGAGTTCCATGATCGCCGCGTCTTCCGGGTCAGCCGAGAGCAGCGCGCGCTCTTCGCCGAGACGTTTTTGCCGATCCGCCAGACGCTCCATGCTGGTTTCCAACTGCTGGATGCGCGACTGCTGCACTTCGGCCTGACGGCGCGGTTCGGCGGCGGTCAGGTTGAAGGCGTCCCACTGCTCTTGCCAGCCGTGCATGACCGATTCGGAATCTTCCAGCGCGGCAGCGGCTTCTTCGGCGGCGGCGCTGGTGACTTCCTGCTCGGGGGTGAGCATGTCCAGCTCTTCGCCGAGGGTCAGCAGCAACGTACGGTCGTGGCCCAGGTGCGATTCGGTTTCCAGGCGTGCGCGCTCGGCTTCTTTCAGATCGTCCTGCAGCTGACGCAGACGTTGCTGGCCGTGCTGGATGCTCTGCTCGACCCGGGCGATGTCGCCGCCGACCGAATAGAAGCGCCCCTGCACCAGATTGAAGCGTTCGGACAGGTCATGGTGACCGTCGCGCAGACGTTCGATGGCCGCATCCGCATTGCGCTGCTCAGCGACCAAGGCTTCGAAACTGATTTCCTGGGTACCGATGACCGACTCGCGCTGGCCGACCTGATCGTTGAGATCCTGCCAGCGCAAGGCCGACAGTTGCGCCTTGAGCTGACGCTCCTCGGCTTTGAATTCCTGATACTTCTTCGCCGCTTCGGCCTGACGGTGCAGGCGCTCGAGTTGACGCTCGAGCTCTTCGCGCAAGTCAGTCAGACGCGCGAGGTTTTCGTGGGTGCGACGGATACGGTTTTCGGTCTCGCGGCGGCGCTCCTTGTACTTGGAGATGCCGGCGGCTTCTTCGATGAAGTTACGCAGGTCTTCAGGCTTGGACTCGATCAGCTTGGAGATCATCCCCTGCTCGATGATCGAATAGCTGCGCGGGCCGAGACCGGTGCCGAGGAAAATATCGGTGATGTCGCGACGACGGCATTTGGTGCCGTTGAGGTAATAGGTGGTCTGGCTGTCGCGGGTGACTTTGCGGCGGATGGAAATCTCCGCGTAGGCCGCGTACTCGCCGAGCAAGGTGCCATCGGAGTTGTCGAAGACCAGTTCGATACTGGCCTGACTCACCGGTTTGCGGCTGGTCGAACCGTTGAAGATGACGTCGGTCATCGACTCGCCACGGAGGTTCTTCGCCGAACTTTCGCCCATCACCCAGCGTACGGCGTCGATGATGTTCGACTTGCCGCAACCGTTCGGCCCGACGACCGCCGCCATGTTACTGGGGAAGTTCACCGTGGTCGGGTCGACGAAGGATTTGAATCCCGCCAGTTTGATGCACTTGAGCCGCACGCTTAGGCAACCGTCAGGGCGGAAACCACCAGATCGCAGCTGCGCTGGGCATAAGCCGTCAGCACGATGCGGATCTGCGGTAAATCACGGGCAAGCACGGCGGCCAGCAGGCGTTCGAACAGTTCGAGGAACTCGCTCATTGAAGCCTTGCGCTGTTCGAGGGCGAGGAAGTAGGCGCGGCTCATCGCCGGTTGCAGGTTCTCGACGGTCTCTTGCAGGTACGGGTTGTTGGCGAACGGATAGGCGGCGCGCATCACGGCGAAGCTTTCATCGACGAAGCTGCGGATGTCCTGACGCTCGTAGCTGGCGGTCAGGCGCTGCTGGATCTGCACGAACGGCGCCATGTCCGACTGCACTTGCCAGCCATTGGCCACCGAATTGCCGAGCAGGATGTACAACTCGCTCATCAGCGTGCACAGGCTCTGCACCTTGTGTGGCGTCAGCTCGGTGACGTGCGCGCCACGACGCGGCAGGATCGCGATCAGGTGGCGGCGTTCGAGGATCAGCAAGGCTTCGCGGACCGAACCGCGGCTGACGTTCAGCGCCAGCGTGACCTTCTGTTCCTGGATGCGCTCTCCCGGCTTCATTTCGCCACGAATGATGCGTTCGGCGAGGTGGTGAGCGATTTGCTCGGCGAGGCTGTCCGGCGCCTTGAACGTCATGGTTGTCCTTCAAACTCTATCGATCTGCACAAGCGGCGCAGTGTAGCGCAAATGCACGGTCATGGCGGAGTGCCCACTCAGCGGTTTTTGGCACGATTCCCGCAAAAAAGCAGGGGATCCAATGAGGGTCAATACTGAATAGACACGTAGTTGATCGACGAAACGTATTTTCCTGACCTTTAAGTCAGAAAACCATTGACCGAAAAGTCAGACCTGCTAAATTCGGTTCACGTCGGTTAACAACAATAATGAGTCTGCGAGGCCTTCCGTGATCCAGTTTTTACTTAACCAGGAACTCCGTAGCGAGCACGCCCTGGACCCGAATCTGACTGTGCTCAATTACCTGCGTGACCACGTGGGCAAGTCCGGCACCAAAGAAGGTTGCGCCAGCGGTGACTGCGGCGCCTGCACCGTGGTGGTCGGCGAGTTACAGACGGATGACGCTGGCCGCGAACACATTCGCTATCGCAGCCTCAACTCGTGCCTGACCTTTGTGTCGTCGTTGCACGGCAAACAACTGATCAGCGTGGAAGACCTCAAACACCAAGGCGAACTGCACAGCGTGCAGAAAGCCATGGTCGAGTGCCATGGCTCGCAGTGCGGTTTCTGCACCCCCGGCTTCGTCATGTCGCTGTTCGCCCTGCAAAAGAACAGCGATGCACCGGATCAGGCCAAGGCCCACGAAGCGCTGGCCGGCAACCTCTGCCGCTGCACCGGCTACCGACCGATTCTGGCCGCTGCCGAACAATCCTGCTGCGGCAAGCAAGCGGATCAGTTCGATGCCCGCGAAGCGGAGACCATCGCCCGCCTGAAAGCCATCGCCCCGACCGATATCGGCGAACTCAACAGCGGCGACAAACGCTGCCTGGTGCCGCTGACCGTCGCTGATCTGGCCGACCTTTATGACGCGTACCCACAAGCGCGCCTGCTCGCCGGCGGCACCGATCTGGCACTGGAAGTCACTCAGTTCCACCGCACTTTGCCGGTGATGATCTATGTCGGCAACGTCGCCGAAATGAAGCGCATCGAAACCTTCGAAGACCGCATCGAAATCGGCGCCGCCACCGCCCTCTCCGACTGCTACGAAGCGTTGAACGCCGAGTACCCGGATTTCGGCGAACTGCTGCACCGCTTCGCCTCGCTGCAAATCCGCAACCAGGGCACCCTCGGCGGCAACATCGGCAACGCCTCGCCGATCGGTGACTCGCCACCGCTGCTGATCGCCCTCGGCGCGCAGGTGGTGCTGTGCAAAGGCGAAACCCGCCGCACCCTGAACCTCGAGGATTACTTCATCGACTACAAAGTCACCGCCCGTCAGGAAAGTGAATTCATCGAGAAGATCATCGTGCCGCGCGCCAGCGCCGAGCAATTGTTCCGTGCCTACAAAGTCTCCAAGCGTCTGGACGACGACATCTCCGCCGTCTGCGCCGCGTTCAACCTGCGCGTCGAAAACGGCGTAATCACCGATGCGCGCATGGCGTTCGGTGGTATGGCCGCGATCCCGAAACGCGCCGCCCACTGTGAAGCCGCACTGATCGGTGCGCCGTTCAACAACGCCGTGGTCGAGCGCGCCTGCGCTGCACTGGCGGAAGATTTCACCCCGCTCTCGGACTTCCGCGCCAGCAAGGAATATCGCCTGCTCAGCGCGCAGAACCTACTGCGCAAATACTTCATCGAACTGCAAACACCGCACATCGAGACTCGGGTGACCGCTTATGTCTAACCATCACGGCGTAGAGAAAACTCAAGCTGAACTGGCTGAATTGTTCGCCAAGGACCTGACCTCCGGTGTCGGCCGCAGCGTCAAGCACGACAGCGCCGCCAAGCACGTGTCTGGTGAGGCGCAGTACATCGATGACCGCCTGGAATTTCCCAACCAGTTGCACCTGTACGCACGCCTGTCGGACCGCGCCCACGCGAAAATCATCAGCATCGACACCTCGCCGTGCTACGCCTTCGAAGGCGTGCGCATCGCCATCACCCACGAAGACGTGCCGGGCCTGAAAGACATCGGCCCATTGTTGCCGGGCGACCCGCTGCTGGCCATCGATGACGTGCAATTCGTCGGTCAGCCAGTGCTCGCCGTCGCCGCGAAAGATCTGGAAACCGCGCGCAAAGCCGCGATGGCGGCGATCATCGAATACGAAGATCTCGAGCCGGTGCTGGACGTCGTCGAAGCCCTGCGCAAACGCCATTTCGTGCTCGACAGCCACACCCACCAGCGCGGCGATTCGGTCTCGGCACTGGCGACCGCTGAACATCGCATTCAAGGCACGCTGCACATTGGCGGCCAGGAACACTTCTATCTGGAGACGCAAATCTCTTCAGTGATGCCGACCGAAGACGGCGGCATGATCGTCTACTGCTCGACGCAGAACCCGACCGAAGTGCAGAAACTGGTCGCCGAAGTGCTCGACGTGTCGATGAACAAAATCGTCGTCGACATGCGCCGCATGGGCGGTGGCTTCGGCGGCAAGGAAACTCAAGCCGCCAGCCCGGCGTGCCTGTGCGCGGTGGTTGCGCACCTCACCGGTCAGCCGACCAAGATGCGCCTGCCGCGCGTCGAAGACATGCTGATGACCGGCAAGCGTCACCCGTTCTACGTCGAATACGACGTCGGCTTCGACAGCACCGGGCGCCTGCACGGGATCAACATGGATCTGGCCGGCAACTGCGGCTGCTCGCCGGACTTGTCCGCGTCGATCGTTGACCGGGCGATGTTCCACTCGGACAACTCGTACTACCTCGGCGATGCGACCATCAATGGTCACCGCTGCAAGACCAACACCGCGTCGAACACCGCTTACCGTGGTTTCGGTGGTCCGCAAGGCATGGTCGCGATCGAGGAAGTGATGGACGCGATTGCTCGTCACCTGCAACTCGACCCACTCGCGGTGCGCAAGGCCAACTACTACGGCAAGACCGAGCGCAACGTCACCCACTACTACCAGACCGTCGAGCACAACATGCTCGAAGAGATGACCGCCGAACTGGAAGAAAGCAGCCAGTACCACGAGCGCCGCGAAGCCATTCGTCGCTACAACGCCAACAGCCCGATCCTGAAAAAAGGCCTGGCGCTGACCCCGGTGAAATTCGGTATTTCCTTCACCGCGAGCTTCTTGAACCAGGCCGGCGCGCTGATCCACATCTACACCGATGGCAGCATCCACTTGAACCATGGCGGCACCGAAATGGGTCAGGGCCTGAACACCAAAGTCGCGCAGGTCGTGGCCGAAGTGTTCCAGGTCGAAATCGATCGTGTGCAGATCACCGCGACCAACACCGACAAGGTGCCGAACACTTCGCCGACGGCAGCGTCGAGCGGTGCCGACTTGAACGGTAAAGCGGCGCAGAACGCGGCGGAAATCATCAAGAAACGCCTGATCGAATTCGCTGCCCGTCACTTCAAAGTCACTGAAGAAGACGTTGAATTCCACAACGGCCATGTGCGTGTTCGCGACCATATCCTGACCTTTGAAGCACTGATCCAGCAGGCGTATTTCAATCAGGTGTCGCTGTCGAGCACTGGCTTCTACAAGACTCCGAAAATCTACTACGACCGCAGCCAGGCGCGTGGGCGTCCGTTCTACTACTTCGCCTTCGGCGCGGCGTGCTGCGAAGTGATCGTCGACACCCTGACCGGCGAGTACAAGATGCTGCGCACCGACATTCTTCACGACGTCGGCGCCTCGCTGAACCCGTCCATCGACATCGGTCAGGTCGAGGGTGGCTTCATCCAGGGCATGGGCTGGCTGACCATGGAAGAGCTGGTCTGGAACAACAAAGGCAAGCTGATGACCAACGGCCCGGCCAGCTACAAGATCCCGGCGGTGGCGGACATGCCTCTGGATCTGCGGGTGAAACTGGTGGAAAACCGCAAGAACCCGGAAGACACCGTGTTCCATTCCAAGGCTGTCGGTGAACCGCCGTTCATGCTCGGGATTGCTTCGTGGTGTGCGATCAAGGATGCGGTGGCAAGCCTCGGTGATTACAAGCATCAGCCGCAGATCGATGCGCCGGCGACGCCGGAGCGGGTGTTATGGGGTTGCGAGCAGATGCGTCAGCTGAAAGCGGTGAAAGCCGTTGAAGCTGAAACCGAGCTGGCTCCGCTCTAAAGACCGAGGCGCGGCCAATCGCTGGCAAGCCAGCTCCCACAGGTTTTTGTGGCGTTTAACCGATAGGCGTTACACCGCAAATCCTGTGGGAGCTGGCTTGCCAGCGATGAGGCCCGAACAGACAACGATGTTGTAGGGGTGAACTATGTACAACTGGATCGACGCCCTCGCCGACCTGCAGAACCAGGGCGAACCCTGTGTGCTGGTGACGATCATCGAAGAACTCGGCTCGACGCCACGCAACGCCGGTTCGAAAATGGTCATCAGCGCTAACCAGAGCTTCGACACCATTGGTGGCGGGCATCTGGAATACAAAGCCATGCAGATCGCCCGCGACATGCTCGCCAGCGGCAAGCAGGAAACTCATCTGGAGCGCTTCAGCCTTGGCGCCAGCCTGGGCCAGTGCTGCGGCGGCGCCACCGTGTTGCTGTTCGAACCGATGGGCCAGGTGCAGGCGCAAATCGCCGTGTTCGGTGCCGGTCACGTTGGCCGCGCTTTGGTGCCGCTGCTCGCCAGCCTGCCCTGCCGGGTGCGCTGGATCGATTCGCGCGAGGCCGAATTCCCCGAACAGATCCCCCACGGCGTGCGTAAAATCGTTTCCGAAGAGCCTGTGGATGAAATCGATGAGCTGCCCGCCGGCAGTTATTGCATCGTCATGACCCACAACCATCAGCTCGACCTTGAACTCACTGCCGCGATCCTCAAGCGCAACGACTTCGCCTACTTCGGCCTGATCGGTTCGAAGACCAAACGCGCGAAGTTCGAACACCGTTTGCGTGATCGCGGTTTCGACAGCGGCGTCGTGCAACGCATGCGCTGCCCGATGGGCATCGGCGAAGTCAAAGGCAAACTGCCTGTGGAAATCGCCATCTCCATCGCCGGCGAAATCATCGCCACCTACAACGCCAACTTCGGCCAGCAGACTGCCAGCGCCGAACCGATTGCCAAACTGCTGCCGGTTTCGCGGCGCAGTCAGGCGACCAAACTCAAAGCCTCAAACTGATTAGAGAACCCTCATGCCTCTGACTCGCAAAGCCTACCGCGCCGCCATCCTGCACAGCATCGCCGACCCCGCCGAAGTCGGGATCGAAGCCTCCTACGAATATTTCGAGGACGGCCTGCTGGTGGTCGATGGCGGCAAGATCAGCGCCCTTGGCCACGCCAGTGATTTGCTGCCGACGTTGCCGGCGGACATCGAAATCGAGCACTACCAGGACGCGTTGATCACCCCGGGCTTCATCGACACCCACATTCACCTGCCGCAAACCGGCATGGTCGGTGCCTACGGCGAGCAATTGCTCGACTGGCTGAACACCTACACCTTCCCGTGCGAAAGCCAGTTCGGCGACAAGGCCCACGCCGATGAGGTCGCGGACATTTTCATCAAGGAACTGCTGCGCAACGGCACCACCACCGCGCTGGTCTTCGGCAGCGTGCACCCGCAGTCGGTAAACTCGTTCTTCGAAGCCGCCGAAAAGCTCGACCTGCGAATGATCGCCGGCAAGGTGATGATGGACCGCAACGCGCCGGACTACCTGACCGACACCGCCGAATCGAGCTACGTCGAAAGCAAGTCGCTGATCGAGCGCTGGCACGGCAAGGGTCGCTTGCACTATGCAGTTACTCCACGCTTCGCGCCGACCAGTACTCCGGAACAACTGACCCTCGCCGGGCAACTGCTGAGCGAATACCCGGATCTGTACATGCAGACCCACATCAGCGAAAACCTCAAGGAAATCGAGTGGGTCAAGGAGCTGTTCCCGGAGCGTAAAGGCTATCTCGACGTTTACGATCACTACCAATTGCTCGGCGAGCGCTCGGTATTCGCCCACGGCGTGCACCTGTGCGACGACGAATGCGCGCGCCTGGCGGAAACCGGCTCGGCGATCTCGTTCTGCCCGACCTCGAACTTGTTCCTCGGCAGCGGCTTGTTCAACCTGCCGATGGCCGAGAAGCACAAACTCAACGTCGGTCTGGGCACTGACGTCGGCGGCGGCACCAGTTTTTCGCTGCTGCAAACGCTGAACGAAGCGTACAAAGTGATGCAACTGCAAGGTGCGCGACTGAGCCCGTTCAAGTCGCTGTATCTGGCGACGCTGGGTGGCGCACGCGCCCTGCGTCTGGAAGACAAGATTGGCAACCTGCAACCGGGTTCCGACGCCGACTTCCTGGTGCTGGATTACAACGCCACACCGCTGCTGAGCTACCGCTTGAAGCAGGCCAACAACATTGCCGAGACGTTGTTTGTGTTGATGACACTGGGCGATGACCGCACGGTGCAGCAGACGTATGCGGCAGGTGCTTTGGTGCATCAGCGCTAAGCTTTTCCAAGGCATAAAAAATCCCCCGGTGGTGTGTACCCCGGGGGATTTTTTGTTGCCTGTCAGATTGCTATCGCTGGCAAGCCAGCTCCCACAGGTTTCTCGATGTATCGCAGATTTGGTGAACCCCACAACTCCTTGTGGGAGCTGGCTTGCCAGCGATTGGGGCGACTCGGTGTCATTTAGAGCTTGGCCGCAGGGCGCCCCGGCTTCTTGGTCTGCAACAAATGCGAGAACACCGCATGCAGATCATCCGACGCACCTTCCTCATCGAGGTTGAGCTTGCTGTCGATGTGATCCATGTGATGCATCATCAGGTTCACCGCCAACTCACCGTCACGTTTCTCGATCGCGTCGATCAACTGGGTGTGTTCGTCATACGAGCAGTGCGAGCGGTTGCCGCTTTCATACTGGGCAATGATCAGCGACGTCTGCGAAACCAGGCTGCGCTGGAAACTGATCAGTGGGGCGTTCATCGCCGCTTCCGCCAGTTTCAGGTGGAATTCGCCCGACAGCCGAATACCGGCGCCGCGATCACCGCGCGAGAAGCTGTCGCGCTCGTCGTTGACCATCTGGCGCAACTCGGCAATCTGCTCGGCGGTGGCGTGTTGCACGGCCAACTCCGTGATTGCGCGCTCGACCAGACGGCGAGCGAGAAACACCTGACGCGCCTCTTCAACACTCGGGCTGGCAACCACGGCGCCACGGTTCGGCCGCAACAGCACGACGCCTTCATGGGCCAGACGCGACAGCGCGCGGCGAATGATGGTGCGGCTGACCCCGAAGATTTCCCCCAGCGCTTCTTCGCTCAATTTTGTGCCGGGCGCCAGACGCTGTTCGAGGATGGCCTCGAAGATATGCGCGTAGACAATATCGTCCTGGGTACCGCTGCGGCCGGCTTTGCCTGCTCGCGGTTGTTTCTTGAGGGGTTGCAACTGTTCGTTCATGGGCACTCGAGTCGGGAGAACTGCGGCGAATAGACCGTGACTGTAATACGGCACAGTAGGTCGCTGGCAAGTATCGCGTAAAAAACAGCGCGATTGTACACAATGGATGGTGGCAACACGACTGTATGGCTGTTTGTGACCTCCGCTGTATTGCAACGATCCGTTACGTTTGAGTTTAGGCTTGATCGCAGAATCCGCTGCCAGAACACCACCTACCCTGTAGGAGCTGCCGAAGGCTGCGATCTTTTGACTTTGATTTTGAGAAGCAAGATCAACAGATCGCAGCCTTCGGCAGCTCCTACAAGGGTTTGCGTTATGGCGGACATCTTCATCTGTATAAGGAACACCGCCGTCATGAACGACGCCACGCACACTCAATTGCGGCCCTTCTCCGACACCTCGCCGTCGGCCATCGTCGCCGGTTTCATTGCGATGATGACCGGCTACACCAGCTCGCTGGTGCTGATGTTCCAGGCCGGGCAAGCGGCGGGCCTGACCAGCGGGCAGATTTCTTCGTGGATCTGGGCGATCTCGATCGGCATGGCGGTGTGTTCGATCGGCCTCTCGCTGCGTTATCGCACGCCCATCACCATCGCCTGGTCGACACCCGGCGCAGCGTTGCTGATCACCAGCCTCGGCGGCGTCAGTTATGGCGAGGCCATTGGCGCCTACATCACCTGCGCCGTGCTGGTGACGATCTGCGGCCTGACCGGCAGCTTCGAACGCCTGGTAAAAAAGATCCCCGCGTCACTGGCAGCGGCATTACTGGCGGGGATTCTGTTCAAGATCGGCAGCGAAATCTTCGTCGCCGCACAGCACCGCACCGGGCTGGTTCTGGGGATGTTCTTCACTTATTTGCTGGTCAAGCGTCTGTCGCCGCGTTATGCCGTGCTCGCCGCGCTGCTGATCGGCACCGCGCTGTCTGGCTTCATGGGGCTGCTGGATTTCAGCGGTTTTCATCTGGAAGTGGCGACGCCGGTGTGGACCACGCCGCACTTCTCGTTGGCAGCGACCATCAGCATTGGCATTCCGCTGTTCGTGGTCGCGATGACCTCGCAGAACATGCCCGGCATCGCCGTCCTGCGCGCCGACGGTTACAACGTCCCGGCCTCGCCGCTGATCACCACCACCGGCATCGCTTCACTATTACTGGCGCCGTTCGGCTCCCACGGCATCAACCTCGCGGCCATCAGCGCGGCGATTTGCACCGGGCCGCATGCCCATGAGGATCGCAACAAGCGCTACACCGCTGCGGTCTGGTGCGGGATTTTCTACGGGATCGCCGGGGTGTTCGGCGCCACGTTGGCGGCGTTGTTTGCCGCGCTGCCGAAGGAATTGGTGCTGTCGATTGCCGCGCTGGCGCTGTTTGGTTCGATCATCAATGGTTTGAGCATTGCCATGGCCGAGGTGAAGGAACGGGAGGCGGCGTTGATTACCTTTATGGTCACGGCGTCGGGGCTGACGTTGTTTTCCATTGGTTCGGCGTTTTGGGGGATTGTCGCGGGGGTTTTGACGCTGGTGATTTTGAATTGGCGTAAAGCCTGAGGTCAAAAGCCCCTCACCCTAACCCTCTCCCCGAGAGAGAGGGACTGACCGAGGTGTTTGGAAGACATACGCCGACGTGGGATACCGAGTTGAACTCAGGCTTTGAAAAGCCCACAAGTCGGCTCCCTCTCCAGGGGGAGAGGGCTGGGCGGGCGGCGTTCCGATGAGGGGTAGACTCACCGCAAATCCCAAACCGAACCCCCAAACACCAGACGAAAAAAAACGGCGACCCTCAGGTCGCCGTTTTTTTCAGTATCACTTAGCCGCGTTGATCGGCTTTTCCGGATACCAAACGTCCAGCAACGGGCTGACTTCATACTTGGTCAGCTCGGAGCGGGTTTTCAGCCAGGCTTCAACGGCAGCGCGCTGCTCTTGGTTGACCGAGCCACGCTTCTGCAGGCATACCAGACCGAAGTCGTCGCCGCCAACATAACCCAGACCGTTGGCTTCCATGGCTTCTTTGATGAATGCTTCGAGGAAAGCGTCAATGGCTTCTTCGGACAAGTCTTCTTTGAAGTCCAGGTTCAGTTCGAAACCCAGCTCTTGAAATTCATCAACGCACAGTTTTTTGCGCAGACGCTGGGAACGGTTAGTCGCCATTGGAACAATCCTCTTAAGTAAATACGGCGGGCACTTTACCAGTTTAAGCAATCGATTGCCCGCCTCTCTGGACACAGCGGCCGACCGTCTGTAAAAAAATCAACGAATCGCCACCCCGAGGACGGCACAATCGGTTACACCTTGGGGCATAATGCCGACACTTTCGTGACCACTGAGGACCTTTTCATCCATGTCCTCGTCTTTTTTCCCCTCGGCTGTAGGGTTTTATTTCATATGATCAAATCGTTGCGTCCACTGTTTCTCGCCGGCCTTCTTCTGCCACTGGCCCTGAATGTTTCTGCTGCCACCATCAACACCTCCCTCACCCCGAATGTCGAAAAAGCCCTCAAGGCGAGCAAATTGCAGCCCAGCGCCCTGTCGCTGGTGATGGTGCCGCTCGACGGCCCGGGCACGCCGACCGTGTTCAACGCCGACGTGTCGGTCAACCCGGCCTCGACCATGAAACTGGTGACTACCTACGCGGCGCTGGAAATGCTCGGCCCGAACCATCAGTGGAAGACCGAGTTCTACACCGACGGTGACCTCAACGGTGGCATTCTCAACGGCAACCTCTACCTCAAGGGTGGCGGCGATCCGAAACTGAACATGGAAAAACTCTGGCTGCTGATGCGCGACCTGCGCGCCAACGGCGTGACGCAGATCACCGGTGATCTGGTGCTCGACCGCAACTTCTTCGTGCAGCCAGTGCTGCCGGAATTCAACGATGACGGCAATGACGAGAACAAGCCGTTCCTGGTCAAACCCGATTCGTTGCTGGTCAACCTCAAAGCCCTGCGATTTGTTGCCCGCAACGATAACGGCCGGGTGCTTATCTCGGTTGAGCCGCCAATCGCCAGCGTACGCATCGAAAACACCGTCAAGGCGTTGCCCTCCAAGCAATGCACCGGCGGCGTGCGCTACAACCCCGTGCCGCAAGCCGATGGCAGCGTGACCGTGACCGTGGCCGGCCAGTTGGGCGAAGGCTGCAGTTCGCAGACTTATCTGTCGCTGCTCGACCACGCGACTTACACCGCCGGCGCAGTGCGCGCGATCTGGAAAGAGCTGGGCGGCAGCATTCAAGGCAAGGATCGTCTGGCCTCGACACCGGGCAACGCCAAACTGCTGGCTCGTGCCTACTCGCCAGATCTGGCGGAGATCATCCGCGACATCAACAAATACAGTAACAACACCATGGCCCAGCAGCTGTTCCTCAGCCTCGGCCAGCGCTTCCGCAACGACGCCGACGGGGATGACGCCAAGGCAGCGCAGCGCGTAGTGCGTCAGTGGATGGCGAAGAAAGGCATCACTGCACCGCATCTGGTGATGGAAAACGGCTCCGGTTTGTCTCGCGCAGAACGGGTCAGCGCCCGCGAGATGGCGAGCATGCTGCAAGCGGCGTGGCACAGCCCGTATGCCGCCGAGTACATCAGCTCGCTGCCGATCGCCGGCACCGACGGCACCATGCGCAAGCGTCTGAAGACCACGGCGATGCGCGGTGAGGCGCACGTCAAGACCGGTACTTTGAACACCGTGCGGGCGATTGCCGGTTTCAGCCGCGACGTGAATGGCAATACCTGGGCGGTGGTAGCGATCCTCAACGACAAGGCGCCGTTTGGTGCATCGTCGGTGCTGGATCAGGTGCTGCTGGATCTGTACAAACAGCCGAAACTGGCGCAGACCGCTTCGGTTTTGTAACGCAGTTCAAGCAACACCACAAAAACCTGTGGGAGCTGGCTTGCCAGCGATTGCAGAATGTCAGTCACTGAATATGCTGACTGAAATGACGCTATCGCTGGCAAGCCAGCTCCCACAGGGTTGCGCTGTATTGAAGTCAGCTCATCTGCTCGACACGATCACGCCCGCGCTGCTTTGCCATATACACACCCGAATCCGCCCGCAGCAACAGCGCATCCGCGCCCTCCCCCGGTCGCCAACTGGCGATACCGAAACTCGCGGTGACCACGCCGACCACATCCACCGGCGCACTGCGCAAGCCCTGCCACAACTCAACCGCCAACATGTACGCGTGTTCGCCGTCGATGTCCGGGCACAGCACCATGAACTCTTCGCCGCCCAACCGACAGAACACATCGGTACGCCGCAGACGATGGCCGATGCGCTCGCACACCGCTTGCAGCACCCGGTCGCCCACAGCGTGACCGTACTGATCGTTGATACGTTTGAAATGGTCGATGTCGAGCATAATCACCGACAGTTCGCCCCCGCCGCGCTCGACCCGGGCCATTTCCGTGGTCAGGCGTTCCTGGAAATAGCGGCGGTTGTGGATACCAGTCAGCGAATCGGTCACCGACAGCGCGCGCAATTCTTCTTCCACACGTTTCAGGTCGGAAATATCCGAAATATAGCCATGCCACAGCACGCCGCCGCCCGGCAGTTCTTCCGGCGTCGCTTCGCCGCGCACCCAGCGCAAGCCGCGCTCGGGCAATTGCACGCGGTATTCTTCGCGCCACGGGCTGAGGCTGTCGGCCGAAGCGCGAATGGAAGAGCGCACACGGGTGACGTCCTGTGGATGAATGCGCGTGAAGATCGCCTCGGCGTTGAACAGCAGCACGTCCGGCTCCAGTTCGTAGATCTCGCGGATGCCGTCGCTGGCGTAGATCACACTGAAGCGCCCATCGAATTCCATCTTGAACTGATAGATGCCGCCGGGCACATGCGCGCTGAGTTTCTTCAGCAACACGTCCCGCGCCGCCAGCACCTCGTGCACGCGCTTGCGCTCGGTGATGTCGATGCAGATCGCCAGATGTCCGACCCACAAACCCTGCTCATCGAGCACTGGGGTGGCCAGCATGTTCACCGGAATATGGCTGCCATCGCTGCGTACCAGCGTCCATTCGCGAGCCTCGTGGCCACCGACTTCGCCGCCCTCGACCAACATCGCGTGGCAGGTCGGGATGCTTTTACCGTAACGCGCACTTAGCTCGGCGGCGCGGGCTGTCAGTTCTCGGGGCAGATGCAGGTTTTCCAGGGTCATGTGCCCGACGACATCGGCGCTGCTGTAGCCGAGCATTTGTTCGGCGCCGGGGTTGAAGGTGTTGATCACCCCGCGCAAGTCGGTGGCGATGATCGCCACCTGCGTCGCCGCATTCAACACGCCGCGCAACTGACCGTGGGTGCCGCGCAATTCCTGTTCGCTGGCGTGCAGCTCCTGGGTGCGCAGTTCGACCATGCGCAAGGCGCGCTGACGCTGACTGACCAACACGTAGAGCAAGGCGCTGAGCAGCAGACTGAGCAAGCCACCGAGGATGATTACGCTGCCGACCGACGAATGATTTGCCTGTGCGAAGGCGTCGCTCGGCAAGATATCGACCTGATAGTCGTGATCGGCCATGCGCAGTAACCGCGTGGCCGACAGGTCGCTCGGCGCCGGCTCGTTGGTCGACTCGAACAATACTTCGTGCTGATCATTGGTCGACATGTCGAGAATGCGCACCGACAGATAGTCATGGAAAGCGTCCGGCAAACCGTCGGCCAGCAACTGACGCATGCTGATCACCGCCATGACGTAGCCAAAGGATTGCTGCTCGCCACTGTGACTCACGGGCGCCACCAGCAGCACGCCGCGCGCGTAGGACGGCTCAATGCTGACTAGGTGCATCGGTTGCGACACCGCCAGTCCGCCGAGCTTGTCGGCCCGTTGCAGGGTGTCACGACGCAAGGGTTGCGCGAGCAGGTCATAACCCAACGGTGAGCCGAGCCGGCTTTGCGTCTGGCTGTAGAGCACCGGCACGTATTCATCGCGCACGCCAGCCAGTTGCAGCTCGCCTTGGGCATTCAGTTCACGCAAGGTGAAGTTACTCAGGCCTTCATCACGCACCCGCTGCTCGAATGCGGCGCGCTCGGCTCCATTGACCTTGAGGGCAAACGAATAGGCCTGGGTACGCATCAATAAGGGTTGGGTGTAACCGTCGAATTCGGTGCGGGACACCGATTCAGAGTTGGCGAAGAAGCGGCGCAGGCCGTCGAGGCGTTGCTCCTGGTCCTGAAAGCGTTCTTCGATGCGGGTGTAACGTTCGTTGGTCAGCAGCTGAAAACGCTGGCGGGTTTGTTGCTGAAACTGATTGAGGGTGGCCCAGGCGAGCAGCCCCGTGAGAATCCCGCCGGCGAGCAATACCAGCACCGCGACCAGCCAGGCCGAGACGTCTTCGCTGATAAAACCCAGAATCTTTGGGCGCACGGGGTGCAACGACATAAGGACAACTCACTACGCCAGCATTTACGGGAAAACCCCATTGACCGTGTGTGAGTTATAGCTATTAGCCACTAATTTAGCTAGCGCGGGCAGATCCACGGAGCCTTTAAAAATCAAGGCTCTGTGGATCCAATTGCGCAAAGCGTCAACGAGCCGTGATTTTCCAGGCGCGGTGGATCTTGGTGTTACGGGCGAAATCCGGATCGATGGTCTGCGCGCTGATTTCCTCGACCGCGTAACGCTCGGCGAGGTTTTCTTCCAACTGGAACTTGCGGAAGTTGTTGGAGAAATACAGCACACCGCCCGGCGCCAGACGCGCCATGGCCAGGTCGATCAACTGCACCTGATCACGCTGCACGTCGAAGATGCCTTCCATGCGCTTGGAGTTGGAGAAGGTCGGCGGATCGATGAAGATCAGGTCGTACTCGTCGCGGCTGCTCTCCAGCCACGCCATCACATCGCCCTGCTCCAGACGGTTCTTGTCGGAGAAACCGTTCAACGACAGGTTGCGACGCGCCCAGTCGAGGTAGGTTTTCGACAGGTCAACGCTGGTGGTACTGCGCGCGCCGCCCTTGGCCGCGTGCACGCTGGCGGTCGCGGTGTAGCAGAACAGATTGAGGAAGCGCTTGCCGGCGGCCTCTTTCTGAATACGCATGCGCATTGGCCGGTGGTCGAGGAACAGACCGGTGTCGAGGTAGTCGGTGAGGTTGACCAGCAACTTCACGCCGCCCTCGCTGACTTCATTGAACTTGCCTTGCGCAGCCTGACGCTCGTACTGCTTGGTGCCGCTCTGGCGTTCGCGGCGTTTGACCACCACGCGGCTCTTGTCGACGTTCAGCGCCTGCGGAATGGCGGCCAAGGCATCGAACATGCGCGCCGAGGCTTTTTCCGGATCGATGGACTTCGGCGCAGCGTATTCCTGAACGTGCACCCAATCGTGGTACAGGTCGATCGCCATCGCGTACTCGGGCATGTCGGCATCGTAGACACGGTAGCAATCAATGCCTTCGCGCTTGACCCACTTGCCCATGGCCTTGAGGTTTTTTTGCAGACGGTTGGCAAACATCTGCCCGCCTTCGCTCAAGCGCGGCTGCTCGATCACTGGCGCCTGAGCCGGCGTCGGTTTGATCGGGTTGCCGTTCTTGTTGAACTTGCGTTCTTGCGGCTCGTCCGGGGTCTGATCGTAAGCGGCTTGCTCGCGCTCGGCCTGACGCTGTTCCGGAGTGCGACGCTCGCCAGTGACGAACTGATCCGGCAGCACTTTGATCAACAGCAGTTTGCACGGCAGCGCGCCATTCCAGAACGAATACTGTTTGTGGCTGCGGATACCCATGCGCTTGCCCAGATCCGGCGCGCCGGTGAACACCGCCGCTTCCCAGTTCAGGCAGGCCTGACGCAGACGCTCGCCGAGGTTCTGGTAGAGATACAACAGGCTGGCTTCGTCACCGAGACGCTCGCCGTACGGTGGGTTGCAGATCACCAGACCTTTCTGGTTCTGATCCGGACGCGGCTCGAAAGTCGCCACTTCGCCCTGGTAGATCTTGATCCACTCGCTCAGGCCGGCGCGTTCAACGTTGTTGCGGCCCGGTTGAATCAGACGCGGATCAGCTTCGTAGCCACGAATCCACAACGGTGGCTTGGCCAGACCGGCAGCGGCACGCTCGACGGCCTCTTCATGGAGTTTTTTCCACAGTGCCGGCACGTGACCGAGCCACGCGGTAAAGCCCCACTGCTCACGACGCAGGTTCGGCGCCATGTCGGCGGCAATCATGCCGGCTTCGACGAGGAACGTACCGACACCGCACATCGGGTCAGCCAGCGCGCCGCCTTCGGCAGCAATGCGCGGCCAGCCGGAACGGATCAGAATCGCCGCCGCGAGGTTTTCCTTCAACGGTGCAGCGCCCTGCTGCAGACGGTAACCGCGCTGATGCAGGCTGTGGCCGGACAGATCAAGGGAAAGAATCGCTTCGCCGCGATCCAGACGCAGGTGAATGCGCAGGTCCGGGTTGAGCTTGTCGATCGACGGACGGTCGCCCTGTGGGGTGCGCAGTTTGTCGACGATGGCGTCTTTGACTTTCAAGGCGCCGAAGTGGGTGTTGTCGATACCCGAGCCATGGCCACTGAATTCAACAGCCAGGGTGCCATCGCTGAGCATGTGATCCTGCCAGTCGATGTCGAGCACACCGTGGTAGAGGTCTTCAGCGTCTTTCATCGGGAAACGCTTGAGCACCAGCAGCACGCGGTTGGCCAGACGCGACCAGAGGCACAGGCGATAAGCGGTTTCCATGGTCGCCATGCCACGCACGGCGGAAGTGTGCTCGCGCGCTTCTTCAAGGCCAAGCCCGACGGCTTCCTCGATGAGCAGGCCTTCAAGGCCTTTAGGGCAAGTGAGGAAGAGTTCGAAACGGTCGGACATGGTATTTCCAGAGCCTTTGGCTAGTGAATCGGCAACGCATTGCCGATCCGGTTTTCAATCAGGCGCTTTTCTAAAAGAGCGCCCGCGTGGCACGAAGGTGTGCCGTTCCATCCCCGCTGCTCGGGTTAAAAGAGCTTAGATGCCGGGACAGATAAAAAAGTTGATGAAACAAAAAGTCTTAAAGCGACCCTTCGTCGCTTTATACCCCAGCGCAAACGTGGGTCATTCTCACTAAAGAATTAACCCCATCATCCAGCGCGGGGCCGATCATACCGGGGTTTGCTGAAAAACCGTGCATGAAACCCGTCGTTACTTATGGCTGTAGCACTAATTTCGTTACGTCCTTATGACAAAACGATCATTCCCTCGGTGTGACTCATTGGTTAGAACTGAACACAGGTTGACGTCGCAACGGCGTCAACACCTTGGCTCGCCACGCCGGCAGCGAGCCGCACCATGGCAGGTTTTTTCTGCCAGACCTCAGTTGAGGTCAACGCGATACAAAACAGTCAACAAGTGAGGGAAACACCCTATGAGAAGACTTAAGCGTGATCCGTTGGAAAGAGCATTTTTGCGCGGATATCAATATGGCGTTGGTGGCAAATCCCGTGAGCTTTGCCCATTTACTCTACCGTCGGTACGTCAAGCCTGGATTAACGGCTGGCGAGAAGGACGCGGCGACAACTGGGACGGTATGACCGGCACTGCGGGAATCCACAGACTCAACGAACTTCACGCCGTCGGCTGACACAGGGCACTTATTCCGACACGACAATCTGAATTTGTAACGACTTACCATGCACGTCCTTCCCGGACGGCGGGCTGCGGCCCAGGGGCTCCTTCGAGGAGCCCTTTTTTATGCCTGTCACATTATCTGTGCCATACACAAAACCTGTAGGAGTGAGCCTGCTCGCGATAGCGGTCTGTCAGTCGCTGATGAAGTGACCGAAAGAAAGCTATCGCGAGCAGGCTCACTCCTACAAGGGAACAGTGGTGTCTATGGATCAGCGCAAGGCGGCGATCGCGTCTACCGATTCGCGAATCAGCGCCGGGCCCTTATAGATGAAGCCGGAGTAGATCTGCACCAGGCTCGCACCGGCGAGAATCTTCTCCGCCGCATGCTTGCCTTCGGTAATCCCGCCAGCCGCAATGATCGGCAACCGCCCCGCCAATTCACTGGCCAGCACCTTCACGGTATTCGTACTCTTCTCACGCACCGGCGCGCCAGACAAACCGCCTGCCTCGTCGCCATGCTCCATGCCTTCAACGCCAACACGGCTGAGGGTGGTGTTGGTCGCGATCACCGCGTCCATGCCGGTTTCGATTAACGCCTGGGCGACCTGCGCAGTTTCTTCATCGGTCATGTCCGGCGCGATCTTGATCGCCAGCGGCACATGCTTGCCGTGACGCAGGGCCAGTTCGGCACGGCGCGTGGCCAGATCCGCGAGCAATTGCTTGAGCGAATCGCCGAACTGCAGGCTGCGCAGGCCCGGGGTGTTCGGCGAGCTGACGTTGACCGTGACGTAGCTGGCGTGGGCATAAACCTTGTCCAGGCAGATCAGGTAGTCGTCGACCGCGCGTTCAACCGGGGTATCGAAGTTCTTGCCGATATTGATGCCCAGCACGCCTTTGTATTTCGCTGCGGCCACACGCGCCAGCAGGTTATCGACACCGAGGTTGTTGAAACCCATGCGGTTGATGATCGCCTCGGCTTCCGGCAAGCGGAAAATCCGTGGTTTCGGGTTGCCCGGCTGCGGACGCGGGGTCACGGTGCCGATTTCAACAAAACCGAAACCCAGCTGTGCGAAACCGTCGATGGCCGCGCCATTCTTGTCCAGACCGGCCGCCAGACCTACCGGGTTCGGAAACTCGAGGCCCATGACCGTCACCGGTTTCTTCGCCGGCGCCTTGCACAGCAAGCCGTTGAGGCCCAAACGCCCACCCGCGCCGATCAGATCCAGCGACAGATCGTGGGAGGTTTCCGGGGAAAGTTTGAACAACAGCTGACGGGCCAGGGAATACATGGGCGGCAATGACTCGGGCGGCGAAAAGAGGCGGCGATTATAGCCGGGCATCGACCTGCCGCGCGAGGCGCACGCGCAAATCACTGGCAGTGGCATATGCCTTGCACCCTCCTTGACTATCAGCGCGCAGGCCAATGACGGCAGGCGGGCAAGGACAATGGCGTCGTCCCGGGTTTTGCCTGCGCAAAGTCCGCGGCGGCGTTTTTTTTCGAGGTGGCGGTGTATGAATGAACCTTCGGTAGGGCCACTGGCCTGGGTCAATGGCAGCGATGCTCCGGAAAAGACTGCAATCAACCTCGGTTTCATGGCGTTGAGCGACTGCGCATCGGTTGTCGTTGCTGCCACACAAGGCTTTGCCCAGCCTTACGGGCTGACCCTGAATCTCAAGCGCCAAAGCTCCTGGGCCAACCTGCGCGACAAACTGGTCAGCGGTGAACTGGATGCTGCCCACAGTCTGTACGGTCTGATCTACGCCGTGCATCTGGGCATTGGCGGTGGGGCGTCGAGCGACATGGCGGTGTTGATGGGGCTGAACCAAAACGGTCAAAGTCTCAACCTGTCCCACGGCCTGCAGAACATTGGTGTGACCAGTCCTGAAGCGCTGGACCGCCACGTGCACCAAAGCCGCGCAAAACTCACCTTCGCCCAGACCTTTCCCACTGGCACTCATGCGATGTGGCTGTATTACTGGCTGGCGAGTCAGGGCATTCATCCGTTACAGGATGTCGACAGCGTGGTGGTGCCGCCGCCGCAAATGGTTGCGCATCTGCAAGCCGGACGCATCGATGGTTTTTGCGTCGGCGAACCATGGGCGGCCAGCGCGGTGCAGCAGGATCTTGGTTTTACGCTCGCGACCAGTCAGACCATCTGGCCCGATCACCCGGAAAAAGTCCTTGGTTGCACCCGTGAATTTGTCGAGCAGTATCCGAACACGGCACGGGCGCTGGTGATGGCGATCCTTGAAGCCAGTCGCTTTATCGAAGAAAGTCCGGAAAACCGCCGCAGCACCGCGCAGTTGCTCAGCGCGCCGGAATATCTGGACGCTCCGCTTTCGTGCATTGAGCCGCGTTTTCTCGGTGACTATGCCGATGGCCTTGGCAATCGCTGGCAGGATCCGCACGCGCTGCGTTTTCACGGCAACGGCGAGGTGAATCTGCCGTATCTGTCGGACGGTATGTGGTTCATGACCCAGTTCCGCCGCTGGGGGCTGCTGCGCGAAGATCCGGATTACCTCGCCGTCGCCCGCCAGGTTCAGCAACTGGATATCTACCGCGACGCCGCCACCGCTGTCGGCGTGGCGGCGTGGGGCACCGACATGCGCAGCAGCCAGTTGCTCGACGGCAAAATCTGGGACGGCAGCGACCCGGCCGCTTACGCGCGCAGCTTCAAACTGCATGCGTTGAACGACGACGCTCCCCTTCTCGCCCGCCGCTGACAGGAGACCGCGAACATGTTGCGCATTCTGCTGATCAATGACACGGCGAAAAAAGTCGGTCGCCTGAAAGCCGCGCTGACTGAAGCCGGTTTCGAGGTGATCGACGAGTCCGGCCTGACCATCGACCTGCCCGCGCGCGTCGAAACGGTGCGCCCGGACGTAATCCTGATCGATACCGAGTCACCGAGCCGCGATGTCATGGAGCAAGTCGTGCTGGTCAGCCGCGACCAGCCACGGCCAATTGTGATGTTTACCGATGAGCATGATCCGGGTGTGATGCGCCAGGCAATCAAGTCCGGGGTCAGCGCCTACATCGTTGAAGGCATTCATGCACAGCGTCTGCAGCCGATTCTCGATGTAGCAATGGCGCGCTTCGAGAGTGATCAGGCCTTGCGGGCGCAGTTGCAGGCGCGTGATCAGCAACTGGCTGAGCGTAAGCGCATCGAGCTGGCCAAGGGGTTGCTGATGAAGATGAAGGACTGCAATGAGGAAGAGGCTTACACCCTGATGCGGCGCCAGGCGATGAGCCGGCAGCAAAAGCTGATTCAGGTGGCGGAGCAGATTATTGCGATGAGTGAGTTGCTTGGCTGAAAGTACTGAACGCTTGAAAAGCCCCTCACCCTAGCCCTCCCGAAACGTCGGACCGCCCATAGGGAGAGGGGACTGACCTAGGTGTCTGGCGTCAAACATCGACCTGAAAGACCGAGTCGATTATGGATTCACAGCAGAAAATCACAGGTCGGCGTACTTCTCGAGCATCCCCCAATCAGTCCCCTCTCCCTCTGGGAGAGGGCTAGGGTGAGGGGCTTTTGATTTTCCGCCTGTTGGCACAAATCTCGCTAAGTAAAACGCACAGGTAACCAACGGCGGTTGCCCCACCCACGACAAAGACGTCGCTCACCCGTTCGCCCCAACCGGCGCATCAGGTAGCGGCGTTTTTGCGTTTTGGCCCCACAGCCCGGGGTCGGTGGTGCGGCCGTGGCGGCGCCCCACCTGCTGTTGCATGACTCCTTTCGAGACTCTTTTCAGCTGAGGTGCGCGATGAATTCAAGCTTCTGGAAATCCGGCCACACCCCGACTCTGTTCGCGGCCTTCCTCTATTTCGACCTGAGTTTCATGGTCTGGTACCTGCTCGGCCCGCTGGCGGTGCAGATTGCCGCCGACCTGCACCTGACCACACAACAACGTGGCCTCGTCGTCGCCACGCCGATCCTCGCTGGCGCGGTGCTGCGCTTTGTGATGGGCATGCTCGCCGATCGGCTATCGCCGAAAACCGCTGGGCTGATCGGCCAGGTCATCGTGATCTGCGCACTGTTCGGTGCCTGGAAAATCGGCATTCATAGCTACGAGCAGGCGCTGATACTCGGCCTGTTCCTCGGCATGGCTGGCGCATCGTTTGCCGTCGCTCTGCCACTGGCGTCGCAGTGGTACCCGCCGCAGCATCAGGGCAAAGCCATGGGCATCGCCGGTGCGGGCAACTCGGGCACCGTATTTGCCGCACTGCTCGCTCCGGTACTGGCGGCTGCGTTCGGCTGGAGCAATGTCTTCGGCTTCGCGTTGATTCCGTTGATCCTGACGTTGGTATTGTTCGCCTGGCTGGCAAAAAACGCCCCTGAGCGGCCGAAAGCCAAAGCCATGGCTGACTACTTCAAAGCCTTGGGCGACCGCGATAGCTGGTGGTTCATGTTTTTCTACAGCGTGACCTTCGGCGGCTTCATCGGTCTGGCCAGCGCCCTACCCGGCTATTTCAACGATCAATACGGTCTGAGTCCGGTGACGGCCGGTTACTACACCGCCGCCTGCGTGTTCGGCGGCAGTTTGATGCGACCGCTGGGTGGCGCACTGGCTGATCGCTTTGGCGGTATCCGCACACTGCTGGCGATGTACACCGTCGCCGCCGTCTGCATCGCCGCGGTCGGTTTCAACCTGCCGAGTTCCTACGCGGCGCTGGCACTTTTCGTCTGCACCATGCTCGGTTTAGGGGCAGGCAACGGCGCGGTGTTCCAACTGGTGCCGCAGCGTTTTCGCTTGGAAATCGGCGTCATGACCGGACTGATCGGCATGGCCGGCGGCATCGGCGGTTTTGCCTTGGCCGCCGGCATGGGCGCGATCAAACAGAGCACCGGCAGTTATCAACTGGCCCTGTGGTTGTTCGCCAGCCTCGGCGTGTTGGCGTGGTTTGGCCTGCACGGCGTCAAGCGTCGCTGGAGAACCACCTGGGGTTCGGCGGCGGTGACGGCGGCGCGGGTCTGAAGCGTCGATGGCCCTGCAACTGAGTTTTGCCGAAGCCAGCGCCACCGGCCCGCGTGCGGAGAATCAGGACGCTTTGCGCTTGGTCACGCCCGCTCCGGCGCTGGCGGCGAGCAAGGGCTATCTGTTCGCTATCGCTGATGGCGTCAGCCAGTGTGCCGATGGCGGACTGGCTGCGCGTTCGACCTTGCAGGCGCTGGCGCTCGACTACTACGCCACACCGGAAACCTGGAGCGTGGCGCAGGCACTGGACCGACTGCTGCTCGCGCAAAATCGCTGGTTGCAGGCCAATGGCGGTGGCCAACCCTTGCTCACCACCGTCAGTGCTTTGGTCATGCGCGGTCGGCGTTTTACCCTCGCCCACGTCGGCGATTGCCGGGTGTATCGCTGGCACGACGATAGTTTGCAGCGGATCTCGGAGGATCATGTCTGGGAGCAGCCGGGCATGCAGCATGTGCTCAAGCGTGCATTGGGGCTGGATCAGCATCTGGTGCTGGATTTCCTCGACGGTGAGCTGCGTGACGGTGAAAGCTTTGTGCTGCTCAGTGACGGAGTCTGGTCGACGCTGGGCGATACCGCGATTGCCGCGATTCTGCGTGATCAGCCGGATCTGCACAGCGCCGCGCAGACGCTGGTCAATGCCGCGCATCTGGCGGGGAGTCAGGACAATGCCAGTGCATTGCTAGTGCGCGTCGATGCACTGGGTGAAGCGAATATCGGCGATGCATTGATTTATTTGCAGCAATGGCCCCTGCCGCCGCCGCTGAAACCTGGCCAATCCTTCGAAGGCTGGCAGGTGCAGGGGATTGTCGCTCAGAGTCAGCAATCGCTGCTGTATCGGGTTGTCGATGGACAAGGCCAGGCATGGCTGTTGAAAACCCTGCCGTCGCGCTCCAGCGATGATCCTCGCGCCGGGCAAGCGCTGCTGTCCGAGGAATGGTTCCTCAAACGCGTGGCCGGCCGGCACTTTCCTGAAGTCCATGCCTGCCAGCAGCGTCAGCATTTGTACTACGTGATGCGCGAATATTCCGGGACAACGCTGGCTCAGTTGTTTCAGCAGTCCGGCCCATTGCCGCTGGCGCAATGGCAGGATATCGCCGAGCGCCTGCTGCGCGCGGTGGGGCTTTTGCATCGGCGGCAGATTCTGCACCGGGACATCAAACCGGAAAACCTGCATTGGGGTGACGACGGCGAGTTACGCCTGCTGGATTTTGGCTTGGCGTATTGCCCGGGCTTGTCCGAAGACGCGCCGTCAACGCTGCCCGGAACCCCAAGTTACATCGCCCCGGAAGCGTTTCGCGGTGATCCGCCGAGTGCGCAGCAGGATTTGTATGCAGTCGGCGTGACCCTGTATTTCCTGCTTACCGGGCATTTTCCTTATGGCGAGATTGAAGCGTTTCAACGGCCGCGATTTGGTCTGCCGGTGATTGCCAGTCGCTATCGGCCTGATCTGCCGGAATGGTTGGCGCAGAGTCTGCAGCGTGGCGTGGCGGCGGATCCGCAACAACGGTTTGAAACGGCTGAAGAGTGGTTGTTGGTGCTGGAACAGGGCGAGCGGCAGAGTTTGAGTGTGCGGCCTCGACCGTTATTGGAGCGGGAGCCGCTGAAGGTCTGGCGGACGATGGCATTGCTGGCGTTGCTCGGGAATCTGGTGCTTCTGGTTTTGTTGTTTCATCACTGACACCGCGTCGCGGCCATCGCGAGCAGGCTCACTCCTACAATTCGAAACGCGTTCCACTGTAGGAGTGAGCCTGCTCGCGATGACGTCAGCCCAATCACCACAAATCCATCTACCTGAGCGCCCCACGAACGAGCAACCCGCCTCGATTCAGTGCAAAAAATCACCCTCAGAACCTGCCAAACCCCAATAAAACCGCCACTGTTCCCACTTGGCACAACCACTGCATTAGCCCACTCAGCACACACATAAAGCCCAACCTTCAACGACGAAGGCTGCGCTTCCCGAGAGAACGGGACCAGGACAAAGGCGTCCTCGCTAGGCAACTAGCGGGACGCCTTTTTTTGTTTGCGCAAAATTTGTCGAGCAAGGCCTGACTGCCCACAAGAGGCCAGCCGCAGCTCCCGGAGAACCTGATGAAAAAACTCAAACTGGTGATGATCGGCAATGGCATGGCCGGGGTCCGCACCCTCGAAGAATTGCTCAAGCTGAGCAACGAGCTGTACGACATCACCGTCTTCGGCGCCGAACCACACACCAACTACAATCGCATCCTGCTCTCGCCGGTGCTGGCCGGTGAGCAGACCTTCGAGGAGATCGTGCTCAACGACCTCGACTGGTACCTGGAAAACAACATCAAGTTGTTGCTCAACCGCAAAGTGGTGGAGATTGACCGGGTCAAACGCCGGGTGATCGCCGAGGACGGCACCGAAGCCGAATACGATCGCCTGCTGATCGCCACTGGCTCGACACCGTTCATCTTGCCGATCCCCGGCAATACCCTGCACGGCGTGATCGGCTATCGCGACATCGCCGACACCCAGGCGATGATCGACACCGCGAAAACCCACAAACACGCGGTGGTCATCGGCGGTGGCCTGCTCGGCCTCGAAGCCGCCAATGGCCTGATGTTGCGCGGCATGCACGTCACCGTGGTGCACATCGGCGAATGGTTGCTGGAACGCCAACTCGATAAAACCAGCGGTCAACTGCTGCAAAGCGCCCTTGAATCCCGTGGCCTGCACTTCCGTCTGTGCGAACAGACTCAGGCCTTGCATGACGCCGGCAATGGCCGGGTCGGCTCGGTGCAATTCAAGAACGGCGACATTATCCCCGCCGATCTGGTGGTGATGGCCGCCGGTATTCGCCCCAACACCGAACTCGCGGAAAAGGCCGGCATCCCGTGCAATCGCGGGATCCTGGTCAACGACACCCTGCAAACTTACGACCCACGCATCTACGCCATCGGCGAGTGCGCCAGCCACCGTGGCATTGCCTATGGTCTGGTCGCGCCACTGTTCGAGCAGGCCAAGGTTTGCGCCAACCACCTCGCACAACTGGGCTTCGCCCGTTATCAGGGTTCGGTGACCTCGACCAAACTCAAAGTCACCGGCATCGACCTGTTTTCCGCTGGCGACTTCATGGGCGGCGAAGGTACGGAAACCATCACCCTCTCCGACCCGATCGGCGGCGTGTACAAAAAACTGGTGATCAAGGATGACGTGCTGGTCGGCGCGTGTCTGTACGGCGATACGGCAGATGGCGGTTGGTATTTCCGACAGATTCGTGAGAATCACGCCATCGGCGAGATCCGCGATCACCTGATGTTTGGCGAAAATGCTTTGGGCGACGTAGGACATCAGGGCCAGGACAAAGCCATGGTCATGGCCGACACCGCCGAAGTCTGCGGTTGCAACGGCGTGTGCAAAGGCACCATCGTCAAAGCCATTCAGGAACACGGCCTGTTCAGCGTCGATGAGGTGAAGAAACACACCAAAGCGGCCAGCTCCTGCGGCTCCTGCGCCGGGCTGGTCGAGCAGATCCTGATCAACACCGTCGGCGGCGCAGCGGATGTCAAACCGAAAAGCGAAAAAGCCATCTGCGGTTGCAGCGACCTCAATCACGGGCAGATACGCCAAGCCATTCGCGAGCAGCATCTGCTGACCATCGCCGGCACCATGAGCTACCTCAACTGGCGCACGCCGAACGGCTGCGCAACGTGCCGCCCGGCCCTCAACTATTACCTGATTTCCACTTGGCCCGGCGAAGCCAAGGACGATCCGCAATCGCGCCTGATCAACGAACGTGCACACGCCAACATCCAGAAGGACGGCACTTACTCGGTGGTACCACGCATGTGGGGCGGCGTGACCAATCCTTCGGAACTGCGACGGATTGCCGACGTGGCCGACAAGTACAACGTGCCGATGGTCAAGGTCACCGGCGGGCAGCGCATCGATTTGCTCGGCATCAAGAAGCAGGACTTGCCCGGCGTCTGGAAAGACCTCGACATGCCGTCCGGCCATGCCTACGGCAAATCCATCCGCACCGTGAAGACCTGCGTCGGCAGCGAGTTCTGCCGCTTCGGCACGCAAAACTCGACACAACTGGGCATCGAGCTTGAGCACGACCTGTTCAACATGTGGTCGCCGCATAAAGTGAAACTGGCTGTCTCCGGATGCCCACGCAACTGCTCGGAAGCGGGGATCAAAGACGTAGGAATCATCGGCGTCGACTCCGGTTGGGAGATGTACATCGGCGGTAACGGCGGGATCAAAACCGAAGTCGCCGAATTCTTCGTCAAGCTGAAAACCGCCGAAGAAGTGCGCGAATACAACGGTGCCTTCTTACAGCTGTATCGCGAAGAAGCCTTCTACCTCGAGCGCACCGTGCACTACCTGCAACGGGTCGGCATGGAACACATCAAGAAAGCCGTGCTGGAAGACCCGGAGCGCCGCAAAGCGCTGAACGAACGCCTGCAATTCTCCCTGTCGTTCGAACAGGATCCGTGGAAAGAACGTCTGGCGCAGCCGCAACTGAAGAAAGAATTCGACGTAATCCCCGTGAAAAATCTGGAGGTGCCGGCATGAACTGGCTCGATATCTGCGCCCTCGACGAGATCAATACCCTCGGTTCGCGAATCATTGCCGGGCCGAAAGGTGACATTGCGATTTTTCGTACGAGCGACGACGAAGTTTTCGCCCTCGACGACCGCTGCCCACACAAGGGTGGGCCGTTGTCACAAGGTTTGATCTACGGAAAACGCGTGGCCTGTCCGCTGCACAATTGGCAGATCGACCTGCAATCCGGCGAGGCGCAGGCGCCGGACATCGGTTGCGCGCACCATCACCCAGCGCGAGTCGAAAACGGTCGTGTGCAACTGGCTCTGCGGGACGCCATCTGATGAACCGCCAGACGACCGCCTCGACCTGCTGTTATTGCGGGGTCGGCTGCGGCGTGCTGATCGAGCATGACGGCGAGCGCATCCTCGGCGTCAGCGGCGATCCGGCGCACCCGGCCAACTTCGGCAAACTGTGCAGCAAAGGCTCGACCCTGCACCTGACCGGCGACCTCGCGGCCCGCGCGCTGTACCCGGAACTGCGTTTGGGCAAAGGCCTGGCGCGCAGCCGCACGGATTGGGACACTGCGCTGGAACATGCCGCCAACGTGTTCGCCGAAACCATCGCCGAACACGGCCCGGACAGCGTCGCGTTCTATATCTCCGGCCAGTTACTGACCGAGGACTACTACGCCTTCAACAAGCTTGCACGGGCACTGGTTGGCACCAACAACATCGACAGCAATTCACGCCTGTGCATGTCTTCAGCCGTGGTCGGCTACAAACGCAGCCTCGGCGCCGACGCCCCGCCGTGCAGCTATGAGGACCTGGAGCTCAGCGATTGCGTGATGATCGTCGGCAGTAACATGGCCTATGCCCATCCAGTACTTTTCCGTCGGCTGGAGGAAGCAAAATCCCGCCGCCCGCAGATGAAAGTCATCGTCATTGATCCACGACGCACCGACACCTGCGACCTCGCCGATCTGCACCTGGCGATTCTGCCCGGTACCGATGTCGCTTTATTCCATGGGATTTTGCACCTGCTGTTGTGGGAAGACTGGATTGATCGCGACTTCGTCAAGGCGCACACCGATGGCCTCGCCGAATTGAAGAATCTGGTGCGCGATTACACCCCGCAAATGGTTTCACAGTTATGCGGCATCAGCGTCGAGCAACTGCAGCAATGCGCCGAATGGGTTGGCACTTCGCCGAGTTTTCTGTCGTTGTGGTGCATGGGTTTGAACCAGTCCACGGCCGGTAGCGCAAAAAACAGCGCGTTGATCAATCTGCACTTGGCCACCGGGCAAATCGGTCGTCCGGGTGCAGGACCTTTCTCCCTCACCGGTCAGCCGAATGCCATGGGCGGGCGCGAAACCGGTAGTTTGTCGAATCTGTTGCCGGGCCATCGAGACGCGGCCAACCCTGAACACCGCGCTGAAGTGGCGGCTTATTGGGGCGTTGATCGGTTGCCGGAAAGCACTGGTCTCAGCGCCATCGAACTGTTCGAGCAAGTGCGCAGCGGCAAGATCAAGGCGTTGTGGATTGCCTGCACCAACCCTGCGCAATCGATGCCGGATCAGAGTGCGGTGCGCGCGGCGCTGGAAGCTTGCCCGTTTGTGGTTCTGCAAGAAGCCTTTCGCACGACTGAAACCGCAGCATTCGCCGATCTGCTGCTGCCCGCCGCCAGTTGGGGCGAGAAAGAAGGTTCGGTGACCAATTCCGAGCGACGCATTTCCCACGTGCGCAAAGCCATTCTCCCACCGGGTGAGGCGCGGCCGGATTGGGCGATTACGGTAGATTTCGCGCAGCGTCTGGAGAAACGTCTGCGCCCCTCTGCATCGAGCCTGTTTACTTTCACCCAACCTGCACAACTGTTCGATGAGTTCAAAGGGCTGACGCGTGGGCGGGATCTGGATATGTCCGGGATCAGTCACGCGCTGATCGACGAGATCGGACCGCAGCAATGGCCCTTCCCTGTCGGAGCGCGGCGAGGAACGCCACGACTGTACGAAGACGGGATTTTCCCAACCGCCAACGAGCGCGCGCAATTCATCGCCGACCCGTATCGTGCCGCCAAAGAACAACGCGATGCACGCTTTCCACTGACGTTGATCACTGGCCGCTTGCGTGATCAATGGCACGGTATGAGCCGCACCGGTACGGCGGCGCAACTGTTCGGGCATGTCAACGAAGCGGTGTTGAGCCTGCATCCAGATGAAATGCGCCGGCATCGTTTGCAGCCGGGCGATCTGGTCAATCTGAAAAGTCGTCGCGGCGCGGTAATTGTTGCGGTCGCTAGTGATGACAGCGTACGTCCGGGACAAGCGTTTCTACCGATGCACTGGGGCGATCGCTTCCTCAAGGGCGGCGTGAACAGCCTGACCCTGCCGGCCTTCGATCCTTTGTCGAAACAACCGGAACTCAAACACAGCGGCGTGCGCCTGGAACCGGTCAATCTGCCGTGGCAGCTTTTCGCACTGATCGAAGGTGATGTTCAACGGCACTTCGAGACGCTACGACCGCTCTGTGAGGCATTTTCCTACGTTAGCCTCAGCCTTGTCGGACGTGAACGATCGGCATTGCTGATACGCGCTGCCAGCAGCGAGGCACCGGATGCGCAATTGCTCAGTGAAATCGACCGATGCCTGTCGCTGATCGACGGTCCGGTTTTGGCCTATGACGATCCGCGCCGGGCCATTGGCAAGCGCGTGCGTATTGAAAACGGCCGAATCACCGCGATTCGCCTGGCCGGCGAAACCCTCGCCCGGCATTGGCTGCAAGGGTTGTGGCTGGAAGGCCGTGCCGACGAACAACTGCGGCGCTGGTTGCTGGCACCGATGAGTGCGCCGCCGGGCAGTGCCGGGGCGCAGATCGCTGCGGATAAGACCCTGTGCAACTGCAACAACGTCAGCCTCAACGCGGTCTGCGCCGGTATTCGCCAAGGGCTGGATCTGCAAGGCTTGAAAAGCAATTTGGGTTGCGGCACGCAATGCGGTTCGTGCGTCCCGGAAATAAAGCGTTTGCTGGCTGCCGAGTTGCAGCCGGTCGCCATCATCTGATGAGGAAAGCAGCATGAATGCAAAAGTCTGGCTGGTAGGCGCGGGCCCCGGCGATCCGGAACTGCTGACCCTCAAAGCGGTGCGCGCTCTGCGCGAGGCCGACGTGGTGCTGATCGATGATCTGGTCAACGAGGCGGTGCTGGAGCACTGCCCTGATGCGCGCATCATTGCCGTGGGTAAACGCGGTGGTTGCCGCTCGACACCGCAAGCGTTCATTCATCGACTGATGCTGCGCTATGCCCGCCACGGCAAGTGTGTGGTGCGGCTCAAGGGTGGCGATCCGTGCATTTTCGGTCGAGGGGGTGAAGAGGCGCATTGGCTGCGTGAGCGTGGCGTCGAGGTGGAGTTGGTCAATGGCATCACCGCCGGGCTGGCCGGGGCGACGCAGTGCGATATACCGCTGACGTTGCGTGGGGTCGCACGCGGGGTGACGCTGGTGACTGCGCATACTCAGGATGACAGCCAGTTGAACTGGCAGGCACTGGCGCAGGGCGGCACAACGCTGGTGGTTTACATGGGGGTGGCCAAGCTGGGCGAGATTCGCGATCAGTTGCTGGCGGGCGGGATGGCAGCGGATACGCCGGTGGCGATGATCGAGAATGCGTCGTTGCCAGAGCAGCGCGAATGCCGGAGTGATCTGGCGAGCATGAGTGCTGATGCGTTCAGGTTTGGGCTGAAAAGCCCGGCGATTTTGGTAATTGGTGCGGTGGCAGCCATTGTTGAAGAGCAAAAGATCGCAGCCTGCGGCAGCTCCTACAGGACGTATGCAGATTTCATGTAGGAGCTGCCGAAGGCTGCGATCTTTTAAAACTGCAAAGCCAAATCGCAGACAAAGAAAAGCCCGGCCTAAGCCGGGCTTTTCTCAGAGCGGCAGCTAATTACTTAGCTTGAGCTTCAACCTGCGCTTCTACGCGACGGTTTACAGCGCGGCCAGCTTCAGTTTTGTTGTCAGCAACTGGGCGGGATTCGCCGTAGCCAACAGACTGAACGCGGGACGATTCAACACCGTACTGGTTGGTCAGAACTTGCTTAACGGCGTTTGCACGACGCTCGGACAGTTTCTGGTTGTAAGCGTCAGGACCGACGGAGTCAGTGTGACCTTCAACAGTAGTGGTGGTGGATGGGTACTGCTTCATGAAGTCAGCCAGGTTTTTGATGTCGCCGTAGCTGTTTGGCTTCACAACCGACTTGTCGAAGTCGAACTTAACGTCCAGCTCAACACGAACAACTTCAGCAACTGCTGGGCAGCCGTCAGCGTCAACAGTTACGTTGGCTGGGGTGTCCGGGCACTTGTCAACGTTGTCGCAAACGCCATCGTTGTCGCTGTCGGAGCAGACTTCAGCTGGTGCTGGAACTGGAGCAGCAGCAGGCTTGGAGCCGCCACCGAAGTTCACACCGATACCAACGCTAGGAGCCCACTCGGTGTCGCCCTGGTCGATGTTGTACTGAGCTTCAACGCCGGCACGGGCGTAGAAGTTCTCGGTGAAGTACAGCTTGGCACCGCCGCCAACGTTGGCGAAGGTGGAACGGTTACGACCGCCGGAACCGTTCTGACCGATGCTCTGATCGGAGAAACCAGCCGATACGTACGGACGCAGCATGTCGCCTGGGTTGTTGAAGTGGTACAGAGCGTCCAGAGCGGTGTTCGCGCCCTTGATGTTACGACCGTCGTCGGAACGTACGTTGTGCACTTCGTCGTAGCCCAGACGCAGTTCAACGTCGTCGGTCAGGAAGTAACCGATCGAACCGCCGAACAGGTTGCCGTTGTTCTTGAAGTTACGAGCGCTGTCGAATTGTTCTTTCTTTGCGAAGCCTTCGATTTCAACTGCGCCTTGGCCTTGTGCCAGAGCGCCGAACGAAGTGGCGGCAATCAGAGAACCAATGGCCAAGCCCAAGGTGTTTTTCAGTTTCATCCGTTAAATCCCCATCTGGTGATTGTGAAGCAGTCCCGCAAACCGGGGGACAACTCGGCGGCAAGTCTATCAGAACTTGCCTACACGTAAGAGATATTTGCGCTGAACTAAGTTTCAGCAATGCCTGCAAATTTCTCACGCAATTTATCTAGAGCACGTTTGTAACGCATTTTTGTCGCACTCAAACCCATGTGCATGATGTCTGCGATCTCCTGAAATTCCAGCTCTGCGACAAATCGAAGCACCAGAATTTCACGGTCAATCGGGTTCACATACACCAGCCAGCGATCAAGCCCGCCCTTCTCCTCGGGTTTCGGCGCCTTTTCTTCGGACGCTTCCTCGAGGGGGTCAAGACTCAATGCGTCCATCAAGCGACGCTTTCGCCGTTCCTTCCGATACTGCGTAATACATTCGTTGTACGTGATGCTGTAGAGCCACGTTTTGAACTTCGATTTCCCCTCGAAGTTCTTCAGGCCATACAGCACCTTCAACATGACTTCCTGACAGACATCGTCTGCGTCGCGATCGTTCCCAAGATATCTCGCACAAACGTTAAATAATGTTCGCTGGTAACGCCGCATCAGTTCTTCATAGGCGCGCGTTACGTGAAACAGCTCGGTATGCGAGCGCGCGACCAACTCCTCATCAGAGAGCTCGCGGGGGTCGTAGCGCGTGGATAGCGTTTGGGCTTTATTCAAAACAAGTCGTGCCGACAGTCAGGTCAATGTCCACCGCGACCAGCATCAGCTGGCATTTCGCGGCGGCATACATTAGCAGGGTTTGCCGGATTAGCGGCTACTCACATGCTGTTCCAGCAGGATCCGATTGGAAAGAGAGACTAGCTCACCCTCATCGGTCAGCAATGTGGTTTTAACCGTGCCGATCTCCTCGATCTGGCCTTCGACCTCGCCAACACGCACTTGTTGCCCAACCTGATACAACTCACGCACATAGATTCCCGCAAGAATCTGACCGGCAATTTCCCGGCTTCCCAAACCCATGGCCAGCGCAACGGCCAGACCAACGGTAATCAAAACGATGACAATCACATGGTTCAGCAGGTCGGTCTTGACCTCAAGCTGACTGATCGCGACCGAAATGCTGATGATGATCACCAGCCCCTGGGCAATTCGCCCAAGCCCCGAAGCGTAGTCCAGGCCTACGCCTTCTGCCGCCCCGCGCACCAGCCCGTTGGCCAGTTGTGCGAGCAAAACACCCACCAGCAACACCAACGCCGCGCCGAATACTTTCGGCAAATAGAGCGCCAACATATCCAGCGTAGCCGAAACTCGCTCGAGGCCAAGGGATTCTGCTGCAGAAACCAGAAAAATCAGCAGAACGAACCAGTAAACGATTTTACCGATCAGCGTTGAAATCGGAACTTGCAGCCCCGCACGCGACATCAACTTGGTCAGCCCGGTACCACCCATCAGGCGATCAAGACCCAGTTTGGCGAGCAGCTTGGAGAGCAAGGTATCGAGCAGCTTGGCCACAACGAAACCCAACAGCAGCACGACCAGTGCGCCGAACAGGTTCGGGATGAAGTTGGCTACTTTGGTCCACAACGCAGTCATTGCAGTGACGAGGCTCTGAGTCCAGAGGTCGAGTTCCATATTCAATCAGCCTTATCAGCAGTGCGAGCGGTAGGTTTACGACGGGAAACCGGCGAGACATGGGCCGAGCCGTTATTCAGGGCGATCATCAGCGCGGGCAGCCAGCGGCCCAGCAGGCTGAACAAATCACCGGCGCCGACCTGGCGGTTGGCGGTTTTGAGTACGCGGCCCAGGCATGCATCGTCGTCGCGGCTGGACGGCGAAGCGTTGAGCATGTCGCGCAAAGACTGTTCAAACGGATCGTGCATACGCACCTCTCGTGATGTCTGTGAAAGACGCGGGCAGATTTGGTCGGGTCACATGCGCCATGTTCAGACCCAGCGCAAACGACGGAATAACCACCACTGACCGAAGGCCAAGGCGAGTACCGTCAAGCAGGCGATCAGGAAACCATATGGGCTGCTGGAGAACGGAATTCCGCCGACGTTGATGCCCAGCAGACCGGTGATGAAACTCATCGGCAAAAAGATGCAGGTGATGATCCCGAAGCGGTACATCGTGCGATTCATGCGCTCGCTCAACCGCCGGTCTTCGGCCTCCAGCACAAGCCCCACGCGCTCTCGGGTCAATTCGAGTTCTTCGAGATAGCGGGTCAGGCTGTTGTTCAATTCGTTCCAGTAATCGGCATCGTCATCGACAAACCACGGCAGTTTTATCCGCGTCAGTTGTCCGAAAATATCCCGCTGCGGCGCAAGAAAACGCTTCAACCCAGCGGCCCGGCGGCGGATGTGCAGAATGGCGCCATGCTCGGGGGTATACCGTTCGTCGGCATCCATTTTTTCTTCTTCCTCATCGGCGATTTCCGAGAGGCAAGTGACCAGATCCTGCACCTTGTTGGTGAGGAACTGCGCTAGATAAAGGATAAGTTCAGACGAGGTTTTCGGGCCTTTGCCGTCCGCCAATTGCACCAGTAATTCATCGGTGGCGCGCAATGGGCGCAAACGCAGGGAAATCACCCGTTGGGCCGAAGCGAAAATCCGCACCGAGACCATGTCTTCCGGCTCTGCACCCGGATTGAGATTGACCCCACGCAGAAACAGCAGCAACTCGGAATCCGGCAACGGCAACAGGCGCGGTCGAGTGTTCTCTTCCAGCAGCAGATCGCAGGTGAATTCATTGAGACCGCTGGATTTGCGCAGCCAGGTCTGCGTTTGCGGATGGCTGCGATCCCAATGCAGCCACAGGCTTTCATGGGCCTGCAGCTGCAAATCGTCGAGCTCAGTCCGGGCTATCGAACGCGCACCGCCTTTTCCGTCCAGCACCAGGGCATGCACCAGCCCCCATTGCGCGTTTTCTTCCTCGAACATCCGCATCCCTTGTCGAAAATCTTATTCAGGCATCTGCAGCGGACTCGGCGAGACGATCACGCCGTTGTTGTCCGCATAAATGTAGTGGCCCGGGTGGAACGTCACACCGGCGAAAGTCACCGGGACGTTGAGGTCACCGAGGCCGCGCTTTTCGGTTTTAATCGGATGGCTGGCCAACGCCTGCACGCCCAGATCGGTCTGCGCAATGACGTCGACGTCACGGATGCAGCCATAGATCACCAGCCCTTCCCAGCCGTTTTTAGCGGCTTTCTCGGCGATCATGTCACCCAGCAGCGCGCGACGCAGCGAACCGCCGCCATCGACCACCAGCACTTTGCCGTTGCCCTTGAGCTCAGCCTGTTCCTTGACCAGCGAGTTGTCTTCGAAGCATTTGATGGTCACGATTTCGCCGCCGAACGAATCACGGCCGCCGAAATTGCTGAACATCGGTTCCAGCACCTGCACCAGCTCCGGATAGGCGTCGCACAGGTCAGGCGTAAGGTAATGGTTCATCGAAAAACTCCTGTAAAAAGCAAGACGATCAAGGATGCCGCGTTCTGAAGAGACGAGTTCCGGTGGTCGCTGTTTACCTTAGCTCATTGAATGTTCGCTGAATGAACCTGAACAAACGCTGAAACGTAATCGCTAAACTGCCACCGAATATGACCAGAACCGCACAATTCGTCATATCTTAGCCGCAAGCCGACCTTTACGAAATGCCCTTTACCCAGCCCCGTCTCAGACCGCAGCAGCCAGATCAGGCTTCTCGCCCAGTAACGGCGTGTGCTGATCGTTCAACCAGCGCGCGACCAAGGGCCACACTTCATTCTGCGCCGCTTTGCTCACCAACATTTCAACATGACCGAAATTATCGGTGAAACCCTGTTCGCGCCCCAGATTGACGAATTGCTTGTGCTCGGAGCCGATCTGTTCGAACAGTTTGCGACAGGCCCAGGCCGGGTCCTGATGATCCCCCGCCGCCGTCACTGCCAGCACCGGCACCTTGACGTCCGCCAGACCCGCCCACCAATCCTTGTCCTTGTCGCCAAAACGGCCGAACAAGCCGTACCAGCGCATGCTTTCCAGCGCCAGGCCGATCGGCTCATCTTCCGGGCCACGCTTGAGGCGCGAACCCGACAGTTGCGCGAAGCGCTTGAGAATAAAGCGCCCACTCCACTCCACTGGCGGGATTTTCAGCGGCCAATAGGTGCGGCTGACCTGAGTACCGAAAAACGCCGCAGAAGCTACGGCAGGCTCGCCAAGGTATTCGCCACCGAGCGCCGCGGCCAAGGTGATGCCGCCCAGCGAATGGCCGATCCAGTGCGGAATCTGCCCGCTCTGCTCTCGCACGAATGCGGCAATCGCCGGCAGATCGTAACGGGCATAGTCGGCGACACGGTTGCGTCGGTATTCCTCATTGCGCTGCGACAGGCCGTGACCGCGCATCTCCGGAATCCAAACGTCGAACCCCAGTCGCGTCAGATATGCGCCCAGGCCCAGGCCTTTGGGTGAAAACCAGAAGCGTCGATTGGAAAAACTGCCGTGCAGCAAAATCACCGGCACACCGCGAGGCGCCGTGTCATCGGCCATGCCCAAGCGGGTCACAGCGATTTCCACGGACCAGTCGGGACTGTTGCCGGGTTTCAGTCGATACACGTCTTCGCTCAGATCACCACGCCGTTCGGCGCTGATCAGGGCGACAGGAAATAAGTTGCTGCTGCTTTGCATAATGCTCTTGCACAAAAAAGGGCGGCATCTACAGGAGCCCGCCCTACTTGAATCTCAAGGCCCGCCCCCTGTGGGAGCGGGCCGTTCACATACTCTTTAAGCCGGTGTCTGACCTTCGGCGAGGAAGAACCAGGTTTCCAGCACGGTATCCGGGTTCAGCGACACGCTTTCGATGCCCTGCTCCATCAGCCACTTAGCCAGATCCGGGTGGTCCGAAGGACCCTGACCGCAGATACCGATGTACTTGCCGGCCTTGTTGCACGCGGCAATCGCGTTGGCCAGAAGCTTCTTGACCGCCGGATTACGCTCGTCAAACAGGTGCGCGATGATACCGGAATCGCGGTCCAGGCCCAGGGTGAGCTGAGTCAGGTCGTTGGAACCGATCGAGAAGCCGTCGAAGAATTCGAGGAATTCTTCAGCAAGGATCGCGTTGGATGGCAGCTCGCACATCATGATCACGCGCAGACCGTTTTCGCCGCGCTTCAAGCCGTTTTCGGCGAGCAGATCGACGACCTGACTCGCTTCGCCCAAGGTACGAACGAACGGCACCATGATTTCGACGTTGGTCAGGCCCATCTCATTGCGCACACGTTTCAGCGCGCGGCATTCGAGTTCGAAGCAGTCACGGAACGATTCGCTGATGTAACGCGAAGCGCCACGGAAGCCCAGCATCGGGTTTTCTTCTTCCGGCTCGTACAGCTTGCCGCCGATCAGGTTGGCGTATTCGTTGGACTTGAAGTCCGACAGGCGCACGATGACTTTCTTCGGCGTGAACGCCGCCGCCAGGGTGCTGATGCCTTCCACCAGTTTGTCGACGTAAAAGTCGACCGGGTCGTTGTAACCGGCGATACGCTTGTCGACGCTGTCTTTGATTTCCTGCGGCAGACCGTCGTAGTTCAAAAGCGCTTTCGGGTGGACGCCGATCATGCGGTTGATGATGAACTCAAGACGAGCCAGGCCGACACCGGCGTTCGGCAGTTGCGCGAAGTCGAAGGCACGATCCGGGTTGCCGACGTTCATCATGATCTTGAACGGCAGCTCCGGCATGGCGTCGACGGAGTTCTTCTTGATGTCGAAGCCCAGTTCGCCTTCGAAGATGTAACCGGTGTCGCCTTCAGCGCAGGACACGGTCACGCCCTGGCCATCCTTCAGCAATTGGGTGGCGTTGCCGCAACCGACCACTGCCGGGATGCCCAGCTCGCGAGCGATGATCGCTGCGTGGCAAGTACGCCCGCCACGGTTGGTGACGATGGCGCTGGCGCGCTTCATCACCGGTTCCCAGTCCGGGTCGGTCATGTCGGAAACGAGCACGTCGCCCGGCTGGACTTTGTCCATCTCGGAGACGTCCTTGATGATGCGCACTTTACCGGCGCCGATACGCTGGCCAATCGCACGACCTTCCACCAGCACGGTGCCGGTTTCTTTCAGCAGGTAACGTTCCATGACGTTGGCCTGGGTGCGGCTTTTCACGGTTTCCGGACGCGCCTGCACGATGTACAACTTGCCGTCGTCACCGTCCTTGGCCCACTCGATATCCATCGGGCAGCCGTAGTGCTTCTCGATGATCATCGCTTGCTTGGCCAGTTCGCTGACTTCAGCGTCGGACAGGCAGAAACGCGCGCGGTCAGCCTTGTCGACGTCGATGGTCTTGACCGAACGACCGGCCTTGGCCTCGTCGCCGTAGATCATCTTGATGGCTTTGCTGCCCAGGTTGCGACGCAGGATCGCCGGGCGACCGGCCTCCAGCGTGCCCTTGTGCACGTAGAACTCGTCCGGGTTGACCGCGCCTTGTACGACGGTTTCGCCCAGGCCGTAGGCGCCGGTGATGAACACCACGTCACGGAAACCGGATTCGGTATCGAGGGTGAACATCACGCCGGCAGTGCCGGTTTCCGAACGCACCATGCGCTGCACGCCAGCCGACAGGGCGACCAGTTTGTGGTCGAAGCCCTGGTGCACGCGGTAGGAAATCGCACGGTCGTTGAACAGCGAAGCGAACACCTCTTTGGCGGCGCGGATAACGTTTTCCACACCACGGATGTTCAGGAAGGTTTCCTGCTGACCGGCGAACGAGGCGTCCGGCAAGTCTTCGGCGGTGGCGGAAGAACGCACGGCCACGGCCACGTCAGGGTTGCCGGCCGACAGCGCGGCAAACGCGGTGCGGATTTCGGCATTCAGTTTTTCAGGGAATTCGGCTTCCATGATCCATTGACGGATCTGCGCGCCGGTCTTGGCCAGGGCGTTGACGTCATCAACGTCGAGCGCGTCGAGGGCCTGGTGGATCTGGTCGTTGAGGCCGCTCAGTTCGAGGAAATCACGATAAGCCTGAGCCGTCGTGGCGAAGCCGCCGGGGACCGAAACACCGGCGCCTGCCAGGTTACTGATCATCTCGCCCAGGGATGCGTTCTTGCCCCCCACATGCTCAACATCGTGTTTGCCGAGCTTATCGAGGGAAACTACGTACTCTACCAAGGTGATCTCTCCACTAACTGTGTTGGAAAAGCTCAGAAACCGGCGGCCCGGGGGAGCCTTGGCCGGTTGTATGGCCTGGACCTGGAAAATAAGTGAGAATGCGGGCCAATCGCGGCCGACAAATCGCGCCTATCATATCCAAGATTCGTTACTAGCTTAAGGCCCAAGGTGCAAATGAAACGATCTGCTTTCTTCATCTCCGATGGCACCGGCATCACTGCCGAAACCCTGGGTCAAAGCCTTCTGGCGCAGTTCGAAAACATTACCTTCAGCAAATTCACGCGACCGTACATCGACAGCGTGGATAAAGCGCGGGCCATGGTACAACAAATCAACAAAGCCGCCGAAACCGACGGCTTCCGCCCGATCATCTTCGACACCATCGTCAATCAGGACATCCGTGAGATTCTCGCAACCTCCAATGGTTTCATGATCGATATTTTCTCGACCTTCCTCGCCCCGCTTGAGCAGGAACTGACCGAGCATTCTTCCTACACCGTCGGCAAGTCCCACTCGATCGGGCACAACTCCAATTACATGGAGCGCATCGAGGCGGTGAACTTCGCCCTCGACAATGACGACGGTGCGCGCACGCACTATTACGACAAAGCCGATTTGATACTAGTGGGCGTGTCGCGATGCGGCAAAACGCCGACGTGTCTGTACATGGCCATGCAGTTCGGCATCCGCGCGGCCAACTATCCGCTGACCGAAGACGACATGGAGCGCCTGACCCTGCCAACGGCCCTGCGCGCCCATCAGCACAAGCTGTTCGGCCTGACCATCGACCCGGACCGCCTCACCGCTATCCGCAATGAGCGCAAGCCCAACAGCCGTTATTCGAGCTACGCCCAGTGCGAATTCGAAGTGCGTGAGGTGGAGAATCTGTTCCGCCGCGAGAACATCCCGAACATCAACTCCACGCATTTTTCGGTGGAAGAGATTTCGGCGAAGATTCTGGTGGAGAAAGGTGTGGAGCGGCGCTTCAAGTAGATTGCTGGTGTCTGTGCGACCGCTATCGCGAGCAGGCTCACTCCTACAGTTGATCTTCAGCGGGCACAGATCATGTGGACGACAGAGATTCATTGTAGGAGTGAGCCTGCTCGCGATGAACGATTAAACGATCTCTGTCAGTGCCCGGCTTAAAGCTTCAAAACCTGCAAGCAACAACCGATCATCCCCCACCGCATTACACACACTCACCCGAATAAATTGCGGCACCGCTGCATGCCCCACCGCAAACGCCTCAGCGGTGGCCACCAGATAGTTGTTCTCCTTCAACTCCGCTGCAATCTGCGACGCCCGCCACAGCTCAGGCACTTGCACCCAGAAATGCGGACTGTAAGGGTGAGTCTTGTAGTTCAAGCCTTGCAGAACAGGTGCCACCAAAGCCTTGCGCCGAGCGATCTCGCTGATCTGTTCGTCCAGCAAACGCTCGGCCATACCGCTTTCAATCCACAGACTGGCCACTTCCATCGATAACGGATTGGCCATCCAGCACGTTGCGCGGATGGCGGCACTCAAACGCCCGATCAACGCTTGCGGCGCGTGCAGGTAACCGACGCGCAATCCGGCAGAAACAGCCTTGCTCAGGCTGCCGATCAACACCGAACGTTCCGGCGCGAAATAACTCAGCGGCAACGGGCGCTGACGATCCAGAACCGCATGGGCTTCGTCTTCGATAATCAGCAAATTGTGCTGGCGGCAGATATCGGCAATCGCCTCGCGCCGTGGGATCGACATCACAGCGGCTGTAGGATTCTGGATCGTTGGGGTGCAATACAGTGCAGAAACGCGATGCTGACGGCAGATTTCTTCCAGTGCCGACGGCACAAGTCCTTCGTCATCCATCGCCGCGCCAATGAGTTTTATCCCGAGCTGACGTGCGACGCCGATCAATCCCGGGTAGGACAAATGCTCGGTCACAACGGTGTCGCCGGCCTTGAGCAAACCCATCAACGCGCACAACAGACCATGTTGGCCGCCGTTGACGCACAACACCTGATCGACATGCGGGACAAACGTCCCGTGCTGCAACCAGACCGCCCCCGCCAAGCGGTGCCGTGCCAGCCCACCTTCAGCGGTGTATCCAGTCAACTGCTGTAACACCCGTGGATCACTCGCCAGGTCCTGGAGACTCTGGCTCATGAACGCCGCCTCTTGTCCTGGCATCGGCTGATTGCGGCTCATGTCGAAGCAGGCTGACGGCTCATCGCTGACATTACGAAAGCCTTTGTCCTGCGGCCGCTCCATCCCGCGCTGACACACATAGGTGCCATCTCCTACGCGAGCAACCACCAATCCGACACGCTCAAGTTCACCGTAAGCACGGCTGATAGTGCCGATGGTCACGCCCAGACTGTCAGCCAGCAATCGGTGGGGCGGCAACTTGCATCCCGTATCGATCACACCTTCGTCGATGGCCTGTGCGACCGCATCGGCCAAGCGTTTGTACTTCACGCCGACGCCATTGGCGAGGCCGTCGCGGAGGATTGACACCATGGCAATACTTACTTTGACAGTCATTCTCGCCCCGAATAGCGTGCTGAAAACAGGTTCAATCAGAAATAGACCGATTCCACGATCAGGTCAATTCCACCGTTCGGAGCACGCCGCATGTCGACCGCCGTCAGCACACCGATGAACATCAGCAAACCCTGGCTCGCCGGATTGCTCACCAGCACGCTGTTTCTGATCGTCTGCCTGAGTTGGGGTACGACGTGGCTGGGGATCAAGATCGCGGTGGAAAGCGTGCCGCCGCTGACCGCTGCCGGCCTGCGTTTTCTGATCGCCTTTCCGCTGTTCCTGAGCTTTGCGCTGTTGCGCAAGGAACCGCTGTTGTTTCCTCGACCAAGCCGCTGGTTTTTTGTGTTCGTCACGTTGTCGTATTTCAGTCTGCCCTACTACCTGCTCAACTATGGCGAGATGCACGTGTCGTCCGGCCTGACAGCGCTGCTGTTCAGTTGCATGCCGGTGTTTATCCTGCTGTTTTCCGCGCTGTTTCTGCGCGAGAAAATCTACCCGTCGCAAATGCTCGGTATCGCGATCGGTTTCGGCAGTCTGTTCATGATTATTCGCAGCCAGGGTCTGCATCTGGATCAGGCCGAATGGCTTGGCGTGTTGGCGATTCTGTGTGCGGCGGTGATGCATGCGCTGTGTTACGTGGTGACGAAAAAACATGGCAGCGCGATCAGCGTGATTACCTACAACACGCTGCCGATCGGCATTGCCGGAGCGATGTTATTTATTGTCGGATTGAGCGTCGAAACGCCGGTGTTTGCGCAAGTGACAACACGCTCGTGGGCCGCCCTGTTCTATCTCGGGCTGGTGGCCTCGGTCGGCGGATTCATCGTTTACTTTTTGCTGCTTAAACGCCTAAGCCCAATCATCCTGTCGTTCGTGTTTATCATTTTCCCGGTGTTTGCCGTGATCATCGGCGCCTGGTACGAGGGACAAACCCTGTCCCGGGAGCTGATGATCTATTCGGCGATTTTATTGAGCGGCTTTGCGATCACCAAATTGCCCATCGAAAAATGGCGTACGCGGTCCATGTAGGAGCTGCCGAAGGCTGCGATCTTTTGATCTTGTTTTTTACAATCAAAGTCAAAAGATCGCAGCCTGCGGCAGCTCCTACAGGTTTTTCGTCAGATCACAAATAGGTCGACGAAACGGTTTACCGGGGTGGACTCCAGCTGCGTCTGATCCTTGCACAACGCGAAGATTTCGCCGCTGCGCTGGCCGGTGAAACGCGTGGCCAGGTTGGCTTTGAACTTGTCTTCCAGCAACGGAATGCCCTCGACACGGCGGCGGCGATGACCGATCGGGTATTCCACCACGACGTTGTCGGTGCTGCTGCCGTCCTTGAAAAACACCTGCACGGCGTTGGCGATCGAGCGTTTGTCGGCCTCCAGATATTCGCGAGTGAAACGCGGATCTTCGACGATAACCATTTTCTCGCGCAGCACATCGATGATCGGGTGCGCCTTGTGGAAATCATCTTCGTACTGCTCGGCGACCAGATTGCCGAACGCCAGCGGCACGGCGGTCATGTACTGGATGCAGTGGTCGCGGTCGGCGGCATTGGCCAGCGGCCCGACTTTGGAAATGATGCGAATCGCCGATTCGTGAGTGGTGATGACGATCCGGTCGATTTCATGCAGACGATTGCGCACCTGCGGGTGCAGTGTCACCGCTGCTTCACAGGCCGTCTGCGCGTGGAATTCGGCGGGGAAACTGATCTTGAACAGCACGTTTTCCATCACGTAACTGCCGAACGGCCGCGAGAAACTGAAGGCGCGTTTGTTCTCGGGTTTCAATGCCAGATCACTGTTGGTGTGGCTGAACAGCACGTCATAAAAACCCCACTGTTTCGCAGTCAGCACTCCGGGAATGCCCATCTCGCCGCGCAGGGCAATATCGGCCAGACGCACGCCACGACTCGACGCATCCCCCGCCGCCCAGGATTTTCGTGAACCGGCGTTTGGGGCGTGCCGGTAAGTGCGCAGCGCCTGACCATCGGCAAACGCGTGAGACAACGCCGACAACAGTTGCTCACGATTGGCGCCCATCAGTTTGGCGGTGACAGCGGTTGAAGCAACTTTCACCAGAATGACGTGATCGAGTCCTACTCGGTTGAAGGAGTTTTCCAGAGCGATCACGCCTTGAATCTCGTGGGCCATGATCATCGCTTCGAGCACATCGCGAATGGTCAGCGGCGCTTCAGCGTTGGCCAGACGCTTCTGTGAGAGGTGATCAGCCACCGCAAGAATCCCGCCGAGATTGTCGGATGGATGACCCCACTCGGCGGCGAGCCAGGTGTCGTTGTAATCGAGCCAACGGACGATGCAGCCGATGTCCCACGCGGCTTTGACCGGGTCGAGGCGATAGGAGGTACCGGGGACCCGCGCACCGTAAGGAACCACCGTCCCTTCGACGATCGGGCCAAGGTGTTTGGTGCATTCGGGGAAGCGCAGCGCCAGCAGGCCACAGCCCAGTGTGTCCATCAGGCAATTGCGGGCGGTGTCGAGGGCTTCGGCAGAGGGGGCTTTGAAGGTGAGGACGTAATCGGCGATGTCCTGCAGGACATGGTCGTAGTCGGGACGGTTGTTCAGGTCGACGTTGGCGCTCATTGCGGTTCTCCTGTGCGGGAATGATGAGTGGTGCGGTCTTCCTCAGGGCTTGGCGGGTTTGGTTGATTGCAGGTCTGGGGTGCCTGCTTGTTTGGTGTTTCTTCAGTGGGTGGGGCCCCTCACCCTAGCCCTCTCCCGAGGGAGAGGGAACTGATTGGGGGATGCTTTAGAGGTTCACCGACGTGAACGATCGCCATTGAATCCATAATCGATCGGGTCAATGCATAATTTCAAAAACCTCGATCAGCCCCTGAATCCATAATCGACTCGATCTTTCAGGTCGATGTACAACCCCAGACACCTCGGTCGGCCCCCTCTCCCTTTGGGAGAGGGCTGGGCGGGCGGCGTTCCGATGAGGGTAAAAGATCTCGAATCAGAAAGAGTCACCGGGAATGCGCACGTAACCCTCCATCAGGACACGCGCGCTACGGCTCATGATGGCTTTCTTCACCACCCACTCACCGTTCTCCAGACTGGCTTCAGCGCCAACGCGCAACGTTCCGGACGGATGCCCGAAGCGCACGGCATTACGTTCAACGCCACCCGCTGCAAGGTTGACCAAGGTGCCGGAAATCGCTGCCGCCGTCCCGATCGCCACCGCCGCCGTGCCCATCATCGCGTGGTGCAACTTGCCCATCGACAACGCGCGCACCAGCAAATCGACATCCCCAACGCCAACCGCTTTGCCACTGGACGCCACGTAATCCGCAGGCTTGGCAACAAACGCGACTTTCGGCGTATGTTGCCGTTTCGCCGCTTCATCCAGATTCGATATCAGCCCCATGCGCAACGCGCCATAAGCCCGAATCGTTTCGAACATCTGCAATGCTTGCGGATCGCTGTTGATCGCGCTCTGCAGTTCGGTGCCGGTGTAACCGATGTCTTCGGCGTTGACAAAGATCGTCGGGATACCCGCGTTGATCATGGTCGCCTTGAACGTGCCAACACCCGGCACTTGCAGCTCATCGATGAGGTTGCCGGTGGGGAACATCGAACCGCCGCCGCCCTCTTCTTCTGCCGCCGGGTCCATGAATTCGACTTGCACTTCGGCGGCCGGAAAGGTCACGCCGTCGAGCTCGAAATCACCGGTTTCCTGCACTTCGCCGTTGGTGATCGGCACGTGGGCAATAATCGTTTTGCCGATGTTGGCCTGCCACACGCGCACCACCGCAACACCGTTGTGCGGAATGCGGCTGGCATCGACCAGACCGTTGCTGATGGCGAACGAACCGACCGCTGCCGAGAGGTTGCCGCAGTTACCGCTCCAATCCACAAAGGGCTTGTCGATGGAGACCTGACCGAACAGGTAATCGACGTCGTGATCAGCCTTGATGCTTTTCGACAGAATCACGGTTTTGCTGGTGCTTGAAGTCGCGCCGCCCATGCCGTCGATTTGTTTGTCGTAGGGGTCGGGACTGCCGATCACGCGCAGCAATAAAGCGTCGCGAGCCGGGCCTGGAATCTGCGCCGCTTCGGGCAGATCCTTGAGGCTGAAGAACACGCCTTTGCTGGTGCCGCCGCGCATGTAGGTGGCGGGGATTTTAATCTGTGGTGCGTGAGCCATATTGCTCCTTACCGAAAGCATGGGACTTAAAATCCCATGCCCGCATCAGTTGATTTAAACGGCAACCGCCGACTCTTCAAGGAAGTCCTGAGCGAAGCGTTGCAACACGCCGCCAGCCTCGTAGATCGACACTTCTTCAGCGGTATCCAGACGGCAGGTCACCCGCACGTCAACGCGCTCGCCGTTCTTGCGATGGATCACCAGCGTCAGATCCGCACGCGGTTTGCGCTCGCCGATTACGTCATAGGTTTCGCTGCCATCGATGGCCAGCGTGTGACGGTCGGTGCCCGGCTTGAACTCCAGCGGCAACACGCCCATGCCCACCAGGTTGGTGCGGTGAATGCGCTCGAAACCTTCTGCGGCAATCGCCTCGACACCGGCCAGTCGCACACCTTTCGCCGCCCAGTCGCGGGACGAACCCTGGCCGTAATCGGCGCCGGCGATGATGATCAGCGGCTGCTTGCGCTCCATGTAGGTTTCGATGGCTTCCCACATGCGCATCACTTTGCCTTCCGGCTCGACACGCGCCAGCGAACCCTGTTTGACCTTGCCGTTTTCCACGACCATTTCGTTGAACAATTTCGGGTTGGCAAAGGTCGCGCGCTGCGCAGTCAAGTGGTCGCCACGGTGGGTTGCATAAGAGTTGAAGTCCTCTTCCGGCAGGCCCATTTTTGCCAGGTATTCGCCGGCGGCGCTGTCGAGCATGATCGCGTTGGATGGCGACAGGTGATCGGTGGTGATGTTGTCCGGCAGCACCGCCAGCGGGCGCATGCCCTTCAGCGGACGGGCGCCGGCCAGTGCGCCTTCCCAGTACGGCGGACGGCGGATGTAGGTGCTCATCTCGCGCCAGTCGTACAGCGGCGTGACTTTCGGGCCGGTGTCTTCGTGGACGGCGAACATCGGAATGTAGACCTGACGGAACTGCTCAGGCTTGACCGAAGACTTCACCACCGAGTCGATTTCTTCATCGCTCGGCCAGATGTCTTTGAGGCGGATTTCCTTGCCGTCCACAACACCGAGCACGTCTTTTTCGATATCGAAACGGATGGTCCCGGCAATCGCGTAAGCGACTACCAGCGGCGGCGACGCGAGGAACGCCTGCTTGGCGTACGGGTGGATGCGGCCGTCGAAGTTGCGGTTGCCCGAGAGCACAGCGGTCGCATACAGATCGCGGTCGATAATCTCTTGCTGGATCAGCGGATCGAGCGCGCCGGACATGCCGTTGCAGGTGGTGCAGGCGAAGGCGACGACGCCGAAACCGAGCTGCTCCAGTTCAGTGGTCAGCCCTGCTTCGTCGAGGTACAGGGCGACGGTTTTCGAACCCGGCGCCAGCGAGGATTTCACCCACGGTTTGCGGGTCAGGCCGAGCTTGTTGGCGTTGCGCGCGAGCAGGCCGGCGGCAATGACGTTGCGCGGGTTGCTGGTGTTGGTGCAACTGGTGATGGCGGCGATGATCACCGCGCCGTCGGGCATTTGCCCCGGCACGTTTTCCCACTGCCCGGAGATGCCTTTGGCCGCCAGATCCGCCACCGCGACGCGGGCGTGCGGGTTGCTCGGCCCGGCCATGTTGCGCACCACCGACGACAGATCGAAAGTCAGACCGCGCTCGTATTGCGCGCCTTTCAAACTGTCGGCCCACAGGCCGGTGAGCTTGGCGTATTGCTCGACCAACTGCACTTGCTGGTCTTCACGACCGGTGAGTTTCAGGTAATCGATGGTTTGCTGGTCGATGTAGAACATCGCCGCCGTGGCGCCGTATTCCGGAGCCATGTTGGAGATGGTTGCGCGGTCGCCGAGGGTCAGCGCCGCCGCGCCTTCGCCAAAGAATTCCAGCCATGCTCCGACGACTTTCTGCTTGCGCAGGTATTCGGTCAGCGCCAGCACCATGTCGGTGGCGGTGATGCCCGGTTGCAGCTTGCCGGTCAGTTCGACGCCGACGCTCTCCGGCAGACGCATCCACGACGCGCGACCGAGCATCACGCTCTCGGCTTCGAGGCCGCCGACGCCAATAGCGATCACGCCCAAAGCATCGACATGCGGCGTATGACTGTCGGTACCGACACAGGTATCAGGGAATGCCACGCCCTCACGCACCTGGATCACCGGAGACATTTTCTCCAGGTTGATCTGGTGCATGATGCCGTTGCCCGGCGGGATCACATCAACGTTCTTGAAGGCCTTTTTGGTCCAGTTGATGAAGTGGAAACGGTCTTCGTTGCGCCGGTCTTCGATGGCGCGGTTTTTCTCGAACGCCTGTTTGTCGAAACCGCCCGCTTCTACTGCCAACGAGTGGTCGACGATCAATTGCGTCGGCACTACCGGGTTGACCTGCGCCGGGTCACCGCCCTGCAAGGCGATGGCGTCGCGCAGGCCGGCAAGGTCGACCAGCGCGGTCTGGCCGAGAATGTCGTGGCAGACCACACGCGCCGGGAACCACGGGAAGTCGAGGTCGCGTTTGCGTTCGATCAGTTGTTTGAGGGAATCGGTGAGCGTGGCCGGGTCGCAGCGACGCACAAGGTTTTCCGCCAGCACGCGGGAGGTGTACGGCAGGGTGTCGTAACTGCCGGGCTGAATCGCCTCGACCGCCGCGCGGGCGTCGAAATAATCCAGAGGGCTGCCGGGCAGGGTTTTGCGGAATGCTGTGTTCATCGGGTCAGGACTCGGGTCACGGTGGTTGCAAAGGGTGAGCTGACGCCAGACTCAAGATTCACACCGTCCCTTGTAGGAGTGAGCCTGCTCGCGATAGCGGTGGATCAGTCGACATCGATGGTGAATGTCAGTCCGTCATCGCGAGCAGGCTCACTCCTACAGGGATTTGCGGTGGTTTCAAGGATCGGGTCAACCCACCATTTCAGCGACGTTCGATTGGCACGAACTTGCGCTGTTCAACGCCGACGTACTCGGCGCTTGGACGGATGATGCGGTTGTTGGCGCGTTGTTCGAACACATGCGCAGCCCAGCCAGTCAGGCGCGAGCAGACGAAGATCGGCGTGAACAGCTTGGTCGGAATGCCCATGAAGTGGTACGCCGAGGCATGGTAGAAATCGGCATTCGGGAACAGTTTCTTCTGCTCCCACATGGTCTTGTCGATGGCTTCGGAAACCGGAAACAACACCTTGTCACCGACTTCATCGGCGAGTTTTTTCGACCAGCCCTTGATCACCTCGTTGCGCGGGTCGCTGTCCTTATAGATCGCGTGGCCGAAGCCCATGATCTTGTCCTTGCGCTCGAGCATGCCGAGGGTGCCTTTGATCGCCTCTTCCGGCGACGAGAAGCGCTCGATCATTTCCATCGCCGCTTCGTTGGCGCCGCCGTGCAACGGGCCGCGCAGCGAACCAATAGCGGCTGTTACGCAGGAATACAGATCGGACAGGGTCGATGCGCAAACCCGTGCGGTGAAGGTCGAGGCGTTGAATTCGTGCTCGGCGTAAAGGATCAGCGAAACGTTCATCACTTTGACATGTAGTTCGCTTGGCTTCTTGTCGTGCAGCAAATGCAGGAAGTGGCCGCCGATGGTTGGCTCGTCGCTGACGCAATTGATGCGTTTGCCGTCGTGACTGAAGCGATACCAGTAGCACATGATCGCCGGGAACGCGGCGAGCAAGCGGTCAGTCTTGTCACGCTGCTCGGAGAAGTCTTTCTCCGGTTCGATGTTGCCGAGGAACGAGCAACCGGTGCGCATCACATCCATCGGGTGGGCGTCGGCGGGGATGCGTTCGAGCACTTCTTTCAGCGCTTGCGGCAGGTCGCGCAGCTTGCTCAGCTTGCCTTGGTATTCGTCGAGTTGCGCCTGGGTTGGCAGTTCGCCGTACAGCAGCAGGTACGCGACTTCTTCAAATTGTGCATCGGCTGCCAGTTCACGCACGTCGTAGCCGCGATAGGTCAGCCCGGCACCGGCCTGGCCCACGGTGGACAGTGCGGTTTGCCCGGCAACCTGGCCACGGAGCCCGGCGCCACTGAGTACTTTTGCTTCGGCCATTGTTTTCTCCAATCTTGAATTTGTTAGGGAGTGTGGCGAAAAGATTGCAGCCTCATTGCACTCGTCAGCTCCTACAGGGGAATGCGGTTCATGTAGGAGCTGCCGCAAGCTGCGATCTTTTGATCTTTATTTCTTCGCGGCAAACAACGCGTCGAGCTTCTGCTCGAACGTGTGGTAATCGATGCGATCGTAAAGCTCCATGCGAGTCTGCATGGTGTCGATGACATTCTGCTGCGTGCCGTCGCGACGGATCGCGGTGTAGACGTTTTCCGCAGCCTTGTTCATCGCGCGGAACGCCGACAGTGGATACAGCACCAGCGACACGTCGGCGCCGGCCAGTTGCTCGGTGGTGTACAGCGGTGTCGAACCGAACTCGGTGATGTTGGCCAGGATCGGCGCTTTCACGCGGTTGGCGAACAGCTTGTACATCTCCAGTTCAGTGATGGCTTCCGGGAAGATCATGTCGGCGCCGGCCTCGATGCACGCCGCTGCGCGATCGAGAGCCGACTCCAGACCTTCCACCGCCAGCGCATCGGTACGCGCCATGATTACAAAGCTGTCATCGGTACGGGCATCGACGGCGGCTTTGATGCGGTCGACCATTTCCTGCTGGCTGACGATCTCTTTGTTCGGACGGTGGCCGCAGCGCTTGGCGCCGACCTGATCCTCGATGTGAATCGCCGCCGCGCCAAACTTGATCATCGACTTGACCGTGCGCGCGACGTTGAACGCCGACGAGCCGAAACCGGTGTCGACGTCGACCAGCAGCGGCAGATCGCAAACGTCAGTGATCCGCCGCACGTCGGTCAGCACGTCATCCAGACCGGTGATGCCCAGATCCGGAACGCCGAGGGAACCTGCGGCCACCCCGCCACCGGACAGGTAGATCGCCTTGAAACCGGCGCGCTTGGCCAGCAGCGCGTGGTTGGCGTTGATCGCGCCGACCACTTGCAATGGGTGCTCGCTGGCGACCGCATCGCGGAAACGCTGGCCTGGAGTGCTGTGCTTGGAACTCATGACTCACCTCGTTCAGTGGCTGTCTTATTGTGGGCGCCGTCCTGGTAATGACGGGCGATGTTGCGTTTCGAGGCGCCGATGTGACGGCGCATCAACAATTCCGCGAGCTCGCCGTCACGGTCGGCGATGGCATCGAGAATCCGGTGGTGTTCGGCAAAGGCCTGGCGCGGGCGGTTCGGCGTGGTGGAAAACTGGATGCGGTACATGCGCACCAGTTGATACAGCTCGCCGCAGAGCATCTGCGTCAGCGTGCGGTTGCCGCTGCCCTGGATGATCCGGTAGTGGAAGTCGAAATCGCCTTCCTGCTGGTAATAACCAACGCCGGCCTGAAACGCGGCGTCGCGCTCGTGGGTTTCCAGCACTCGGCGCAGCTCGTCGATTTCTTCGACGCTCATGCGTTCGGCCGCCAGACGGCAGGCCATGCCTTCGAGGGATTCGCGGATTTCGTACAGTTCGAGCAGTTCGGCGTGGCTGAGCGACACCACCCGCGCGCCGACGTGCGGTACCCGCACCAGCAGGCGCTGACCTTCCAGGCGATGAATCGCCTCACGCAATGGCCCACGGCTGATGCCGTAAGTGCGCGCCAGCTCCGGCTCGGAGATCTTGCTGCCCGGGGCGATCTCGCCTTTGACGATGGCCGCCTGAATGCGTCGGAAGACGTTTTCCGAAAGCGTCTCGGAATCGTCGCCGCTGATGACCGGGGGATCGAGTTGATCCAGCATGATTGTCGACACCTTTAAATCCAATGCGGCAAAAACTAGCCAATTCGCCCGCATCAGTCAAAGGATAAATAGACATTGTCGACAATCGTCTAATAACCTTAAAAGATCGCAGCCTTCGGCAGCTCCTACAGGGCGCACGCAAATCCAATGTAGGAGCTGCCGAAGGCTGCGATCTTTTGATCTTTTATAGACCGGTGCAGGCGCTGGCGCCATAAACCCACCGTGCTAGAATGCCGCCCGCATTTGCTGGCCATTTGTACGGCTTGTCATAAAAAGCTGATAGGCACACGAAGGGCCTTGCGCAAGTTTTGCCAAGGACCTGAACCGAAAACGGAACGCTGCGCACCAGGATTTATGAGACTCAAGCCTTTTCCCACATTCTTTGCCCTGTTTTGCCTGCCCGGCCTCGCCGCCGCGGGGGAAAAAACCGTGTACGGCCTCAACGAATACGCTTCGCTTGACGGCATCAATCTGGAAGTCGCGGCCAAACTCGACACCGGGGCGAAAACCGCCTCGCTGAGTGCCCGCGACATCAAACGCTTCAAACGCAACGGTGAGTCCTGGGTACGCTTCTACCTGGCCATCGACGCCGCGCATTCGCACCCGATCGAACGGCCGCTGGCGCGGGTCAGCAAGATCAAGCGCCGCGCCGGCGACTACGACCCGGAAGAAGGCAAGAAGTACACCGCCCGTCCGGTGATCGAGCTGGATATCTGCATGGGATCAGCGCTGCGCAGCATCGAAGTGAACCTGACCGACCGAAGTGCGTTCCAATACCCGCTTTTGATTGGCTCCGAGGCGCTGAAACGCTTCGACGCGCTGGTCGACCCCAGTCTTAAATACGCTGCCGGCAAACCCGCCTGCACCATCGCCGCTCATACCGCCGAGTAATTTCCATGCGTTCTCTAACCTTCCACCTGAAAATCCTGATCACCATTCTGGTGCTCCTGGGCGTTTCGGTTACGGCCTATCAGATTTTCGTGCTCGGCATCCCGGTGACCGAAGATGCGACCGACGACTTGTGGAACATCGACGCCAAGGTCGAATTCGTCGCCAGCACCAAGGATCCGGTGAAGATCCAGATGTTCGTGCCGCCGTTGAGCCGCGATTACGTCAGCCTCAACGAGAGTTTTATCTCCAATAACTACGGCGTCGCCGTGAACCGCGTCGACGGCAACCGCAAGGTCACCTGGTCGGCGCGCCGGGCCAAAGGGAATCAGACGCTTTATTACCGTCTGGTGCTGACCAAGCGTTACACCGCGGAAAAATCCAAGATCAAAGGCCCGACCTTCCGCGACAGCATGGTCATCGAAGGCCCGGAGAAAATCGCCGCCGAAGCCCTGCTCGCGCCGATCCGCCAGCATTCCGCCGACGTCGAAACGTTTATTGGCGAGGCGATCAAACGCGTCAACAACGTTAACGACGACAACGTGAAACTGCTGCTGGCCGGCGATCCGTCGACGCCGCACAAAGCCAAAATCGTTGAACTGCTGCTGTCCATCGCCCACGTGCCGGTGGAAAAAGTCCACACCATCCGCCTCGTCGCCGACCAGCCGCAAACGCCTGAACTGTGGCTGCGCAGCTTCAACGGCAACGACTGGCTGTACTTCAATCCGGAAACCGGCGAACAAGGCCTGCCGACCGACCGTCTGCTGTGGTGGACCGGCGATGAGAACCTGATCACCGTCGATGGCGGCAAGAAGGCCAACGTGACCTTCAGCCTGAATAACAGCGAGATGAACGCGATTCGTCTGGCCAAGCTGACCGACGAAAACACCGACGCCAACTTCCTCGAATACTCGCTGTACGGCCTGCCGCTGCAGACCCAACAGACGTTCATGATCATGGTGATGATCCCGATCGGTGTGCTGGTGATCCTGATCCTGCGCAACCTGATCGGCCTGCAGACCCTCGGCACGTTCACCCCGGTACTGATCGCCCTCGCCTTCCGCGAAACGCAGCTGGGCTTCGGCATTCTGCTGTTTACCGTGATCACCGCGCTGGGTCTGTCGCTACGTTCGTACCTGGAACACCTGAAGCTGCAAATGCTGCCGCGACTCTCGGTGGTGCTGACCTTTGTCGTGGTGTTGATCGCGGCGATCAGCCTGTTCAGCCATAAGCTCGGGCTGGAACGTGGTCTGTCGGTGGCGCTGTTCCCGATGGTGATTCTGACCATGACCATCGAACGCCTGTCGATCACCTGGGAAGAGCGCGGCGCCAGCCATGCGATGAAAGTCGCGATTGGTACGCTGTTCGCCGCGTCTCTGGCGCACCTGATCATGACCGTGCCTGAGTTGGTGTACTTCGTGTTCACCTTCCCGGCGATCCTGCTGATTCTGGTCGGTTTCATGCTGGCGATGGGTCGCTATCGCGGCTACCGCCTGACCGAACTGGTGCGTTTCAAGGCTTTCCTGAAGAAGGCTGACGCCTGATGTTCGGTTTCTGGAAGACCTGGAAGGCCCTCGAGGCGCGGGGCATCATGGGCATCAATCGGCGTAACGCCGACTACGTGCTCAAGTACAACAAGCGCAGCCTGTACCCGATCGTCGATGACAAGATCATCACCAAGGAGCGCGCCATCGCGGCCGGCATTCACGTGCCAGAGCTGTATGGCGTGATTTCCACCGAAAAGGAAATCGACAAGCTCGGCGAGATCATCGGCGGGCGCAGCGACTTCGTGATCAAACCGGCCCAAGGCGCTGGCGGTGACGGCATCATCGTCATCGCCGACCGTTTCGAAGGTCGCTATCGCACGGTATCGGGCAAAATCCTCGCCCACGAAGAGCTGGAGCATCACATCTCGAGCATCCTCACTGGCCTGTATTCGCTGGGCGGCCATCGTGACCGGGCGCTGATCGAATACCGCGTGACTCCGGATCAGATCTTCAAAAGCATCAGCTACGAAGGTGTGCCGGACATCCGCATCATCGTGCTGATGGGTTATCCGGTGATGGCGATGCTGCGCCTGCCGACCCGGCAGTCGGGCGGCAAGGCCAACCTGCACCAGGGCGCGATTGGCGTGGGTGTCGATCTGGCGACCGGTTTGACCCTGCGCGGCACCTGGCTGAACAACATCATCACCAAACACCCCGACACCACCAACGCGGTGGACGGCGTGCAACTGCCCTACTGGGACGGTTTCATGAAACTCGCCGCGGGCTGTTATGAGCTGTGCGGGTTGGGCTATATCGGCGTGGACATGGTGCTCGATCAGGAGAAAGGTCCGCTGATTCTGGAGCTGAATGCGCGGCCGGGGCTGAATATCCAGATCGCCAATGACTGTGGGCTGACGTTGCGCACGCACGCGGTTGAAGCGCGTCTGGAAGAGCTGAAGGCGCGTGGGGTGACGGAATCGGTTGAAGAGCGCGTGGCGTTTACCCAGGAAATGTTTGGGCATATTCCTGCTGTCGAGGGCTAAAAGCTGAAGAGCCCCTCACCCTAACCCTCTCCCAAAGGGAGAGGGGACTGACCGAGGTGGATGTTGGAGGTACGCCGACCTGAACGTCTTGAGTCGAACTCAGGCTTGAACGGCATGGAGATCTGCTCCCTTCCCCCAAAATATCAAGCCGAACCCTGGCCTTGAAAAGCATGCAGATCGGCTCCATCCCCCAAGATATCGAGCCGAACCCAAGTTTTGAAAAGCCCCCGATCTGCTCCCTTTCCCCCTCGCCCCCCTTGGGGGAGAGGGCTGGGGTGAGGGGGTAGGCTTTTGATTTTGATCTGACAGCCGAGAGAGGACTACAATCCCCACCCCGCCTCAACGGCCGATCTGCCCCGCCCATGTTGACCTGCTCCGTACACCCGCTGCCCTACCGCGCCAATCCCGCCGACTATTTCGCGGCCATCCGCAACGCGCCTGGCGCCGTGCTGCTCGACAGCGGCCGACCGAGTGCCGACCGTGGCCGTTATGACCTGCTCAGCGCCTGGCCGCTGGAACAACTGGCGGTAATGCCGGACGAAAGCGGCGATCACTTCCTGCAGCGTCTGCGCGACAATCTGAATCGCCTCGGCGAAGCTGATTTGCCAACGGGTTTCGACCTGCCCTTCGCCGGCGGTTTGATCGGCTATCTGAGCTACGACTTCGGCCGCCATCTGGAAAACCTGCCGAGCCAGGCCCGCGATGATCTGCAATTACCGGATGCACGTTTTGGCCTGTACGCCTGGGCACTGATCAGCGATCACCAGACGGCCAGCAGCCAACTGGTGTTTCATCCATCCGTGATCGATAGCGAGAAACAGCGGCTGATCGCGCTGTTCAGTCAGCCGCTTGTCGAGTTGATGGCGCCGTTCAAACTGAACCAGCCAATGACCGCCGATCTCTCGGCTGACAACTACCGCCAAGCCTTCGAACGCATTCAGCATTACATCCAGGCCGGCGACTGCTATCAGGTCAACTTCGCCCAACGCTTCCGCGCTTCGTGCCAGGGCGACCCATGGCTGGCTTACTGCGCATTGCGCAAGGCCTGCCCAACGCCGTTCTCCGGTTTCCAGAGCCTGCCCGACGGCGGCGCCGTGTTGAGCCTGTCGCCGGAGCGCTTCGTCAAAGTCAGCCAGCGTCAGGTGGAAACCCGGCCAATCAAAGGCACTCGCCCGCGTGGCCTGACGCCAGCCGAAGATACCGCGAACGCCGCCGAACTGCTGGCCAGCCCCAAGGATCGTGCGGAAAACCTGATGATCGTCGACCTGCTGCGCAACGACCTCGGCCGCACTTGCCGCATCGGTTCGGTGCGGGTGCCGGAGTTGTTCAGCCTGGAAAGCTATCCGAACGTGCATCACCTGGTCAGTAGCGTCACCGGTGAACTGGCCGATGATCGCGACGCACTGGATTTGATTGCCGGCAGTTTCCCCGGCGGCTCGATCACCGGCGCGCCGAAGATTCGTGCGATGCAGATCATCGATGAACTGGAGCCGACCCGGCGCGGCTTGTATTGCGGCTCGTTGCTGTACCTGGACGTGCGCGGCGAGATGGACAGCTCCATCGCGATTCGCAGTCTGTTGGTCAAGGATGGGCAGGTGTGTTGCTGGGGCGGTGGCGGGATTGTCGCTGACTCGGATTGGCAGGCTGAGTATCAGGAGTCGATCACCAAAGTCAGAATCCTCCTCGAAACCCTGCAAAACCTCTGAGTAATGATCGTTCCCACGCTCCGCGTGGGAATGCAGCCCGGGACGCTCCGCGTCCCATCCAAAGCCGAACGCGGAGCGTCCGTTGAGGCATTCCCACGCAGAGCGTGGGAATGATCGTCAGGTGGTTGGGTTTACAGGCTGAGGTCGCGGTTTGAGGCCTTAAGGAATTCCTGCTTCAACTCGGCAAAGGTGTGCACCGCGGGGAACTGCGGGAACTCGCGAATCACATTCTCCGGCGCGTGGAACAGAATCCCCGTATCCGCCTCGCCCAGCATCGTCGTGTCGTTATACGAATCCCCCGCCGCAATCACCCGGTAATACAGGCTTTTGAACGCCAGCACCGACTGGCGCTTGGGATCTTTCTGACGCAACTGATAGCTGGTCACCCGCCCGGTTTCGTCAGTGATCAGACGATGGCAAAGCAAGGTCGGGAAGCCCAACTGGCGCATCAGCGGCTGTGAGAACTCGTAAAACGTATCCGACAGAATCACCACCTGAAAGCGCTCGCGCAGCCAGTTGACGAACTCCACCGCGCCGTCCAGCGGCTTCAGTGTGGCGATCACTTCCTGAATGTCCGAAAGCTTCAAACCGTGCTCATCGAGAATGCGCAGACGCTGCTTCATCAGCACGTCGTAATCGGGAATGTCCCGGGTGGTGGCCTTGAGGGATTCGATTCCGGTTTTTTCGGCGAAGGCGATCCAGATTTCCGGCACCAACACCCCTTCAAGATCCAGGCAAGCAATTTCCACAAGACACTCCCGTTTGTATTGATTATTTGAGTCGAGCGATGCCGAACTCTAGCGACTCACAGGCAGACGCGCAACGCACGGCAGGCCCCCGAGCCGTGCAGCTTTTTGTTACCATCAGCCCCATATAGAGCGCCCAGCGCCACCGACCTGTAGGAAGCCGCCCTGATGAGTGCAACGTTCGACGTCGTGGAACTCGCCACGACCTATGCCAACAAATCCGCGCAAGACATTCTCAAACTCGCGTTTGCCGAGTTCGGCGATGACTTGTGGATATCTTTCAGCGGCGCCGAGGATGTGGTGCTGGTGGACATGGCCTGGAAGCTCAACAAGAACGTCAAGGTGTTCAGCCTCGACACTGGCCGTCTGCACCCGGAGACCTACCGCTTCATCGATCAGGTACGCGAGCACTATAAGATCGACATCGAACTGGTGTCGCCGGACTACACGAAACTGGAACCGTTCGTGAAGGAAAAAGGCCTGTTCAGTTTCTACAAGGACGGCCACGGCGAATGCTGCGGCATCCGCAAGATCGAACCTTTGCGGCGCAAACTGTCCGCCGTCAACGCCTGGGCAACCGGCCAGCGCCGCGACCAGAGCCCGGGCACTCGTAGCGCCGTGGCGGTGATGGAGATCGATACCGCGTTCTCCACCCCGGAGCGCACCCTGTACAAGTTCAACCCGCTGGCGCAGATGACCAGCGAAGAGATCTGGGGTTACATCCGCATGCTCGAGCTGCCGTACAACAGCCTGCATGAGCGCGGCTTTATCAGCATCGGCTGCGAACCGTGCACCCGCCCTGTCCTGCCGAACCAGCACGAGCGCGAAGGCCGCTGGTGGTGGGAAGAGGCGACGCAGAAAGAATGCGGGTTGCATGCCGGGAATATCATTAGCAAAGCGTAACTCCCTGCCGCGCTGATTTCCCCCTGTAGGAGTGAGCCTGCTCGCGATAGCGGTGTCTCAGTCGATGAATTTTTTGGCTGATACACCGCTATCGCGAGCAGGCTCACTCCTGCATGGATTTGTAGGACTCCAGAAATGTGTACACACGAATGTCACCATCGGTGCCATTTATGTGTGCACTTTTTACTTTCAGCGCCCTGAAAAGTTACATCCCTGCCAAAAACACCTCGCCTCCGCCCGCTATCAAAATCCCCCGCCAAAAATAAATACCTGTTCGAACGGTCAATTTTTAACCAGCCAATTTCAAAGACTTAGCACTCATCGATAACTTTTCGAAATGAACACGGCCGCCTATAGATCCGCAACTGGCACAAATCTGGCTTTGGTGCATACATGTTTTGTATACAAAACTGCAAAACATAAAACCACTTTCGATCCGCAAGCCTGAAGCGCCCTATCCCGTACAGGCTGCAGATGCCCCGTAACCAGTGATGCTTTCACTGCTGCGACGAAGATTTGTCGAGCCTGACGGCTTATGCACAGTCATCGCAGCCTTGAACATCAGGAGCCTGCCGGAATGCGTACAAGTCTCTCCAACAACATCGCGCTGAATCTGCCCGCCTCTGTCCCCGCTCAACCGTTACCTCATGACGGTCTGAGCGAGCCGTTACAACTCAGTCCGCGCCTGCACAACAATGATCTCGCGCCGACCAAGGCCGAAGGTCGGCGCTGGGGCAAATACAGCATCTTCGCCCTGTGGACGAATGACGTGCACAACATCGCCAACTACTCGTTCGCCATCGGCCTCTACGCCCTGGGTCTGGGTGGCTGGCAGATTCTGCTGTCGCTGGGGATCGGCGCGGCGCTGGTGTACTTCTTCATGAACCTGTCCGGTTACATGGGGCAGAAAACCGGCGTGCCGTTTCCGGTGATCAGCCGGATCAGTTTCGGCATCCACGGCGCGCAAATTCCTGCACTGATCCGGGCAGTAATCGCCATTGCCTGGTTCGGGATTCAGACGTATCTGGCGTCAGTGGTTTTCCGCGTACTGCTGACTGCCGTGCATCCGGGCTTCGCCGAGTACGACCACGACTCGATTCTTGGCCTGTCGACGCTGGGTTGGGTGTGCTTCGTGGCGATCTGGTTCGTGCAACTGGCGATTCTGGCCTATGGCATGGAGATGGTTCGCCGTTATGAAGCGTTTGCCGGGCCGGTGATTCTGCTGACCGTGGCCGCCCTCGCCGCGTGGATGTACTTCCAGGCGGACGCGACCATCGCCTGGTCGATCCGCGAACCGCTGACCGGTGGCGAGATGTGGCGCAACATTTTTGCTGGCGGCGCGTTGTGGCTGGCGATCTACGGCACGCTGATTCTGAATTTCTGCGACTTCGCCCGCTCTTCGCCGTGCCGCAAGACCATCAAGGTAGGAAACTTCTGGGGTTTGCCGGTGAATATTCTGGTGTTCGCTGCGATTACCGTCCTGCTGTGCGGTGCGCAATTTCAGATCAATGGCCGGATCATCGAGAGCCCGACCGAGATCATTGCCTCGATTCCCAACACCTTCTTTCTGGTACTCGGTTGCCTGGCGTTCCTGATCGTCACCGTGGCGGTGAACATCATGGCCAACTTCGTCGCCCCGGCCTTCGTGCTCAGCAACCTGGCGCCGAAGTACCTGACCTTCCGCCGCGCCGGGCTGATCAGCGCCACCATCGCCGTGTTGATCCTGCCGTGGAATCTCTACAACAGCCCGTTGGTGATCGTGTACTTCCTGTCTGGCCTCGGCGCCCTGCTCGGCCCGTTGTACGGCGTGATCATGGTCGACTACTGGTTGATCCGCAAAGGCCGGATCAACGTGCCGCAGCTCTACAGCGAAGATCCCAACGGCGCCTATTACTACAGCCGAGGCGTCAATTTCCGCGCGGTGGCGGCGTTTATTCCTGCGGCGTTGATTGCCATCGTCCTGGCGCTGGTCCCGGGTTTCCACAATGTCTCGCCGTTCTCCTGGCTGATCGGCGCCGGGATCGCCGGAATGCTCTATCTGATCATCGCCAAACGCCAACCGCACTACGCCGACATCAGCGGCGAATCGATCGCTGTCGACAACGTCTGCCATTAACTCCCTCGCGGCCCGGACTTCGGGCCGCAGAACTGCCCGCTATAAGGATTTCCCCATGCGTATTCTCGTGGTCAACGTCAACACCACCGAATCCATCACCGAAGCCATCGCCCGCTCGGCGCAGGCTGTTGCGTCACCCGGTACCGAAATCGTCGGTTTGACACCGTACTTCGGTGCCGACTCGATTGAAGGCAACTTCGAAAGCTATCTGGCGGCCATCGCGGTAATGGATCGGGTGATGTCCTACGATCAGCCGTTCGATGCAGTGATTCAGGCCGGTTACGGCGAGCATGGTCGTGAAGGTTTGCAGGAATTGCTCAATGTGCCGGTGGTGGATATCACCGATGCAGCAGCGAGTACGGCGATGTTTCTCGGCCATGCCTATTCGGTGGTGACCACGCTGGATCGCACCGTGCCGCTGATCGAGGACCGGCTGAAATTGTCCGGTTTGTGGGATCGGTGTGCTTCAGTTCGGGCCAGTGGTCTGGCCGTTCTAGAGCTGGAGCACGAACCACAACGCGCCCTGGAAGCGATCGTGCATCAGGCTGAACTGGCGGTGACGCAGGACAAAGCCGAGGTGATTTGCCTGGGTTGCGGTGGCATGGCCGGGCTGGATGAACAGATTCGTCGACGCACTGGCGTGCCGGTGGTGGACGGGGTGACAGCAGCGGTGACGATTGCGGAATCGCTGGTGCGCTTGCGCTTGTCGACGTCGAAAGTGCGGACTTATGCAACGCCACGGCCGAAGAACATCATTGGCTGGCCGGGGCGGTTTGCCCGCTGAGGTCATCAGCGAAAACCGAGTCGACCCATTCGCGAGCAAGCTCGCTCCCACAGGGGAAATGCATTCCAAATGTGGGAGCGAGCCTGCTCGCGAAGGCCACACCTCGGTCTGATACCTTGCTCAGATAGCACTGAACCGCCGCGCCAACCCCTGCTCCGCAAACTGCTCAATCACATAATCGACAAACGCCCGAGTCTTGCCCGGCAACAACTTATGCTCGGCGTAGTAAATCGAAATGTTGCCATCATCGACAAACCATTCCGGCAGCACTCGCTGCAACGTCCCCGCCTCCAGATACCCGACCGCAAACGGCATGCTCACCAGCGCGATGCCCAAGCCTTGTGCTGCTGTCCTGCAAGCGGCCTCGGAATCACTCATGGTCATCCGCGCCTTGAGCATCAACGGCTGACAGTTCTGTGGATTGCGTCCGGTCAATTGCCAGGAACGCACGCGTCCGGTCTGCGGCGAGCGGATCAGAATGCCGTCGTGATGATTAAGGTCATCCGCCTCGATGATCGGCGGATGGGCCTGTAAATAGTCGGTAGACGCGACCAATATCCGGTGCGCCGGGCTCAGCTTGCGCGCGATCACGCCTTGCGGCAGTTCGAAACCGCCACCGATGGCCGCATCAAAGCCCTGGGCGATCAGATCGACCTGTCGATTATCGAAATGCCAGTCCGGATTGATCGCGGGGTAGCGCTGCAGAAACTCACCCAGCATCGGCACGATATGCAGACAGCCAAACGCGGCGCCCATGCTGACTTTCAGCGTTCCCGCCGGCAGCCCTTCGACGCTGGAGAGATTGGCCACGGCATTTTGAATGGTGGTCAGGCTACCGCTGACTTGATCCAGAAACAGTTGTCCGGCCTCGGTCAGTGTCAGGCTGCGTGTACTACGCTGGAACAGCCGCACGCCGAGCCGAACCTCGAGTTTGGCCACACTTTTGCCGACGGCTGCCGGGGTCAGACTCAAGCGTCGTGCGGCCTCGGCAAAGCTGCCGACTTCGGCACTGCGCACGAAGCATTCAATGCTGCTGAAGGTTTCCATGATCGCCACTATAAACTTCTGGTTTACACAGACTATAGCAATCATGGTCTACACAGTTGTCGATGCTACGCCGATACTCGCCACCAACACCAAGGCACTCCCGCCTTGAACACTCTGGAGATCGAACATGACCACTCAACACCTCGGCGGCAAAGTCGCTCTGATTCAAGGCGGTTCCCGTGGTATCGGCGCAGCCATCGTCAAACGTCTGGCCGCTGAAGGCGCTGCAGTAGCCTTCACTTACGTCAGCTCCGCGGCGAAAGCCGAAGAGTTGCAGAACAGCATCACCAGCAACGGCGGCAAAGCCCTGGCGATCAAGGCCGACAGCGCCGATGCCGCCGCCATCCGCCACGCCGTCAGCGCCACGGTCGAAGCCTTTGGCCGCCTCGACATTCTGGTCAACAACGCTGGTGTGCTGGCCGTTGCTCCACTGGAAGAATTCAAACTCGAAGACTTCGACCAGACCGTAGCGATCAATATTCGCAGCGTGTTCATCGCCTCGCAGGAAGCCGCCAAACACATGGGCGAAGGTTCGCGCATCATCAACATCGGCAGCACCAACGCCGACCGCATGCCCTTCGCCGGTGGCGGTGTGTATGCGATGAGCAAATCGGCGCTGGTCGGTTTGACCAAAGGTCTGGCCCGCGACCTTGGCCCACGCGGCATCACCGTCAATAACGTGCAACCTGGCCCGGTGGATACCGACATGAACCCGGCACACGGTGACTTCGCCGAAAGCCTGATCCCGTTGATGGCGGTCGGGCGTTACGGTAAAGCTGAAGAAATCGCCAGCTTCGTCGCTTATCTGGCAGGTCCGGAAGCCGGCTACATCACCGGTGCCAGCCTGACCATCGACGGTGGTTTCGGCGCCTGATTTATCTGAGTCGACTGAACGAAAAACGCCGCCCCTCTTGTTACAGAGGGGCGGCGTTTTTTTGTGTCAGATGTTTACGCCCATTCCAGCGCCGGCAAGCCGCAAGCACTTGGCGTGAACGCTTTCAGCGTACGAAGAATCCCGTCAGCGTGTGCGTACTTTTCATCGGCCATGGCTGCGTCCGGAATGGCGATCGCGGTCATGCCGGCGGCTTTCGCTGCGGTCACGCCGAACGGTGAATCCTCGAATACCAGACAATCTTCAGGCGCGACACCGAGACGTCGGGCGGCGGTGAGGAAGATATCCGGCGCAGGTTTCGCCGCGCCGACTTCCGGATCGTCTGCCGTGACAATGAAATCGAACAGCGCGAACCAGTCGCGGTGCAGCGTGGTTTTCTGGCCGAACGACTGACGCGAGGAACTGGTACCCACGGCAATCGGGATGTTGTGCGCCTTGAGATGGCGGATCAACTCTTCGGCACCCGGCATCGCTTGTGCGGTGGGAAAACGCTCGCGCATCAGCGGCTCGCGAATCACCAGAAATTCTTCGGCGGTGATCGGCAGATCCAGTGCCTGCACCACGTAGTTCGCCAGATCGTTGGCCCCGCGACCAATGATGTTCTGCTTGATGCTCCAGTCGAAAGTGCGCCCGTAACGCTGGGCAATCAGCGAGGTGACTTCGGTGTAAATGCCCTCGGTGTCCAGCAGCAAACCGTCCATATCGAAAATCACGGCCTTGATCGGGCCGAACGCCTTCAGCGGTGCATTCATCATCGGATCCGTTAACAAAGACATCCCGGGCGGCACGGTTGGTGCCGCTACGCGGATCTGATTAAAGGGTTCAGCAGCATAACGAGCGCGACGGACATTGAGCAACGGGCAATGTTTGTTGGGCGATGAACTACTCGCGGATATTTAGCGAAACATCCTACAGATAACACCTACTCGCCCGACTTCTTTCCTGATTGATCCCCCGCAAAGTCCCCGCACCTTTTTGATGTGCGCGAGAGACTGCGAATGCTTCCAACCGATCGGCTTCTGGTCCTGAACAACAGCATCGGCCTGCTCGTTGTTGCTGCTTTGAATCCCGATGAGCCGGACTTCGAACACCTGATCCGCGAGTTTCGCCTGTGTCTGAACCACTACGACGCTTGGGCCGAGCAGTTCTGGACCGGGACCGCGCTGGATGTCGAGCAGGTGTTTACTGTCGGCAACGACGTGCGCCTCAGCGCGCCGATCAAGTCGCGCCAGCCGCTCAGTTCATCGGTGGTCATGTGCCCGGCCAGCGGGGCGCTGACGCTGGTGCACATGTTCGACGCCGCGCGGTTTGTGCCGATTGGCGATACCCCGGTGACCCTCGAGCCGGTGCTTGCCGATGTCGGCGGCGTGCTGACTTTCGGCGAAGCGCTGCATTACACCATCGGCCCCAGCGGCATTCTGCAGGTGACCGACTGCGATCGGGGCCAGCGTTATCGCATCACCTTCTTTCCCGATGTTTCCACCGACCATGTGCGTGCTCTGTATGCCTCTTATCAAGGTGTCATTGCAGGCCTGGAGGGCTGGCTACGCTCTGAGTGGGCAGGGTTTCAACCACAATGGACGGAGTTTTCCAGCGCCGGGTTTCTTGAGCGTTACGGTCAGTTGCAACAGGTCGACTGGCGCGGGTTCGAGCAAGCCCTGAACGGCGTTTGGGATGACATCAAACAGCTCTTTGCCCTCCTCGCCGACTTGCAGGCCAACAGCGCAAAACTTCTGGAATACCTCAGCGAGGCCGAGCTTGAGGCGTTGTTGAATGCCTCCAGCGACGCCATTGCCAACGGTCTGCTGGTCCTCAGTGACGAACCGCTGCTGTTCATTCATCTGGCCGCGTTTACCAGTTGGCTGAAGATGCTGCCGCCGCAGTATCTGGCTGAAGTGGTGGCCGAGGTGCGGGCCGAACTGCTGATCGGTTTTCTGCTGACGTCGTTGTCGGGTGGCGTCGGCGTGCCACTGCGTTTGAGCAGCAAAGTGCTGGCGAAGATCAAGTCGCCCCGGGCTCGAGAGTGGTTGGCGGCATCCGCGTTGCGGTTGGCGGAACTGACTTCTGCGCCGGAGCTGAATAGACACGCGGGCGCGTTGAAGCCACTGATGTTTCACGCGCGTGACGTTGAGTTGAAACCGACACCGTCGATACCGCTGAACATTCGTCAGGCCGATTCGCTGGTGTTGACGGTGCCGAATCCGGCGCCTGTGGTGCGGGACAAGCCTGGCGCTTCGAGCCGAATGGAACGGCATGAGCCTCACGACGACTCGCCGGATCAGGCGAAAAATCCTAACGGCGACAGCGCTGATTGCGTGCCCTTCACCTGCACCAATGGCTGCCCGGTGTCGATGGTCACCGGCGAAGAACTGCTGACCCTGAGCGATGCGGTGCTTGATGGCGTGTTGCCGTTTGAGTTCACGCGGTTGTATCGCAGCAGTGCCGCCGAAATCGATGTCGGGTTGGGGTTTGGCTGGAGTCATTCGCTGGCACATCGGCTGGAGTTTTTCGCTGATGAGGTTGTTTGGGTCGATCACGAAAACCGGCGCACTCGATTTCCGTTGCCGAGCGTTGAAAGACCGGCGATTCACAACAGTCTGTCGCGGGCGGCGATCTTTCTGGGTGATGAACCGGAAGAGCTGATCCTCGCGCTGGCCGGGGAAACGGCGCGGTTCTATCACTTTCGCGCAGGACGGCTGACGGCGATCAGCGATAGCTATGGCAACCGTCTGACGGTGCAGCGCGATCGCTCTGACCGGGTGCAGCGACTGGACAACGGCGCCGGGCGTTCGCTGCTGTTGCGCTATGACCGCGCGCAGTTGGTTGGTGTGGATTACCAGGTGTTTCGCGACGGTGCCTGGAGTACCGAACAGGCGCTGATCAGTTACCGCTACGACGCTTACCGGCACCTGATCGAAGCGACCAACGCCGTCGGCGACAGCGAGCGCTACGACTACGACGACGCTCACGTAATCCTGCAGCGGCAACTGGCGGGCGGCGCGAGCTTCTTCTGGGAGTGGGAACGGTCGGGCAAGGCTGCGCGTTGCGTGCGCCACTGGGCGTCGTTCTCGCAGATGGACACGCGTTACGTCTGGAACGACGACGGCAGTGTCGCAGTGCATTACGTCGATGGCACCGAAGAGACGTACGTGCACGACGAGCGTGCACGGCTGGTGCGCAAGGTTGAAGCCGACGGTGGTGAGCAGCTCAAGGCCTATGACGCTGCGGGGCGGTTGATTGCCGAGCAGGATGCCTTGGGGGCGGTCACCGAATACAGCTACGACGAGGTCGGACGGCTGAGCGCGCTGATTCCGCCGGCTGACGCGCCAACGTCCTACGAGTATCGCAACGGTTTCCTGCATAAACGCTCTCGCGGTGACGCGGTGTGGATCTACCGGCGCAATGCCGAGGGCGATGTCACCGAAGCGGTCGATCCCGATGGCCAGGTCACCCATTACTACTACGACACCCGTGGGCAGTTGCTGTCGATCCGTTACCCGGACAGCAGCCGGCATCGGCTGGTCTGGAATGCCCTCGGCCAACTCATTGAAGAGACCTTGCCCGACGGTGGCGTGCGGCGCTTTTCCTACGACGCGCTGGGGCGGCGGACCACAACCGCCGACGAACACGGTGCAGTCACCCGTCAGCATTGGGATGCGGTTGGCCGACTGATCCAGACGACATCTCCTACCGGCAATACCCGTGCTTACAGCTACGGCGCCTACGGTCAGGTCACTGCCGAGCGCGATGAACTCGGGCGCATCACCCGCTACGAATACGACGACGATCTGCACCTGGTTTCGCGGCGGATCAACCCCGACGGCACGCAGGTGCAGTACCGCTACGACCATGCGCAACTGCTGCTCACCGAGATTGAAAACGAGTCCGGGGAAAAATACCGGCTGGATTACACGCCGACCGGGCTGATTCGCCAGGAAAGCGGTTTTGATGGCCGGCGCACGGCGTATGCCTATGACCTCAACGGGCATCTGCTGGAAAAGACCGAGTTCGGTGATGACGGCTCTTGTTTGCTCACTGCTTATGAGCGCGATGGCGCAGGCCGGTTGCTCGTCAAAACCCTGCCCGACGGCATCAAGGTCACCTACCAATACGACCGCCTCGGCCGTTTGATTGGGGTCGACGACGGCCAGCAACACCCGCTGGCCTTCGAGTACGACCGCCAGGACCGCTTGATCACCGAGCATCAAGGCTGGGGCTCCCTGCGTTACCGCTACGATGCCTGCGGCCAGCTCAAGCGCATGCGCCTGCCGGACAACAGCGTGCTCGACTACCGCCACGCCAAGGGTGGCGCGCTGACCGACATCGACCTCAACGGCACGCCGCTGACCCGTCATGTCTATCAGTCCGGACGCGAACGGCAACGCCAGCAGGGTTTGCTGCTCAGCGAATATACCTACGACGATCAGGGCCGATTACTCGCCCACGCCGTAGGCCATCAGCGCGATGCGTTGTTCCGCCGCGATTATGCCTACAACGCCAACGGCAATCTCGCACACATCGCCGACAGCCGCCACGGCCAGCGCACCTACGGCTACGACGCCCTCGACCGCCTCATCCGCGTACGCCACTCACGTGACGAACTGCCGGAAAGCTTCGCCCACGACCCGGCCGGCAACCTGCTGATGCAGGACCGCCCCGGTCCGAGCCAGATCAAAGGCAACCGCCTGCTCATGCAGGGCGACCGCCACTACGACTACGACGCCTTCGGCAACCTGATCCGCGAACGCCGTGGCCGCGCGCAGACACTGGTCACCGAATACCGCTACGACAGCCAGCACCGCCTGATCGGCCTGACCCGCCCCGACGGCCAAACCGCCAGCTATCGCTATGACGCCTTCGGCCGACGCATCAGCAAAACCGTCAACGGCGAGACCACCGAGTTTTTCTGGCAAGGCGAGCATCTCGTCGCCGAAAGCAGCGAAAACGAATACCGCAGCTACGTCTACGAACCCGGCACCTTCCGCCCGCTCGCCTTGCTCGACGGCAAAGGCCCGCAAAAAGCCTGCCCCTTCTACTACCAACTCGACCACCTCGGCACCCCGCAGGAACTCACCGACTACAGCGGCGACATCGTCTGGTCCGCGCAATACGACGCCTACGGCAAAATCGCCGCACTGACCCTCGCCGGCGACGACTACCTGAACCAGCCGCTGCGCTTTCAGGGACAGTACTTCGATGCGGAAAGTGGGCTGCATTACAACCGGCACCGGTATTACGACCCGAGGCTGGGGCGGTATCTGACGCCAGATCCGATCAAGTTGGCGGGTGGGCTGAATCAGTACCAGTACGTGCCGAACCCGACGGGGTGGGTGGATCCGTTGGGGTTGAGTTCCAATTGTCCACCGCCGAAGAAACCTGGTTGTGAGGTGCCGGGAGGTGTCAGCGGCGCTAAAGTAAATGACGGTGAACCTAGACTTCCAACAACAAGATCACCACCAAAAGATTTTGGTAGCGAAGATAAACTTGATGACCACTTTCAAAAGCATGGTTCAGAGTTCAAAACCGAGAGCAAAGAAGAATACTTAAGCATGGCCAGATTTTTGGTAAATCATGGCACACGAATTGAGTATAAATACAAGGGTGAGACCCGATCAGGCTATCTGAAACTTATGGGAAACAACCGGAAGGGAGAGGCTAAATTCGCTTTTTTGGGAACAAATCAAAACAATGAAATCACAACCCTTCACGCAAAAAGCGGAAAGGAATTATGGCGAACGATAAATGGCGATGCGAAGGATAAAACAGTGAGGCCGGCCCATGACTAAGAGATATCTCGTACAAATAATTGAAATCGATCCAATCATCGAAGAATTGATTGTGCTTAGCGTTCAAAGTGTGAGCATCCGATGCTTCGCAGGTTACTGTCCATCAGTCATTGAAGAAGGAAGAAATTATGAGGCCGAATTCGAAATGGTCTTGCCTGACGAATTAATCATCATAAAAGCAGAACATGAAGAACCACGTATCGAGATGCTAGACGATGGGTTTTCGTGTGATATCTATGGTTACATGGATGGGGACTCTTTCCGGTCTGTAATTGAATTCGCGGATCAAGGCATTCATTTCGAATACCCGCACCTCAACGGACAGTTCGTCAAAATCACTGCCGAAAGAATTGACGTCTCATTCTGAGTCGCAAGTATTATTCGAACCTCACAAAGGGCCTGAGAAAAACAGGCCCCAAAAAATCGGCGATCACGCCAAAAGCAGGTGTGAATCTAATAATTACGCTCACTGCTCATCCTCATCCTCTTCATACTCCATATCCGCCTCATCCGAATCATTCAGCGGCACCGTCGCATCATCCATCAGTGAGCCCGGATCTTCATTCCCCGGGTCATTGATAAACGGCAATCCACTCGAACCCTTCTCTTCCTTGCCTTCAGTTTCGGGAGTCATGGCAAACCTCATCATTTCGTGGCGTGTATAACGTTCGAAAGGCCTTACAGCCAATCGTTCCGGAGTCCGACAAGTGAATGCAAAAAACCCGGCAAAATGCCGGGTTTCCGTTTAACCATCCATCAATGATGGCGGTTTTTATGTTTGTTCTTGTTCTTGTGCTTGTGGCCACCACCCGAATGAGATCCGCCATCGTCACCGAGGTTATTGCCGACCGCACCACCGGCCGCGCCGCCCAACCCAGCGCCAATGGTCGAACCGGTCGAGCCGCCGAGGCTGTTGCCGACGACCGAGCCGCCCGCCGCGCCGAGACCACCGCCAATGGCGGCTTCGGTTCGATTGCGTTTGTTCGCCCCGACGGCACTGCCGGCCGCGCCGCCAACGCCTGCACCTACCGCTGCGCCAGTACTGCCACCGAGTTGTCCACCGACCACATTGCCGAGCGCGCCGCCCAGGCCGCCACCCACAGCGGCGGTGCCATCACCAGCGGCCATCGCCCCTTGTGCTACCAGCAAACCGAAAAACAGTGCAGATAATGACAAGCGCATATGAACCTCACAGTTCCCGAAGCGGGACAGTCCGCCCAGACATGGGCCTATGTGAGATTGGAGACGCAAACCGGGAAAACGTTCAGCCATGAAAAAGCCCGACATTGAGCCGGGCTTTTTCTGACAAACGATCAGTCTCAGTGACGCTTGTGTCCTTTGGACAAGTTGCTGCCCACTGCGCCGCCAGCTGCGCCACCCAAGCCTGCACCAATGGTCGCGCCGGTCTTGCCGCCCAGGCTGTTGCCGATCACCGAACCACCGGCTGCACCGACACCGCCGCCAATCGCCGCTTTGGTGCGGCTACCCTTGCGCGCCGCCACTGCGCTGCCCGCCGCGCCTGCTACGCCAGCACCAATGGCCGCGCCAGTGCTGCCGCCCATTTTCTGGCCGACGACATTACCCAGCGCGCCACCCAAACCACCGCCCAGCGCCGCAGTGCCATCACCGGCAGCCATTGCACCTTGAGCAACCAGAAGCCCCAGAACCAGAGCGGGCAGTGTTAAACGCATGACGTAAACCTCAAAATAGGGATGACAAAAAGGGCCGGGATTTAATGCCGTCGCCGCGCAAAAGTCCAGACGAAATCAGAGGCTTCGCGCACATGGCGCCGATTGGACAGCGATTCTGCAAAAGGTTTTATGACAGGCAAAAAAAAGCCCGCTGGGGAGACGGGCTGGAGACTTGCTTTCTAACGGATGGCTTCACCCTACTGCGGCAGACGTGAAAAGTTTGTGAAAGCAAATTGATTTTTGCCGCCATCGAATGTAAGAAATTTCTTCAAACGCACAGTCATAAAAAAACCCCGATCGATGACGGGGTTATTCAGACAAAGATTATTTTCTGGCTCGCGTGGTGACCTTGGGGAGAAATTTCGCCTTCGGTCCCTTGGGTGCCGTGGATTTGATCTTGCCGATCTGCACTGGATCTTCGCCAAATCCAGACTGATACTCAGTCTGGCCGCACCGTACGCAGTTGTTGAAGGAAAATTCAGCGCCATCGTCTTCGATATACGGATCAGTCATATCTTCGCCCCTTCGCAACAGATCGACACCGGCAAAACCCGTTTTGCCTGAAAAATATCGACCTCCAATGCTTTTGAGACTAGTTGGTCACTCTTGGACTTGTGATTCAGATTAGCTGGCGCCCGACGAGTGGCCTCAAAAAAATTAAACTCGACCACGAACCGCTGGTCTTGCTTTGCTAAAGAATTCTGCCGACAGGCCGTTGCCCTTTTTCATACAAATGAATCTCAAGGAGAGAACATGCAAATCAACGGATTCCAGAACCTACCCGTCGTAAAGCTCACGGACGAACAAATCGCTGCCGGCAAAGCCGGGGGTGAACTGCTCAAGGACAAGATCGCTTCCGGTGAAATCACCATCAAGTATCCGGACAAGCCGATTCTGCAGCCTGGTGTCATTTACCATCCAAGCGAGCCAGCGCAACCGAGCCAACCTTCGGACACGCCTACTCTTGTCGCCATCGACACACCACTGACCTACGACTCGAGAGGCACCGTAATCCTCAAGCCACAGGGCTGATGGCGTAGAAAAAGAGCCCATCCATTATCTGGATGGGCTCACATGACCAGCGATCGACATTCAGCGCAATTTCACCGCTGTCCCCGTCGCAAACACCACAACCATCCCGCCCTTCCCGCCAGGCATGCTGATCTCGAAGTCCACCCCGACCACTGCATCCGCCTGCAAAGCACGCGCCCTCTCCCTGATTTCTTCGGTGGCCTGAACACGCGCCTCCTTCAAAGCCCGCTCTAGCGTCTGCGAACGTCCGCCGAAAAAATCGCGCATACCGGCGAACATGTCACGAATCACATTGACGCCCTGCACCGACTCGGCACTGACAATGTCCAGGTATGCCGTGATTTGCCGACCTTCAATGGTATGAGTGGTGGAAATGATCATGGATGTCGTCCCTATACGGAGGAATAAATTCGCGATTGTAATGGCTCAAAGCGGACTTCACGCCGCTGCCAATAAAATCCAGACGCCAGAAACCACAAAACCCCTGACTTCTTTCGAAATCAGGGGTTTTGTGTACTGAATGTGGCGGTGAAGGAGAGATTCGAAACCGCCCGATTGCGATTTTCGCGACATCGGCCCCCGGTTTATAAGGGTTTCAGGGCGATAGTTAGCGCGCAAGCGGTCCCACGGCGGTCCCATGAGTTTGTGCGGCAGTCGAATAAGCCAAGGGCCATGGAGGGGTATCCCTTTTTTCGGGAGCGGCATCGGAAAAAGGTAATTTCAGTAACTTAATCAACTGACCGGCCTGAGAGCCTTTATTTGACTGGCCTGCGAGGGATCGGCACAAGGTAATTTTTAAGTAATGTAGAGGTAAGGTTATTACCTTTTAAGGAAGTAATTTTTTGATTTATCCACCCCTTATAAATCAGTCACTTACGCTCACATTACCTTTTTCATTACTCAAAATTACTTTCTGAAGTAATCCAGCAAAGCCAATGAATACGGGGCTTTCAGCGATCCACCGATATCCGAATTGCCACATTACTTTTTTCCGACTGCGCTCCTGAAATTCAGCGCCTGACGGTGCCTCATGTCTGACGAACCAACGACCCTGGGAAACGCATCGGGTGCCCGATCCTTCGCAGGGATTCGCAGGCTTTTTGCCTCATTCATTCAGTCTCACAAAGCCCAGCCGTGGCTGCGCTCAGCGGATCGCAGGACTGCGGAAAATAAGACCAATTTAGCCCGCAGGCGAGGTGGGGGGACGACGGCGCGCGCCATCTGTGAGCAGGCTTCCTCAGCGCGGCTTGTTGCACGTCACCCCCCCATGAATTATCAGCAGTTCGTCGCCTCGCGCTCGCGTCCCCATCTCGACTCCAATACTGTACAAACAACCAGTAATCGTACAGTGATTGAAGCTCATGAATTTCGACCAGGCCAAGGCGCTCAGACTTCAGCAATGGCGCTCAACCCTCGACGACCGTAACTTCCGAATGCAGAACCCAGAAGCGCACCGTGAAACGCTCCACTCAATGGCAGCGAGGCTCGCGACAGAAGGCTTGATTGACCAGCTGCAGCAGTTTGATATGAATGAGATGGCCGATGCGGCGTACTGGCACGCCGTAGAGGAGCTTCAGGATTCGCCAGACCGTTATCGGGGATCCTCGACCTACGACGTTTTGGAGTACTACACAGGCGAGCTGCTGGGGACAATCAGCCGATCTATCTTCAATGAGGTGTCCGCCGAACGTCCGGGGTCGACACATACCTACGACGGAAAGGTTTACCCGAGTGCGGATGGGGCTGACCTTGCTCTGAGCATGAGCGGGGAATTTGGTAGGATCGATGGGCTAGTTTTGACGATGCCTGATGGACTGCGGTACAGGTTGATTGAGGCAGCGCGCATGATCGACGGCAAAACCTATGAACCGCTCGATGATCCTGACATTTATCGGACTTTGATCGATGTCGCGCAGATTGCCCGTGAGTGTCGCTACCTTCATACTTTCGCAAGGCTTCGCTCATTTATTGAGCTATCAAGATTCTGCATCTGCCCTTTATGCAATGATCGGTTTGGAGAAAATGAAGACTGCTCAACATGCGTTGGAAAAGGCTTTGTGATGAAGCTGAAAAAAAAGCCAACTAACCAACAAAAGGACAAGGTTTATAATGAAAAATATAAGAAGTTATGACCCCATTTGGATGGGGATCTTGACAGGCCTCGCAACTCTCAGCCTATGGTATTTTTCAAGTCTTGCAATCGACAAGACTATTTCACCGAGCGCAGATAAAGTCTGGCCATTTTTCTCTGCCGGAATTGGCGCCTTTTTCGGCTCGTATTTTGCCTATCGATTTAGAAAATATGAGGAGAAAAACTCAAAGCTCAACAAACAAAAAAATGCATTTGATACATGCCTATTCACCTTGACAAGGCAATATAATGCTATGTTTCAGATGAAAAAAGTCCTTGACCAGTATCAATCTAACATCGAACGTGCATTTTCTATGCGAGCTATGAAATTTCCGAGCTACAAAGATGCCAGAATTGACTTTGAAAGCTTGAATTTCCTAACCGACGCTAGCAAAACGCGACACTTGCTATTTTTGACAATAGAGCAAGAACGTTTCGAGCAAACTATCTTAAGCATGGAACTAAAAAGCAGCTTTGATGTTGAAAAAGTTCAACCAGCGTTTGAGGAGCATAAGATTAGCGGATGCCAATTAGACCCAGAAAAACTCAAAGAAACCATTGGATCACTTATCTATCACAGCGCGATTAACTTCACCGAAGTAACATACGACTTGCTTTGCAAGAACCTAGACTCAAATCATGAAATGCGCAAAAAAACGTGGGAGATAGCAAAAGAACACTTCCCAACCAAGACGTTTTTATCTCCTGAAAAAATACACTGAAAGGGATGCGAATAGCGAAACATAATAAAATGTAATCGTATAACGACAGAAAAGACCGCCTGTAGAGGCGCCGCATCGTTTGATACGTGGATGCTTTACGCTTCCCCACCTACTTCGTAGGCTTTGAATTTCATAATCTCCTCACCCAACCAGTCGTTTAGCTGGGCCATCCGCGTCTGAATCGGCTCCAGCTCATTCGCCGCATAGATCTGTGCCGCCTCCCTGATCGACCCGAACCCACCGGCGTTCTGCGGAACGATGCCCATTAACTGCGGTGGGATGCGCAGGCTGGCCAGCACGTCATCCCGTGTCTGATTCTTGATCGAGTTGAACTCATCCTTCGCCGCCACCTCGCTGACGGGGATCAACTGGATCCCGTCCTTCTTCCCAGTCGGTGAGTAAACGAACAAATTTCGAAAATTCCCCGGCCCTTTCGATTCCTTGAGTGCTTTGCGCAATGCATCGATGTCCGCTTCTGTCTGCGCCGCATCAGTCATGTAAAGGATAAACCCGGCATGGCTGCCGTTCTCGTAGTACTTGCGTCGGAAAAGGGTTGCGGACTCATTCAAAAGCGCCGACTGCAAAGCGCTGATCCACTCCGGCAAGCCATAAATCTCCTGGTGCAGATCTGCCTCACGCAAATGAAAAATGCTGTCAGGCTCAAACGCGTGTTCATCCTTCCACCCCCGCACTTGGTAAAATATCCCATCCGGCCCGGCGCGCATGTACTTGGCCAACGGCGTCTCCAGCTTCCGAACCCCACCCAATCGCGAGCGGCGCCCTTCCAGGTAACCATTGCCCAGACACAAAAAGTCCAAAGCAAACTGCTCAAACGCAGCCCGCGACAACAGCGGGTGCGGGATAAAAGTCTTGCTCAACAGATTGCGTTTGAACATCAACCCGGAATGCAGATGCACGCTCGCCCCCACCGACCGGGCCAGCCCATCCAGCGACAACGGCGGCTCATACCACCGCCCGTTGAACCAGCACTCCAGATAATCGAAAACCTCCCTCCCATCCAGCACCGGCGTCGGCTCGCCGAAGGAAAACACCTGGGTCCCGGCGCCTGTAGCGGGTGTGGTCGCGGGCAACGTCTGGTTGGCCATTTGTTCGGTCATCAGTAAATCTCCATACGCCCAGTGTTGGCAGAGGTCTGCCCCTCAAGCGGTTCGTGGTGCAATGCGTGAAAGAGTGCCCAAGCCAGGTCGGCGTGGCCGGTGTTGTCGTTGCGGCCGGCGGTGTAGGTGTACTGGCGTCCGCCGGCGGTGACGGTTTTGCGGATCGCCATCAGCGACTGGGCCATATCCGTCCAGCCGGCGTCGAATTCGAGCCGGCCCTTGTGGATCACGTCATAGGCCTTGAGCACTAGGCGGGTTTTGACTTCGGGGGAATAGCTGAAGGTGGTCACCGCCGGGAAGAACTGGCGAACCAGCTGCGCCACGCCGCTGCCCAAACCGGTTACATCGATGCCGATGTACGTCACCCAGTAGCGGTCGCAGAGGCTCTTGATGAACGCGGCCTGCGCGGCGAAGTCCATGCCCCGGAACTGGTGGCGCTCAAGGATGCGGAACTTGCCTCCCGGCACCAACGGCGGCGCGACCACGACCATGCCGGAGCAGTCGCCCGTCTCGGCCGGGTCGTAACCGATCCAGACCTGACGGTCCCCGAACGGGCGCATGGCGAAGGGTTTGTAGTCCTCGGCCCACTCGACCCAGCTGTCCACCATGCACGACTGCAACAGGGTCAGCGGAAAGATGCTCGCACCGTCGTCAACGAACTCGCACATCAGCAGGTTGGCGAATGCCTCGGGGCTGTACTCGCGGCGCAGCTCCTCGATGTCGAACAGGCCGCAGCCGCCCCGCTCCGCGTCCAGAATCGTGACGATCTGCCGCCACAACCGATCCTCGCAGAACCTCCCCTGCTGGAGCGCCCCGTGGGATACGTCCACCTTCGTATGCTGCGCGGCCGGCTTGCCCTTATTGAAGCGCTCACCCGTCCAGAAGGTGTACGCCTCGTGGGCCATGCTCGATGGCGTGGAAAAGTAGGTCTTGCGCCACTTCTTGTGCATCGCCATGCCGGAGGCGACCTTGTTCAGTTCCTCGAACTTGAACGTCCAGAAGAACTCATCGAAGTAGAAATTGCCGTGATAGCCCTGGGCGGTACGCGCGTTCGTACCGAGGAAAAACAGCTCGGCGCCGTTGGGCAAGACGATGGGATCGCCAGTCAGCTCGACGCCGATAATCTCGCGGCAGAACGCCTGAATGTAGCCCCGGAACAGATAGGCCTGGTTCTTCGAGGCCGACAGGAAAATCTGGTTGCGCCCGGTCTCCAGCGCATCGATGAACGCCTCGCGGGCGAAGTAGTAAGTCGCCCCGATCTGCCGGCTCTTGAGAATGACGCGGGTGCGCTGATTGCCAGCCCGGTACCAGTCTTTCTGATAGTCGAAACAGCCATCGATGAAGGCCTCGCGCAGCAGCTCGATCTGGTCTTCATCAATCTCGTTTTTGACGGCCTTCTTCTTCGGCTCGGCGTTGCGCTTGGCCAGGTTCGGGTTGAGGTCGGTTTCGGTACCGCCACCCTGAAAGCGCTGGATGCGCGCCTGCCGCTCCAACTGCCGGTGCAGCAGATCAATCTCTTTGAAATCGCCGCCGCTTTTCCCCTCTTTGAGGATTAGTTGCACCAAGCGCGCTTCCAGTGCCCCGCCGATGCGTTCGACGTTGTCGGCCCGGTCCCACTCATCGCGGGCCTTCCAGCTGTGTAGCGTTTTTTCCTTTTCGCCCGTAGCCTCGGCAATCTCGCAGATGCGCCAACCCATCCAGTAGAGAAACTTGGATTGGCGGCGGGGATCGATGGGCAGCAGTTCGGTCGTAGTCATGGCCGCGATGCTGCCGCCCGCGCCCGAGACTCAATAGCGCTGCCCCTTGTACCGCCCTGCCCTACAGTCCCGCCTCATTGCCGCAACTCGCGCGCGTCACGACCATGCCCTTCATCGCAACGCACTGCTCACCCAACAGCAGGCGCCCCAAGCAATGAGGATTTCCGGCATGAAGAAATTTCGCAGCAACTGGTTCCGCGTGGCCGTCGAGGGCGCTACCTCCGACAAGCGCATCATCAAACGTACCTGGCTGGAACAGGCTGCGAAAAACTTCAACCCGTCCACCTACGGCGCTCGCATCTGGCTGGAGCATTACCGTAGCGTGATGCCGGACAGCCCATTCAAGGCCTACGGCGACGTGTTGGCCGTGAAGACCGAAGAAGTGGACATCAACGGCCAGAAGAAGCTGGCGCTGTTCGCCCAGGTTGAGCCGACGTCCGATCTGATCGCCATGAACAAGGCGAAGCAGAAGATTTACACCTCCATCGAAATCGACGACAGCTTTGCCGATACCGTCGAGGCGTACATCGTCGGGCTCGCAGTAACCGACTCCCCGGCCAGTCTCGGCACCGATGTTCTGGCGTTCTCCGCGCAGAAGCCAGACGCCAACCCGTTCAAGGATCGCCACTACTCCGCGACCTCGATGTTCACCGAAGCGCTGGAAACCGAGCTGACCTTTGAAGAAATCGAGGACAAACCAAGCCTCGGCGCTCAGCTGTTCAGCAAGGTGCAAATCCTGCTCGGCGGTAAACAGGCCAAGGATGACGCCGAGTTCTCGCAGATCAGCCAAGCCGTCGAAGCCGTCGCCGAGCACGTCAAGGACCTGCCGGACCAACTGGCCGCCGAGAAGAAGTTCTCGGCCGGCCTGAATACCCGGCTGGATCAACTGAGCAAAGACTTCACCGAGTTGAAGGCCAAGCTCTCGAACACCCAAGACCACAACCAGAAGAAGCGCCCTCCGGTCACCGGTGGCGACACCCAGGTCATGACTGACTGCTGACAGCCGGCCCACCCACAGCCCCGACCCACGAAGGACGATATTCATGCGTAACGACACTCGCGAACACTTCAACGCTTATCTGAGCCAGTTGGCGCGCCTCAATGGCGTGTCCTCGACTGCCGCCACCTTCGCGGTCGATCCGACCGTGCAGCAAACGCTGGAAACCCGCATGCAGGAATCCAGCGAATTCCTCGGCCAGATCGGCATCATCGGCGTCGATGAGCTGCAAGGCGAAAAAGTTGGCCTTGGCGTCAGCAGCACCATCGCCGGCCGCACCGACACCACCGGCAATGGCGTGCGTCAGCCTCGCGATGTGTCGTCGCTGGACAAGAAAGGCTACGAAGCCAAGCACACCGACTTTGACACCGCGATCCGCTACGCGCAGCTCGACGCCTGGGCAAAGTTCCCCGACTTCCAGGCACGCCTGCGCGACGCGATCCTCAAGCGCCAAGCCCTCGATCGCATCATGGTTGGCTTCAACGGCGTCAGCGCTGCCGCCACCACTGACCGCCAAGCCAACCCGTTGTTGCAGGACGTCAACATCGGCTGGCTTCAGCAGTACCGCAACAACGCCTCGGCGCGCGTGCTCAAGGACGGTAAGGCTCCCGGCAAGATCGTCATCGGCACGGGTGCAGAAGCGGACTACAACAACCTCGACGCGCTGGTGTACGACGCAATTGCCAACCTCATCGACCCGTGGCACCGCAAGGATCCGGGCATCGTCGTCATCCTCGGCAGCAATTTGGTGCACGACAAATACTTCCCGTTGATCAACAAGGAACAACCGGCCACCGAAAAACTGGCGACCGACATGATTCTTTCCCAAAAGCGCATGGGCGGTAAGCAACCGGTCGAAGTGCCATACGTGCCCGACGGCGCTGCATTGATCACCACGCTGAGCAACCTCGCTATCTACTGGCAGATCGGCGGACGCCGTCGCTACGTGAAGGAAGCGCCGGAAAAGAACCGCGTCGAGAACTACGAATCCAGCAATGACGCCTATGTCGTTGAGGATTACGGCCTCGGCTGCCTGGTCGAAAACATCGAGCTTGAAGGGGCATAAGCCATGGCCAGCAGCCTCGCGAAGCAGCATTTCCAGCGAGTCACTGCCGCCATTGAGGCGGCAGCGACCGAACCCACGCAGACCATGGCCGGCGCCACGGCCTACGAACATCAGCTCAACCAGCTGCTGCAAGACCGCCTGCGCCTGAAACAGGTGCAGTCGAACCAAGGCAAGGCCGAACTCAAACGTCAGCTCCTGCCTGAGTACATCCCCTACGTGCGAGGCGTGCTGGACGCCGGCCAAGGCGCACAGGACGAGGTGCTGACCACCATCATGGTCTGGCGCTTCGATGCCGGCGACTTCCACGGTGGCCTCGACATTGCCCAGTACGTATTGCAACACAAGATGGTCATGCCGGACCGCTTCGCCCGCACGTTGGGCTGTCTGGTCGCCGAAGAGGTCGCGACCGCCGCATTCAAGGCGCAGAAGGTCGGCGAGCCGTTCGACCTGGCCATCCTGCACCGCACTGCTGAGCTGACCGACGCCGAAGACATGCCCGACCAGGCACGCGCCAAGCTGTTCCTCGCCATGGGGCGCGCAACACTCGAAGGCATCACCGACGAAAAGCCCAGCGAACCGGGCCAGGTGCAAGCCGGCATCGACCTGTTGAAAAAAGCCATCGACCTGCACGACGCCTGCGGTGGCAAAAAGGATCTGGAGCGGGCCGAACGCCTGCTCAACAAACTCGCTGCCGCTGGCAGCTAACCGAGCGTCCCCACGCACCCCGCCGGCTCGGGGCGGATCGGCCAGGCCGCTCCTCCTGAACATGAAGCCCCGACCACCGGCGACCTACAACAGAGCGCAGATTCATGAGCGGATTCGTAGCGGGCGGCAGCACTACTCCGGCCCCCAGCGGCCACATCAACACCGACCCCTTCTGGCCATCGATCGACCTCGACGACGTGCGCGGCACTTTGCGCATCGACTCCAGCGTCACGCCGATCCGTCTGGAAACCGCGACCATCGCCGCCGCCATCAGCGTGAACCGCGAGTTCGCCGCATGGCGCCGCGCCAAGCAGGCCGAAGGCTACGACACTCTTGCGGACGTACCGGCCGAGCAGATCGAGGACAAGTCTGAACTCGTCCACCTCTACCAACGAGCGATCTATGCCGCGACCGGCGCGGAGATCTGCGAGCGCTACCGCTCCTACGACAGCACCAACAGCGGCAACCAAAACGCCGAAGAGCTGACACCGAGCATCGACGAACTGCGCCGCGACCAGCGCTGGGCCGTACGCGACTTCCTCGGCCTCGGCCGTACCACCGTGGAGCTGATCTGATGACCGTCAGCATCCGCGCCCAACAAAACGACACCGTCGATGCCCTGTGCTGGCGTCACTACGGCCGCACCGCCGGCGTGACCGAAGCGGTACTCGAAGCCAACCCCGGCCTTGCCGATCACGGCCCGACCTTGCCGCAAGGCCTTCTGGTGCAAATGCCCGAAGCGCAAGCCGCCGCCCCGCAACGGCAGATGGTGAACCTATGGGACTGAACCGCCCGCACCACGCCCTTGAACCCAACCACTCTGGATCATGGAATGAAACGCATGCCTGACCGTCCCGATACCTGGGCCTGGCTCGCCGCCTGGCTCGAACAGAACTGGCCCGCCATCTACTCCGGCCTGCTGGCCGTGGTCATTGCAAGCCTTCGCGTGATCTATGGCGGAGGCACCGTGCGCCGCATGGTGATCGAGGCTCCCCTGTGCGGCGCACTCGCTCTTTCCGCCAGTCATGGGCTGTCGTTGTTGGGGATTCCGGCTACTACTGCGCCGTTCTTCGGCGGTGTGATCGGACTGCTCGGCGTCGAGGGCACGCGCGCGGCCGCCAAGAAGATTTTCAACCGCAAGGTAGAGCAACTATGACCACACTTCGCCACGGTGACCGCTCGCAAGCGGTGCGCAATCTGCAAAAGACCCTCAACCAACACGGCGCAAAACTGGACGTCGATGGCGATTATGGCGATGCCACGGAGAACGCCGTGCGCGCCTATCAACTCAAGGTTGGTTTGGTAGCCGATGGCGTCGCCGGCAACAAGACACTTGACGCGCTCGCTGGCACCGACTGCCAGCAGTTGCTGAAGAACACCGACCTGGTCAACGCTGCCGAACGTCTCGGCGTGCCGCTGGCCAGCGTCTACGCGGTCAATGAAGTCGAATCGAAGGGCAGTGGTTTCCTCGACAACGGCAAGCCGGTGATCCTGTTCGAACGGCACATCATGTATCGCCAACTGGCGAAGGTTCGCCACGAAGGCGACGATCCGGCTGCGCTCAAACGCCACGCTGATCAGTTGGCCACAACCAACCCGGCCATCGTCAATCCGAAATCCGGCGGCTATGCCGGCGGTAGCGTCGAACACCAGCGCCTGGCGACCGCTCGCCTGATCGACGACACCGCCGCGCTGGAATCCGCATCGTGGGGCGCGTTCCAAATCATGGGCTTTCACTGGCAGCGCTTGGGCTACAGCAGCGTGCAGGACTTCGTCGCCGCGATGAGCACGGGGGAATCGCAGCAGTTCGACGCGTTCGTCCGCTTCATCGAAACCGACCCGGTGCTGCACAAGGCGCTGAAGAGCCGCAAATGGGCCGAGTTCGCCAAGCTCTACAACGGACCGAATTACCAGCGAAACCTGTACGACATCAAACTCCAACGCGCTTACGAGCGGCACGACGACTGCGGTTGCGGGCAGGCGGTGGCGGCATGATCGACTTCGACGAGGTGCAACGGCTGAATGTGCAGGACGGTGATCTGCTGGTCGTGCCAGAAAACAGCGATCAGCAAGACATGGTGCAGCTACGTGACGCGCTTCGCATCCAAGATCCTCAGCGGAAAGTCATCATCATTCGCGGCCCAATCCAACACATGGACATCGGCGACATGAATCAGCTTGGCTGGTACCGGGCGTGAGTACGTTGCGGCAGGCCCTGCTCGGCGTTGCATTGCTTGCAGCGCTGGGGCTGCTGATCTGGAGCCAGGAGCTGCGCATCAGCGGCGCGAACAAGGACACACAACTGGCCGAAAAAGATGCCAGCAGCGCTCAAGAACAAGCCGAACGCAACCTCGCCAACGCCAACGCGTTGCGCGACACACTGCAAAAAGAACGCAACGCCCAGACCACCCTGCGCGCACGACAGGATCAGCTGCGCCAAGGCCTGGCAAAGCGCGAACTCACCATAGAGGCTCTGAAACGTGAAAACGTCGATCTACGCAATTGGGCTGCCCAGCTTTTGCCTGATGCTGCTCGCCGGCTGCGCGAACGCCCCGCCCTCACCGGCGCCGACGCTTATCGTCAGTGGTTGTCCGGCCGTCGTGCCGTGCACGCTGCCGGCGACCAGCCCGCGCAGTAACGGTGATCAGCTCACCGATCAAGATCGCGTCGAGGCCGCTTGGGCAGACTGTGCGAGCCAAGTGGATATAGTTTACCAACACCAGCAGGCCCGACCATGAACAAGCCCGACAGCCTGAAGGCGCATCTGCTCGCCACCGTGGGCGAACTCAAGCACAACCCCGACCGACTGTTGATCTTCATCGACAACGGCAAGATCCGCTGTACAGCCGCGCAGACGATGTCTTTTGAGTACAGCTTCGATTTGCAGGTCATCCTCACCGACTTCGCAGGGCATCCTGACAGCGTCATGCTGCCGCTGCTCGGTTGGTTGAGCGTCCACCAGTCCGAGTTGCTGGAAAACTTGAGTAAGGCCGCAGACGGCATTCAGTTCGAGGCTGACATTCTCGACAACAGCAAAGTGGATATGAGCCTGACCCTGCCGCTGACGGAGCGTGTAGTGGTGGGCAAGGATGAACAGGGCAACACCACCATTCGCCATCCCGGTGAGCCGCAACGGGCTGCTGACTTTCTTGATCCGAACTGGATACCTGGTGCACAGGGTACCGGTAGCGAATGGGTGCTGCCGAAATGACCGATCGACTGGAAACGCTGGAGGATTGGGCGGCGGGGCTGCTTGGGCAGCTTGAACCGGCGGCGCGCAACAAACTGGCTCGGAGCGTTGGTCGAGCATTACGCCGCAGCCAGCAGCGGCGAATCCTTGCGCAGCAAAACCCAGACGGCAGCAGGTATGCCCCGCGTAAACAGCGCAATCTGCGCGGGAAGCGAGGGCGGGTGAAGCGGAAGGTGAAGATGTTTCAGAAATTGCGCACGGCTAGCTTTCTACAGATGCATGGTGATAGTAATGCTATCAGCGTCGGTTTCACCGGGCGAGTAGCCCGGATAGCCAAGGTGCACCAGCACGGACTTAAGGATCGTGCGGAACCAACCGCACCGGATACGACATATCAGTCCCGTGCATTACTCGGTTTTACCGAGATGGATCTCGATTTGATAAGAGACAGCTTGCTCCATCACTTCATGTTTCCGTGACTTGTCAGAGAATGCTGACTTTCCGCCTAAATTATTACTCGGCTAGTCAGTTTTCTCGTCGACCTTCCCAGTAGGTTGCTTTTTGATCGCTCGCAACTCAACCATCGCTCTTTCCCCATCGCTGGTAAGCTTCCAAAAAGAGTACGTTTTGTCGTCACTTGCTTTCATCACGTCGACTTTCACATAGCCCAGTGCTTGAAGCTGAATGGCTATTGTTTGAAAAGCTTGATCATCTAGTTTATTGGATCGTGAAGGCAGGTCAAACTGAGAAACTACGGCAGCGCGGAGAACTTCTTTCACAGCACTCTGCTCATAATATTTAACCAAATAAGGAGAAACGTAGAAGAAAATTTCCCTCCAGCTCAGCGTGGCGTCCCACCCCAGCGTTCTAGATCCATTGAACCAAGTCCCCGACAACTTGAATGAATCGTCCAGACCGGCCAAATCAGGGACATTATAAACAGCCTCCTTCACCGATTTGACTTTCGCTATCTGTGCGACAAGAGAGGAATTGTCCTTTCGAAGCTGATTAATTTCCTTCAAGAGCTGTTCGCTCGAACCTTCAGTTGCTCTTACCCAACCTACTGCGGGAAACAACCTTATCGTTTTTGTGAGGCTCAAAGCGACAAGCCCTGGCAGCTCACTTCCTGCCTGCCAATATTTCACAAGCCTTCCCGTAGACGCTTTATTTCGAAATTCCTCTAATTTCTCTCTTGCCTCCTCAGTGCCCTCTGATTTTTCGAGGGACAACTTATTTGGACTGCCGTGAATAAGAGCAACAATCTTTATGCCTTTCTCGACAGCGTAATCATATTCCTTTTCCGTATAACTAACACCCTCAGAACTAATTGAACCGTAACGACCACCAATAATTAACAGATAATAATCACAATCGTCGATTATTTTCTTTATGAACTCCCACTGTTCGGAATCAGTGGCAGGAAATAACTCCATACCCGCTGGAATACAATCCATTTCCATCAATGTCTGAGTTACAGCCTGCCTTTCCTCCTTCAAGTCCGTATAGGTAGAACTTACAAATACTTGGTACCTTTTATCCATATCCATCTCCTTATGCTTAAACGCTTCGAGTTTCTCGGACGATCAGCTGTAGTTTACTGAATTGTGATCCGAGATGATCACGTCATAAAAATCTTTGTAGGTCCCGCCTATACAGGCTCCGCAACGAGTGTCATACGCGCGTGTCAATCATGATCCATGCATGAACGACTTAGCCACCCTCGCCCGCCTGATCGAAAACCTCATCCGCCTCGGTACCATCGCTGCCGTCCAGATGAAGCCCCCGCGTGTGCAGGTCAAAACCGGATCACTCACCACCGGCTGGCTCCCATGGGTAGCCGCCCGAGCCGGCGCCGACCGCGAATGGAACCCACCCACCGAAGGCGAGCAGATCATCCTTTTCAGCCCCTCCGGCCAGCTCGGAAACGGCATCGTCCTGACCGGCCTGTTCAGCGACAACATCCCGGCCAACGGCGACCGCGAAGGCCTGCACCGCTGCACCTACCGCGACGGCACCGTCATCGAGTACGACAGCGTCGCCCACCACCTCAACGCCAAGCTGGCCGACGGCGGTACCACCAACCTGACCAGCACGGGCGGCATCCTCATCGTCGGCCCGATCACCCACGAGGGCGACTACACCCAGACCGGCAACCAGAACGTCACCGGTATGGTCACCGTGTCCGAAGATGTCATCGCGGCCGGCATCAGTCTGGTTAAGCACCTGCACGGCGGTGTCATGCCAGGCAACGCGAAAACGGGGAAACCGGGATGAACCGAGAAACCGGCGCGGCCCTCGGCCGGGTCGAACATATCGCCCAGTCAATTGCCGACATCCTGACCACTCGTATAGGCACCCGCGTCATGCGCCGCGAATATGGCAGCCTACTCCCCGAGTTGGTGGATCAGCCGTTCAACGACTTCACCCTATTGCAGGTGTACGCCGCCACCGTCATGGCCCTGATGCGCTGGGAAACCCGTATCAGCCTCAGCCGTATCCAGTTCATCGGCGCGAACCTTCAGGGCCAGGCGTTGCTGGAATTTGAAGGCACCATTGTCGACAACAACCAACCGCTGAGCCTGAGCGTGCCTCTGCAATTGGGGGGTAGCGTATGAACACTTTCGTCGCTATCGACCTCGGTCAACTGCCGGCGCCGCAGATCGTCGAACAGATCGACTACGAGCAGATTCTCGCCGAGCGAAAGGCCTACGCCGTCAGCCTCTGGCCCGCCGAGGAACAAGCCGAGATTGCCGCCCGGCTCAACATGGAATCGGAGCCGCTGACCAAATTACTCGAGGAAAACGCCTACCGCGAAACTGTCTGGCGTCAGCGGGTCAATGAAGCATCCGTTGCCAATATGCTCGCCCTGGCCAAGGGCACCGACCTCGAACAGCTTGCCGCCAACTTCAACGTGAAGCGGCTGGTCATTCAAGCTGCAAACCCGACAGCCGTACCGCCCCTCCCCAAGCTGATGGAAAGCGACGACAGCTTGCGCGAGCGTGCACAAATGGCCTGGGAAGGCCTCAGCACCGCCGGCCCGCGCAACAGCTACATCTTTCACGCCCGGTCCGCTGACGGCCAAGTCGCTGATGCCACCGCCGAAAGCCCCGCGCCGGCCGAAGCGGTAGTCACCGTGCAATCCGTGCTGGGCGACGGCACCGCGTCGCCGGCACTGCTCGACAAGGTCAAAACGTACCTCAGCGACGACGACCGCCGCCCCGTCGCGGATCGCCTGACCGTTCAGGGTGCGGAGATCATCAATTACCAGATCAAAGCCAAGATTTACCCGCTGAGCAACGGTCCCGAAACTGAATTGGTCCTCGCAGCAGCCGAAGCCCAGTTGCTCCAGTTTGTGCATCAGCGCCGGCGCCTAGCATTGGAGGTTTCCGAGTCCATCGTGCATGCCGCGCTGCACGTCGAGGGCGTGCGCAAAGTAGTGCTGGAAGACTGGGAAGACATCGTCGCCACCAAGTACCAGGCGCCGTATTGCACGAGCGTAGAACTGACATTGGGGGTTGAGTGATGACCTACCAGCCACTTCTACCAGGCAACTCGACACCACTGGAACGCCAAGCCGCACAGGCATTGGCAGCAATCCAGCGCGTGCCGATTCCACTGCGCACGCTCTACAACCCTGACCTATGCCCCCTGCCCTTACTGCCGTACCTGGCCTGGGCGTTTTCGGTCGATCGCTGGGACAGCAAATGGTCAGAAGCCGCCAAGCGTGCCGCCTGCCGTGCCGCGTACTACGTGCACTCCCACAAGGGCACTATCAGCGCTCTTCGGCGCGTCGTTGAACCGCTCGGCTACCTGATCGAGGTCGCGGAATGGTGGCAGACCGTGCCGCCTGGTACACCGGGCACCTTCACGCTGCGCATCGGCGTCCTCGACTCCGGCATCACCGAGGCAATGTATCAGGAGCTGGTGTGGCTGATCGACGACGCCAAACCCCTCACCCGCCACCTCACCGGCCTCGACATCATTCTTGAAACCCGGCTCGACGCATTCGTTGGGTTCGCCGTTTACGACGGTGACGAAATCGACGTGTATCCCTGGAACAACCCGGACATCGACGTATCCGTCCGGAGTTACAGCGGCGTGAGTCTTTTCACCCTCGACGAACTGGATGTGTACCCCCATGATTGATCAGAACTCTATTTTCGGCGGCATGCTGACGACGCTGGGCGCCGCCAAGAAAACCAACTGCGACGCCCTCGGCATTCCTTGGGAGCCGCGTTACATGCTGATCGGTGATGCCAACGGCACCGATCCGGTACCCAGCCCCGCGCAGACCAAGCTGATCAATCAGCGGTACCGCGCCCAGCTCAATCAGCTGCGTGTTTCGCCGACCGACGACAATGTCCTTATCGCCGAACTGGTTCTTCCTCCTGACGTCGGCGGGTGGTGGATCCGCGAACTGGCGCTCGAAGACAAAGATGGTGTGTTCTCGGCCGTCGCCAACGTAGCGCCAAGCTACAAGCCATTGCTCGCACAAGGTTCCGGCCGTAACCAGGTCGTGCGGATGCACATCATCACCAGCGGCACGTCGAACATTCAGTTGAAGATCGATCCGTCAGTGGTACTGGCAACTCGTGAATACGTCGATACGAAAATTCTGGAAGAGCTATACAAGCTCGATAACAAACAGTCAGTGCGGGTGGCTACCACCGCCAACATCGCGCTGACAGGGTTGCAGACCATAGACGGCGTCGCGTTGGCAGCAGGTGACAGGGTGCTGGTGAAAAACCAAACCTCCGCCAAGGACAACGGCATTTGGGTGGCGGCACAGGCAGGTTGGGTGCGTGCAGCGGATGCGGACAGCAGTGCCGAAGTAACGTCGGCGCTGTTGGTATCGGTCGAACAGGGTGCGACCTTGGCCGACAGCCGTTGGCAGTTGATCACTGACGGGACGATTGCTCTGGGTACCACGTCGCTGACATTTCAAAACGTCACCTACGGTCTCGCGGCACTGTACTCTCCGGCATTTTTGGGTACACCAACCGTACCCACGCCTGCCCAGTTCGACGCCAGCTTATTAGCGGTCAATGCCGCATTTGTGCAGCGGGCGCTGGGCAATTTCAGTGGGCAAACTAGCATCAATGCACCGACTGCTGCACTGTCTCCGACTTTGGCTGGTCGCCGCATTGTCGTGACTGGACCGGCAACCCTCACGCTGCCGTTGTTGAGCGCAAGTCCTAGCGGCTCGAAGTTTTACATTCAGAATATCGGGACCGGTGATGTCGTGGTGACTCGACAGGGTGCGGACATCATTGTCGCGCTGGCAAGGAGCCTGAACAGCGTCACCATTCCCATGCAATCAAACGGCGTGATTGCGTGCGGCGACACAAACTATGTGTTTGAGGAAGGTGTTGCGGCGCTGAAGTACGCGCCGGAATTTGCCGCGGTGATGGGCACTGGTGCTGCGAATCAGCAGCTACCGGGGCTGATCATTAAGGCGGGGAATGTCTCTAACGCGTCGAATGCGGCAACGATCCCACTAACTTTTCCTGTTTCATTTCCCAATGCGTGTGTCGCGTTGGTACTGACACCCTGGCAAACCGGTGGATCTGCGTACTCACACAATGGACGGGACAAGTCGGGCGCCACTATTTCCCGTGGAGCGAACGCCAACTTTTACTTTGACTACATGGCTATCGGGTATTGAACATGGGCAAGTTTTACAGTCGTATCGATGATACTCGGGGTGGTTTTTTTGACTCGGACATTCATGGGCAAATGGGAAGTCCAGGCTGCACCATTCCGAACGGTGCCAGGGAAATCACAGATGAACTTCACGCAGGCCTTGTAGCCGCGCAGAGTGATGGGAAATTGATTATCCCTGATCCTGACGGTTATCCCGTTGCGATAGATCCGCCGCCGCTGGATGTCGAAGCGCTGGAATCAATCGAGCGTGCTTGGCGCGACGGGCAATTGACACTTACCGATCCGCTGGTATCACGTCACCGCGATGAGGTCGAGCAAGGCGACTCCACCACTCTATCAGCAGAGCAGTACACCGAGTTGCAGGCATACCGGCGTCAGCTTCGTGACTGGCCACAAGGCACGCAGTTTCCATTGATTGAGCACCGACCTACCGAGCCTGAATGGCTTGCCGAGAACACTCAGTAATACTCGACACGTTGTAATTCCTCTTACTACAAGCCCGCACGCTCGCCCATCCGGCGCGCGCGCGGCAGCCTGTGCACTGTCATCCCATTTACTGCGCAGGCAAAACCATGGCCGATTATCTCCACGGCGTGCGGGTGCTCGAACTCAACGACGGCACCCGCCCCATTCGCACCATCCCCACCGCCGTCATCGGCATGGTCTGCACGGCCGACGATGCCGACGCTACCGTCTTCCCGCTCGACACGCCGGTGCTGCTCACCAATGTGCAGACCGCCGTCGGCAAAGCCGGTACCACCGGCACCCTCGCCGCCAGCCTGCAAGCCATCGCTGACCAGACCAAGCCCTACACCATCGTCGTGCGCGTCAAAGCAGGCGCCACCGAGGCGGAAACGGCCAGCGCGTTGATCGGTACCACCACCGCCGACGGCAAGTACACCGGCATGAAAGCGTTGCTCGCCGCCAAGGCCAAAGTCGGCATGGTGCCGCGCATCCTCGGCGTGCCAGGTCTAGACAGCCAACCCGTGGCCACGGCGCTGGCGAGCATTGCCCAGCAGTTGCGCGCCTTCTCCTACGTCAGTGCCTGGGACTGCAAAACCAAGGAAGAAGCCGTCGCCTATCGCGAGAACTTCGGCGCCCGGGAAGTCATGGTGATCTGGCCAGACTTCCAGAACTGGGACACCGTCACCAGCACCACCGTGAAGGCCTCGGCCGTTGCCCGTGCACTCGGCCTGCGCGCCAAGATCGATCAGGAAGTGGGCTGGCACAAAACCCTTTCCAACGTCGCGGTGAACGGCGTCACGGGCATCAGCGCCGACGTGTTCTGGGATCTACAAAACCCGGCCACCGATGCCAATTACCTCAACGGCAACGAAGTCACCACCCTGATCAACGAAGGCGGCTTCCGCTTCTGGGGCAGCCGCACGTGCAGCGACGATCCGCTGTTCGCCTTCGAGAACTACACCCGCACCGCGCAGATTCTGGCCGACACCATGGCCGAAGCGCAGATGTGGGCCGTGGATAAGCCAATGCACCCGTCCTTGGTGCGCGACATGATCGAGAGCATCAAAGCCAAGTTTCGCGAAATGGTCGGCAGCGGCTACCTGATCGGCGGCGACTGCTGGTATCCAGAGGACATCAACGACAAGGACACGCTCAAGGCCGGCAAGCTCTACCTCGATTATGACTACACGCCCGTGCCGCCGCTGGAAGACCTGACCCTCCGCCAGCGCATCACCGACCGCTACCTGATCCAGTTCGCCAGCAAAGTGAACGCCTGAATCGGCGCTCCCCTGCGGGGGAGTTCGTACCCCGGAGACCAACGCCATGGCCATGCCTCGCAAACTCAAAAACATGAACCTGTTTAACGACGGCAACACCTACCAGGGCGTTGCCAAAAGCGTCACCCCGCCGCCGCTCGGTCGCAAGATGGAAAGCTACCGCGGCGGCGGCATGAACGGCCCGGTCAAGGCAGACCTCGGCTTCTCCGACGACGGCATCCAGTTCGAATGGAAAACCGGCGGGCTGGATCTGATCGCGCTTCGACAATTTGGCAGCGTCAACGCGTCCGGCGTGCAGCTGCGCTTTGCCGGCTCGTTCCAGCAGGACGACACCGGCGAAATCAGCGCCGTGGAAATCATCGTGCGCGGCCGTCACGAAACCATCGAGATGGGCGACGCGGCACCTGGTGAAGACACCGAACACAGCATCACCACGACGTGCAGCTACTACAAGCTGATCGTCGACAACGAAGACATCATCGAGATCGACTTGCTCAACTTCATCGAGAAGGTCAACGGCGTGGACATGCTGGAGAAACAGCGTTCCGCCATCGGCCTTTGAACCATTCCCTAAATCCCTTACCTGGAGCAGCACATGAACACCGAAGAAACCAATACCGAAGCCCTGCCGGCAGTCGATGACAATACCGTCATCCTCGATACCGCGATCCTGCGCGGCAAGAATCAAATCGACAGCCTCACCCTGCGCAAGCCGTGTTCCGGTGAGCTGCGCGGTGTGCACCTGGTGGATCTGCTGAACCTCGATGTCGCCGCCCTGCTCAAGGTACTGCCGCGCATCACCTCGCCGAGCATCACCGCCACAGAAGCCGCCGGCATGGACCCGGCCGACCTGCTCGCCTGCGGCAACAAGGTCGCGCATTTTTTGTTGCAGAAGTCGGTGAGGACGGACGCCTCCCTCGTTGCGTAGAGGACGCCATGGCCGATCTGGCCGTGGTTTTTCACTGGGCACCGGCTGATATGGATCAGCTCTGCCTGCAAGAACTGATGGACTGGCGCGAGCGCGCCAAGGTGCGGAGCTCCACCGATGGCGAATGATCTAAAACTTCAGGTCCTGCTCAATGCGATTGACCGGGCGAGCGGCCCCCTGAAGGCCATCGACAAGGGCAGCATCGGCGCGGCGCGCGCACTCAAGGACGCGCGCGACCGCCTCAAGAAACTCAACGCCCAGCAGAAAGACGTCAGCGCCTGGCGGACCCAGCGCACCGCCGCTGAGCAGACCGAAACCGCCCTCACCTCAGCCCGCGACAAAGTGCGCGCGCTCAGTCAGCAGTTTGCCGCCACAGGCGTTCCGACCAAGGCCCTGGCCAAGGATTTTCGCACCGCCGTGCGTGAGGCTCAGCGGCTCAAGGAGCAGCACCAGCAGCAGTCCGAACAGTTGCAGACCCTGCGTTCGAAGCTGTACAGCGCAGGGATCAGCACCAAAGACCTCGGCACCCACGAACGCCAACTGCGCGAGCAGATCGGCGCCACCAACACCACGATCAGCGAACAAGGGAAACGGCTGGTCGCGCTGAATGCCCAGCAAAAACGCATGGCCGCCGAACGCGCCAAACTGGCGAAGACGCAAAGCCTTGCGAGTGACATGGCGGTCAACGGTGCGGCCGGGTTGGGCGTTGGTTACGCGGCCAGCCGCCCGCTGGCCAAAGCCGTGGGCGCATTTGCACCGAACGAAGACTCAGCCACACAGCTGAAAGTGTCGATGATGGACAACACCGGCAAGGTGGCCGAGGACTTCCAGAAGATCACCGACCTCGCCACCAAACTCGGCGACCGCTTGCCTGGTACCACCGCTGATTTTCAAGAAATGATGACCATGCTTCGGCGCCAAGGTCTCAGCGCGCAAAGCATCCTCGGCGGTACCGGCGAAGCTGCCGCGTATCTGGGCGTGCAATTGAAAATGCCGGTGGCCGAAGCCGCCGAGTTCGCGGCCAAGATGCAGGACGCCACGCGCACCTCCGAGAAGGACATGATGGCGTTGATGGACACCATACAGCGTGGTTTCTACTCGGGCGTCGACTCGACCAACATGCTCCAAGGCTTCAGCAAAATTGCTCCGGTGATGGACACCATCAAGAAGTCAGGGATCGAGGCCGCGAATGAACTGGCCCCGCTGCTGATAATGATGGATCAGGCCGGCATGGAAGGCGGCGCCGCTGGTAACGCATTCCGCAAAATCTTTCAGGCGGGCTTGAACAAGGACAAGGTCGACGACGTCAACAAGATCCGCCAGCTAAAGGGCCAGAAGATTCAATTCAGCTTCACCAACAAGGAAGGCAACTTCGCCGGGCTGGAGAACCTGTTCGCCCAGGTCGAAAAGCTCAAGGGGCTGAACGACGAAGACCGTACCGAGACCATCAAGGACTTGTTTGGTGATGACTCGGAAACCATGACCACCCTGAACACCATGATGAACAAGGGGCTGGCGGGTTACAAAGAGGTGCAGCAGAAGCTCCAGAACCAGGCCGACTTGCGTACCCGCGTCAATGAACAACTCAGCACCTTGACCAACGTCATGGAAGCCGCCGAAGGCAGCTTCACCAACGCGATGGCCGAGTTCGGCGCGGCTGTTGCCCCGGATTTGAAAGAGCTGATCAACACCCTCGGTGAAGTCGCCAACAACGTCGGCGCCTGGGCGCGGGAAAACCCGAAACTTGCAGGTGGCCTGGTCAAAGTCGTGGCGCTGGTCGCGGGTTTGTCGTTCGTTTTCGGTGGCTTGGCCATCGGGATGGCCAGCCTGCTCGGCCCGTTTGCCGTTATTCGTTACGGCATGGCGATGTTTGGCATGCAGGGTGGTGGCACGCTGAGAATCATGCAAAAGCTCGCCCCCACCATCACCGGTCTGGCCCGCAATTCCCTCCCCATGCTGGGCCAAGGCCTTCGCACGTTGGCCAGCACACTCAGCGGCGCACTGGTAACCGCCCTGCGAACGGTTAGCATTGCACTGTGGGGCCTCGCCACCAACCCGGTGGCGCTAGCCATCGGTGCAGTCGTTGCCGTGCTCGCCGGTGCGGCTTACCTGATCTACAGCAACTGGGACGCGGTGAAACTCTACTTCAGCAACGCCTGGACTGAGATCAAAGCCGGCTTCAGTGGCGGTATCGGCGGCATCCTCAACACGCTCGCCAACTTCAGCCCCATCGGCCTGATCTACCAGGCCTTCGCTGGCGTACTGAGCTACCTCGGCGTAGATCTGCCGAGCCGCTTTACCGAGTTCGGCAACATGCTGGTCAACGGCCTGGTCAACGGACTGCTCGCGGGGTTGGGGCAGATCACGAATGCCGTCAGCTCTATCGCTGATTCGGCCATCAACATGTTCAAGGAAAAGCTCGGCATCCACAGCCCGTCCCGCGTGTTCACCGCGCTCGGCGGCTTCACCATGGCCGGGCTGACCCAAGGTCTGCAAGGTGGCCAGGATGGCCCGCTGGGCGCCATCACTGACATGGGCAAACAAGTCGTGTCGGCCGGGCAACGGGCGCTCGGCGCCGTAGCTGGCCCGCTCGGCGCCATCGGGCTGCCGCAGTTGCCGACCGGCGCCGCCGCATCCTCTTCAGTGTCGATCGATAATCGCGCGCCTATCAGTCCGGCACCGGCCGCTGCCTACGACAGCCACGACACCTACGAAATCAACATCCACACCACGCCCGGCATGGATGAGCGCGCCATCGCCCGCGCCGTGCGCGCCGAGTTGGCCCGCGTCTCCAGCGAAAAGAGCGCCCGCCAGCGCAGCAAACTGTCCGACCTGGAGTAACCCGCCATGATGCTTGCCTTGGGCATGTTCGTTTTCAGCCTCTCCACCGCCGCCTACCAGGAACTGCAACGCCAAACCGAATGGCGCCACGCCAGCAGCAACCGCGTCGGCGCCGCGCCGGCTCGCCAGTTCGTCGGCCGTGGTGATGACTCCATCACCTTGCCCGGCATCATCCTGCCGGAACTCGCCGGCAGCGCCCTCAGCCTCGACGCCTTGCGCTTGATGGCCAACACCGGCAAGGCATGGCCCATGGTCGAAGGCAGCGGCCGCATTTATGGGCTGTGGATCATCGAAAGTCTGAGCGAGACCAAGACAATCTTCTTCCGCGACGGTACACCACGCCGCATCGAATTCACCCTAAGCCTCAAGCGCATCGATGACGATCGTATCGACCTGATCGGCGCCGGTACCAGCGCCGGCGTCAGCATCATGAGGGCGCTGCTGTGATCGACGCCGCCCTCTCCCGCGTCACCGGTTTTCTGGACAAGACCATCGAGCGCTACAAGCGCGAGGCCGCCTACCCGGTGCCGGCGTTCCGTATCACCGTGGACGGCAATGACATCGCCCAACTGATCAGCCCGCGCCTGATGAGCCTCGACCTGACCGACAATCGCGGTATTGAGGCCGATCAACTGAGCATCACCCTCAGCGACCACGACGGACTGCTCGCCATCCCGCCCAAGGGCGCGGTGGTTCGGTTGTGGCTGGGCTGGAGTGATACGGGGTTGGTCGACAAGGGCACCTACACCGTTGATGAAACCGAGCATTCCGGCGCGCCCGACGTGCTGAGTATTCGCGCTCGCTCGGCCGACCTGCGTAAAGGCCTCAAGACCAAGCGCGAACGCAGCTGGAGCAACACCACGCTCGGCGACGTGCTGGGCGATATCGCCCTGGGCAACGGCCTGACCGCAACCATCGCCGGCGCCCTCGACGGCTTGCCCATCCTTCAACTGGACCAGGCCAACGAATCCGACGCCAATCTGATCAGCCGTGTCGGCGAAGAGTTCGACGCCGTGGTCACAGTCAAAGCTGGTTGCCTGCTGTGCCTTCCGGCCGGCGGCGGCAAGACCGCCAGCGGCGCCGAGCTGCCCCACATCACGCTTACCCGCGCCGACGGCGACCAGCACCGCTACCTGCAAGCAGACCGAGATAGCTACGACGGCGTGCGCGCTTACTTCTACGATGTGAACAGCGCTAAGAAACAAGAAGCCATCGCCGGTGGCGGCGAAAACCTCAAGGATCTGCGCCACACCTACAGCGACCGACAGTCTGCCCTGCGCGCCGCGCGGGCCGAGTTCAACCGACTGCAACGTGGCAGCGCGACGCTCAGCTATTCCCTGGCGATGGGCAGACCGGATCTGATACCTGAGCTGACCTATACGCTGGAAGGTGTAAAGCCTGAGATCGACGAAATCATCTGGTACGGCGGGAATGTTCAGCACACTCTCAGTGCGGACAATGGCTACACCGTCAGTTTGGAGCTGGAAAGTAAGTTGCCGGAAGATACCGTTGAAGACTTGGCAGAAGAGAACAAGGGGGATTTCACAGGAATCATTGCGTATTATCGCGACCAGAAAACCGGAAAAGAAAAGACAGTGACTGCTGGAGATCAGAGTAAGCCAAGGCGATTGCGGTGGTTGTATTCGACAGAGAAGACAGCCAAGCGTGCAGTGAAGCGAGAACTACACCGCACGGTTCAGCCATTCTGAGTTTTTGAGCTATCTGACGAGACTTAACAAATCCGGAGCCTTGTCTGCAACCAGCACAAAAGCTCGCTCCATTGCCACCTGACTTTGAAATTCCTTCACCCCATTGAACTCTTTAACCGTCCACGCTAAAAGAAAAACTAAATCATGACCACGCATATAGCTTCGAGGGTCACCGTTAAGCCTTTCCATCCAAACGATAAGACGCTCATTGAACAAGGAAGACTCTTTCGATTTTTTATTACTTGCCAGGAGATTGCGGACATATATCTCAGAGTTAAACTGAACCGCTCCAGCCAATTCGGATAACTGCTTGGCAGGTTCCAGCCACTCCAGCCCCCAGTTAAGCTCTTTATCGACCAAGCGCATTGCATACATCATCCTCAAAACCTCAGTCAGGGACGACATATAAAGATCAATATCCTTGATCTTAGAGCGTGTAGCGGTTAACAGGATATGTGAAATTATTTCTTTAGTAAAAAAATACAACTCAACTGATGTATGTTCCGTCCACTTGAGCCTTGGAACATCTTCCAACCCCTGTAACCAATGATCCAAGTCCCTATCCACTATACAACGAAATACGCATTCTGAATCAAGCACCGACAGCTTTTTAGCCAAAGCAATTACACGCTGCTTATTTCCATTTGTAAGATTAAATTCTGCAAGCAATTCACTTGGGACATTAACAGTACCAACATCATAGATAACCTCAGAAAAATTACCTACTCCGCCTAAGCACACCGAAAAGATATCCTTATCGTACTGCCCCTCAACATATATATCTCTTAACTCGGGCTCAAGTTCGTATCTAGCCAATAATTCCTCTATGCTGCGACGAGTTTCATTGGCCATTTTTATTTACCACCTTAACCACTCGATCCTTATGCTGCGCTAACAACTCAATCGAATGTGACGCAAAAACAAATTGTATATTAGCCCCCTCCGTCACCTCCAAAAGCGTCCTCACCAGTTTACGCTGCCACTTAATATTCAATGAAATTTCTGGCTCATCGATCATAAAGACGCAGGCTTTATCCCTACCAGTCAGGACATAACAAAACAACAGCAGCAACTGCTGTTCTCCAGACGACAGATTTCCAGCATCTAAAGGCGTCCCCCCATGGGTACTAATAATCCTAAAACCACTACCAACTTTATACTCGATATCTTTATCGGTTAAAAAATCATTAACAATTCCAATAAACCTGTGAAGAACGGTATAAATAGGAATAACTGCTTCAATTCGCCCCTTTAGACTATCTAAATAGGGCTTAAGTAAACCAGCAGCCAACACTCTCTTAGGCCGTGCCCTTGCACTTAATGATTTTCTAAATTCTGACAACGATAGAGGAGCGGCCAAACCGTAAACCGATAGCTCAGCAGTCTTCGTCTCGATCTCGGAAATCAATTTTAGCAAATCCTCAGTCTTCGGAACTGCCTCTTCAGAGTTGGGATTAGAAGTCGAAACCAAATGCTTTAATACATTAACATATACGGTATGGACATTTTCAGCACCTAGATTAACACTTTGAAGTGTCTTTGCCGAAACCCACTTTGCCGCAGAGTTCAAGGCCTGAGACAATGCTATTTCTCGGGAGCGTACAACCAGATCATTAATGCGCTTTGGCTCTTCGAATCTCATCACTCGCCGAAGCTCTACTTCATCGCTAGGATCCGAAACCGCATCACAGTCCAATCGTCGATCAGCATTTAGTATGAACATCGTAGGAGCATGGGTAGCCAATGCATCCATGTAAGCCTGCTTGCTGTGGACGTAGTTATCTGAATCTCCTAGCCTAACGCCACCCTTCTTGTAGAAGGAATTTCTTTTTACATTATGAACCCATTCAACATTAATAGATTCGAGACTCACCGACTGGCCTATATCGCCGCGACTAACATATTCCGCTCTATTACGCTTTTCTGGATCAAAAACAAATTCCCCCAAGAGCTGCGAATCTTTATGAATAGTCAGAACCAATCCTTTGTTTAGCCCTTCATAAAACTCTCCTTCCTCTGAAACCTCTCTCGCCGCACTTAACAAAACACCACTATCGAGAAGAACCTCAATCCTTCCGAAAGGTGCGTTATAAAGTGCATTACGATGTCCGCGATCAGTCGCAGATGATAACAAATGAAAAACCAAGCGTAGAATAGTGCTTTTCCCAACACCATTATCTCCATACAAAATTGAAGCGTTGGTTAGCGCTCCCGCTTCGGGCAACCTGTAACAATACAATCCAAACAACTTTTCAACGTAAATCGAGGAGATAAGAGGGATATCCATAAGTACTCTTTTATAATCGATTAATTTTAAATTTTAAAACTAAACGAACAGTCAGGAATTTTTCTTGCATCCTTTTGTTCGCACCACAAATGCAAAAATCAACGATACAACTCAAACTGTTTTATTTAATCCGTGCCTAATGGGTACAGACTATGCTGGCCTTTTAGAATCGGCAAGGGCTTCAGTCAAATCCTTGAGGCGCTGCTCGACATCCATTAAGCGTTTCTTTTCCTCAGCAGCGCTTTGTATCTCCCGCTTGCCCGCATCGCCCAGGGAGCGAAACAGCTCAAGCATGGCCTTCTCTTGCATGTTTGCCGACTCAGGACCTACCCCCTCGACCGACACACCGTGAAACATAGATCCCTCGCCTGTGAGCAACCAATCCACACTTATACCCAAATGGGTACGAATAGCACCCATAGCTTTCGCATTGGGTTCCCGCTCATCAAGAAGATAGTTCTGTAGCGTCCTGTAGGGAATTCCTACAAGGTCAGAGGCTTCCTTTATCGACAAGCCTTTGTGGTCGAGAACACTGCGCAGGCGCGTGGCTATACTCATTTTTTCATATGATCCGGTTGACGCACTCGTTTGGGTGCGTATACTGCGAACAAACAGGTACATCTTAACCAAGTAGGAACACATCAACCATGAGCCAAGCCATGGAAAAGCGCCAGATCCAGGCGCGGCTGATTGAGAACGGAAGCAACTTCCGCCAGTTCGCAATCAGCCACGGCTACGAACCGCGCACGGTTACTCAAGTGGTTCAACGGTGGGCCGGCCATGACTCGCTGCCACGTGGACGCCTGTCGTTCAGCATCCTGAGAGACATTTCCCGATTGATAGGGAAAGAAGTGCTGCCCGGAATCCTTGTCGATCCCAATGCAAAGCCAAATGAATCTGAGGCTGTTGATCAACTGTAGGGCCGGCGAAGCCAAGGAGAAACCAGAAGATGAAACGCCCAGTTCTAGCAAGCCGAAAGGATGTCGTAAGCGCAGTGATCGGCGCATACGAAGGTGGCCGAATTTACGCTGCCGCAGACCTCGGCATGCCACTCAAAAAGTTCGACAACCAAGCTTATGAAAACGCCGGTAGTCGCCCGCTGAGTGATGATCACATTCATCGTCTCGAACAGGTAGCAGGAACGACCTTCCTGCCGGATTACATCGCAGCCAAATACGGCGGCATGTTCGTCCCGCTGACAGCGTCGGCGGATCTGGACAACGTCGAGCTGTACAACCGGTCAGTCAAAGCCGCCGCCAAGCGCGGAATGGTTGATCAGATCATTGCCAAAGCACTCGACGACGGTGTCATTGAGTCCTGCGAAGCCCAAGCAATCATCAACGCTCTGGTGCACTACATGTCCGCCCGCTACGCCGAAGTGCTGGCGACCATCCAGCTACATGGTCGCGGGGTTTCAGCATGAGCCAACGTACTCAGCCTTTGCCGAGCCGTGCCTTGATCTCTTTCAACGCTGTTGCAACGTCGTCGACGGCAAACCGAATGTCTTCGGCGCTTACGATCAGCCCAGGCACCTCACCCGAAGCAGTCAGCTTAGGAACTTCGCGGCCCTGCATGATTGCGACCAGTGCGTCATTCCGCTCCTGCAAGCGCTGCAACAAGCTTTCAACATCCTTTTTTGAGTGAGTCGCCATGACCTACATCTCCGAAGTAAACAGAACACATTTGATTAACCTGCTGGCCAGTGCCCAGCAGCGGCTGAACACCTTAAAAGAAATCGTCGCGACCACCAACGATTCGCTCTCAGGCAGTGACATCAGGATCGCCATCGGCGACGCGATCACACCGTTGAATATCGCGCTCGAAGCGGCAGAAACGCTCTGAAGGAATCGGCCATGAGTACCTACAAACTCGTCTGCCCGCACTGCCTCGGTCGCATGCGTATCCGCACCAGCGAAGGCACACACATTTTCCTGCGGGTGGCCTATCTGCAATGCACCAACGAGGCCTGCGGCTGGTCAGTGCGTGCCGAGTTCGAAATGACTCACGAAATGAGTCCTAGCGGCATGGCCAACCCATCGGTGCGTTTGCCCATCGCCGACATTGCCCTGCGCCGCGCCGCGATGAAGACCGCCAACGATCAACCCGACCTGCTCGACCAAATGGAAATGGAGTGTGCGCAATGAATCACGATCAGTTGACCCACGACTACCGCAGCAGCATGCAACGTGCCGCGTTCGCTTACCTGCAACGGCACGAAGCGCAGTACCTGGTGGACTCGGACCTGCTCTATGAAAACTGCGTTCGCCACTTGGCCACGTCGCTGGAGGTGCCTGTCTTCATGGCGGAGCGACTGGTGCACAACGCCTGGACCGAACTGCAGGTGATCAATCAGCGTAAGTGGATCGGCGTGGACTGGGGCAACAGCCCCGGTTGCACGGTCGTGCACTTGATCGACACCCGTGCCGATCTGCGCTACCCGGTACCGGCGAGGCTGCTGCCCCAAAGCCTGCTCGCCCAGCGCGGTTCCGCGCACAAGCACCACCCTCAGTAACCCCTTTTTAAACACCCCGCCCTGCCCCGCTTCCCGTGGGTTTGGGTGAGCTTTGCCTGAAATCCGAGGTGGATCATGGAAATCGACATCGCCATCACCGCGAAACTGCCCCGTGCACAGGCCGAAGCCCTGCTCCAGGCACTGCGCGCCCAGTACTCGATGCAGTTCAACGAGTACTGGTATGACGATCGCTTTCGCATGATCCCCGAGGGTTTACGGCACGGCTCGCTGCTGTCGGCCTTCCCGGTGATGGCCGCGCAAAAACGCCTGATTGGCGCCCTTAAACACAGTCTCGGCGAAGTGAAGTAAGCCCCGATGAACATGAAACACGATTTGCGCGCCGACATTCTGCAACGCCTTGAATCCGACTACGGACTCAAACACAAAGCCGGCAAATACATGCGCCAGGGCGAATGCCCGGCATGCAAGAAAAAGGAGTTGTACGCCTTCCACGATGACCCATGGATGATCCGTTGCGGCCGGGGCAAGTGTGGCCAGACCTGGCACGTTAAAGAAATCTACGAAGACCTGTTCGAAGACTGGAGCAAGCGCGCTCCGGCGAGCGAGCAACACCCCAGCGCCACCGCCCGTGCCTATCTGGAGTTTGCCCGTGGCTTTCGCCTCGATCTGATTCAAGGCTGGTTTACGCAAGAAACGTATTTCTCCGGCGAGCTGAATGCCGGCAGCGCGACGGTGCGTTTTGCGTTGGAGAAAGGTGGCTACTGGGAACGCCTGATCGACCGGCCGCACCGGTTCGGCAAGATGAAAGCGCGCTTCAAGCCTGGCGATAGCCCACGTGGGTATTGGTGGTGCCCGCCATGTGTCGAGCTGCTGGACGTCAAAGAGCTGTGGATTGTCGAGGGCATCTTCGACGCCATCGCTCTGGTGCATAACGGCATTGCGGCGGTGTCGGCGATGTCGTCGGCCTTCTTCCCTGAAGAGTCTCTGAAAGAGCTGGCACGCCTGCGCGGCGGTAAATTGCCCAAGCTTATTTGGGCACTGGACAACGAACCCGGCGCGCACAAATACACCAAGCGTTGGGTGCGTCAGGCTCGCGCCCTGGGCTACGAGTGCGAAGCAGCGCAGATCCCGCAGTCGGACAGCCGCAAGGTCGATTGGAACGATCTGCATCAGCGCTGGGCTTTCATCGACGGCGAGAGCGAACGTGCCGAGCAGATCGAGAAGGATCTGGCCACCGCTCGCTACCACGGTGCCTTGCTGATCGCCGAAAGCGCGTCAGAGAAAGGCGTGCTGATGTACGAATGGCGCGAGCGCCACGAGTTTCACTTCGGCTTTGACAGCCGGCTCTACTGGTTCAAGATGGATCTGGAGAAATTCAACAAAGCCATGCAGGCGCTGGAGTCTTCCGAGCGGCACGAAGACCAGCTGCTGAACGATAAACAGCGGCGCGACAAGGCCCTGCGCCAATGCGGCGGCGTGGTGGAAATCGCCAACTGCTACCCGCAAGCGCTGTATTTCCAGCGCAACGAAGTCACCGACGAATCCTGGTACTACTTCCGCGTCGATTTCCCGCACGACAGTGGCAGCGTGAAGAACACCTTCACCGGTGGCCAGGTCGCGGCCGCCAGCGAATTCAAGAAACGCTTGCTCAGCATGGCCGCCGGCGCCGTGTTCACCGGCAGCGGGCAGCAACTCGACAAGATCATGAAGGATCAGCTGTTCGGCCTGAAGACCGTCGAGACCATCGACTTTATCGGCTACAGCAAATTGCACGGCTGCTACGTCTTTGGCGACCTCGCGGTACGCGGCGGCATTGTCAGCGTGGTGAACAAGGAGGACTTTTTCGAGTTCGGCAAGCTGCGGCTGAAGACACTGCAGAAGTCGATCGCCATGCACATTCAGCGCGACAGCAAGCAGTACCGCACCGACTGGTTGCCGATGCTGTGGCTGTGCTTTGGCGCCAAGGGCATCGTCGCCCTCGCGTTTTGGTTTGGCTCGCTGTTCGCCGAGCAGATCCGCGCGCAGTACAAGTCCTTTCCGTTCCTTGAGGTCACCGGTGAAGCCGGCGCCGGCAAGACCACACTGCTGACTTTCCTGTGGAAACTACTCGGCCGCGAGCATGAAGGTTTTGACCCGTCGAAATCTACGCGTGCCGGCCGGCAGCGCGCCATGGGCCAAGTCTCCAACATGCCGGTCGTGCTGATCGAAGGCGATCGCAACGAACCGGACAAGGCACACGCCAAGGGCTTCGACTGGGACGAGCTGAAAGACTTCTATGGCGGCGGCACGCTCGGCACCAAAGGCATGAAGACCAGCGGCAACGAGACGTACGAACCACCATTCCGGGGCGCGATTGCGATCAGCCAGAACGCCGATGTCAGCGCGTCCGAAGCGATCCTGACCCGGATTATCAAATCCCACTTTGCGCGTCCGGAAGTCACCACCGAGAGCCGCGCAGCCGCTGACAACCTGAACCTGATCCCGGTCGAGCAACTGAGTCACTTCCTGTTGCTGGCCGTTCGTGCCGAAGCCCAGGTGATGGCCAAGTTCGCCGAACGCGTGCTCGTTCATGAACAGCAACTGCGCCGGCTCAAAGAAATCCGAGTGGAACGGATCATCAAGAACCACAGCCAGTTGATGGCCTTGGTCGATTGCCTGCGCCTGGTCTGCCCGCTCGATGACAACCACGTCGCCACGACGCACCAGGCACTGATGGTCATGGCGCTGGAGCGGCAAGCCGCGATCAGTGCTGACCACCCGCTGGTTGCCGAATTTTGGGAAGTCTACGAATACCTCGAAAGCCTGGGCGAAGGCCCGCAGGTCAACCACAGCACCGACCCGAAACTTATCGCGATCAACCTCAACGAGTTCGCCGAGAAGGCCAGCGAGCATCGGCAGAACCTCGCCGACCTCAAAACCTTGCGCGGGCTGCTGATCAACAGCCGCAGCCACAAATGGCTGGAATCCAACAAGGCCGTTTACAGCGCCGTGCGCGCCTCACAAGCCGCCGGCAACGCGATGTTCAACAAACCCACCACCGTGCGCTGCTGGATTTTTCAGAGCGCGTAAACCGCAACCAGCGCTGCAACGCTGGGCACATTCCAAAGGAGAGGCACCATGCAAGTACACGTCATAACCGGCGACGCCGGCACGGGCAAGACGACGAAGCTGAGATCGATCGAGGCCCAGCAACTGGCTGAAGGCAAACAGGCAGGGATCATTCATGCGGATGCGTATTCACATCACGGCCTGCTCGGAATCATGGAAGTCAGGCTAGAGCGCGGTGAGCGGACGCTGCTTGTCGATGACTGCTCGAGCAAACAGATCGATGAGGTTTTGCAGTGGCAGAGGGAGGCCGCTGGGAGCGAGCAGCTGGAGGATTTGGCGATTCACCTGGCTCGCCGCGCCGGCTGAACAACGAGTTCATGCCGAAAAGAATTGGTGCCGAGGGGCTGCAACCCCTCGACACCGACCACCCCAAAGGAGAAGCACCATGCAAGCACAAAACCCAAGTGGCAGCGGCATAGAGGCTACCACGAACGCCTTCAAAGTCGGCGACGACGTGACTTTCGTCGCTGCCCGCAGCACCGGGCACAGCGTCAGTTTCAGCGTTCGCGAAGGGAAGATTGCTGAATTCGACAGCGCAACGGCGATCGTCAAGCTTCGCAATGGTCGCACCAGTGTGCAGCCGTTGAACAAGCTGACTCGCCAGAGCGAGCGCAACGCCCTCACCCGCGCTTTGCTGGGGGACGCCTGATGCAACCCTTAGCCAATTCTGTGGCACGCACACGCCCGCCCATGGCGAGCCATCGGCTTGACCTCCCCAGTTGCTGCGACATCTGCGGCAAAGCCCGATCCACCCGCAAGCATCAGGCCTGTAGTCGGATCCGACAGCAGCGCAAGTCTGCCGAGTGGGCTGAGCTGATGGCGGTACGGGCAGAAGCGAAGAAGAACAAGCCACGGCGCTACGCGCGCTGATTTGAATGACGGGCGATTGGGAACTGCAATTCTCGGTCGCCCAAAGGAGAAGCACCATGCAGGCAACGGCTTTGTTGTTTTTATACCTGTGCACCGACGCATCCCGCCTCGACTGCCAGGTAATTCCTGTCCAGCAATGGGTTAGCGGGGACGCCTACGAGCTATGCGAGAGAACCGCACATTCTCTGGAAAGCGCCCTGACCCTGGCCAATCGACCTCGGCATCGGTTTGTTTGCGAAACGCCGGACGCCGGCAGCTCCCAGACTGAATCCGAAAGTCAGCCTCACCTAACGCTTCAATCGTTTCGGCTGTGATCGGGGGGACACGATGAAGAGAAGAAAATCGTTTCCCTGGAATCTGGACCTCACCGGCGTCTGTGATCAATGTGGCAAATCCCGCGCCCACGGCAACCACCGCAAATGCAGCAAAGCACGGCAAGTAATTGCGACACTCCGCAGAGCTGAGGAAGCCCGGTCCGGCATCCCTTCTCCACCTAGAAAAAGCGCCGGATTGTTCTGGTTACTTCGTCAGGACTGATCAGCAACACTCCAACCTACGGCAACACAGAAAGGCCCGATGTTGGGCCTTTCTGCTTTTGCTCTGCTGATCAGTGGTTCAGTTCATCGTGTAGGGACGTGTATGGCACATGGCGTAGAGGCCCGTGGCAATTCGGTGCGGGTCTATTTTCGTTACAACGGCAAGCGGTACCGGGAGCTTTTACCCGGCGGGAATACCGCAGCCAACCGGGAGCGGGCCGCGCACTTGGTCAACATCATTGAATACGAGATCAAGGCTGGCACTTTCAATTACAGCCGGCACTTTCCTGATTCGGCCACCTTGGTCGAGAACACCTTCGGTCACTACCTCGACCTGTGGCTGAAGATCAAAAGCAACAGCGTTGCTGCGACGTCTTATCGGGGATATGCCAATAAGGCCGAGGTACATGTGCGACCGCGCTGGGGCAAGGTGCAGATCGACCAGATCGATCATCTGGATTTGCAGGAGTGGGTGCAGGACACGCTGTCGAAGCGCCTGAAGAACAAGACTATCCGGGACGTCATCAGTAACGTGCGCCAAGTCTTTCGGCTGTACCGCACTCGCAAAAAGGTGGCTCATGATCCGACAGAGGGTTTGTTTGTGCGATTACCCGATCCGGAAGCGCCGGACCCGTTCACCAGGGCGGAGATAAAGCAGATTCTTGAGACACCCACCAATCGGACGCAGGAGCTGCTGATGATTCAATTCATGATTTGGGCGGGGCCACGGGTATCGGAAACCATTGCGCTGGCATGGGAGGACGTGGACCTGGAGCAAGGCACCGTGACCTTTCGCCGGTCCAAGGTGCGCGGCGCGTACCGCGTGACGAAAACCCGCCGATCGACACGTCGCGTGCGCCTGCTGGCCCCGGCGTGGGACGCCCTGCGCCAGATCGATGCGTTGACGCGCCACCGCAAGGCGGAAACCATAGAGGTGGTCGAGCGGGATAACAAGACGGTGCGGAAACACAAACTGCACTTTGTGTTCCTGAATACCAAAAGTGGCCTGCCGCACGCCAACGACTTCGTGGTGCGCGATCGCTTCTTCAAGGCGCATTTGCTCGCCGCCGGCGTTCGCTATCGCGGCCCCGGGCAGTGCCGGCACACCTACGCCAGCCAGTTGCTGACCACGGGGGTGGCGTCGATCGACTGGATCGCCGAACAGATGGGCCATACCAACGGCAACATGATCCGTCAGCACTATGGGACGTGGATCAATGAAGACGGACCCGACGTGGTGGGGATGTTGCAAATGGCCTTGAAGCTGTCACCGGTTACAGCTCTACATTGAATCCGCTGAGGCCCACGCTGTCGGCAAAACGTCCCACGGCGGTCAAGCTGGCCCAGGTGCGCAGTGACTCACGTCGCGAGCGCACCGGCACCCAGCGTGCGCCGCTGCCACCCAGGCGAATCGACAGGCCCCAGTCGGGGCCGCCGTTGATCCTGGCCACCAGGCATTCGCGCACCGCGTGTTGTTCGACCAGGGCGCGCAACACCTCTTCGTGAATACCTTCGCCGATCACTGCTCGTGTTCCTGACGCCGCGCCGTGGCCGCTGCCTCGAAGGTCTTATACAAACCTTCGATACTGGCCGCTTTCAGCACCTTGACCGTCTCCAGGCCCAGCACAAACCCTTCGGCACGATCACTGGCGCGAAACAGGTCGTCAGCCGTGTGCGCCAGTTCGATTTGGTGCAGCAGTTTCAGGGTTTGCACCTCCACTGCGTTCGGCAGTTTCAGTGCCGCCAATGCATCAGTCATGCGTACTCCCACGTCCAGGGATCAACCAGATATCGAGGGAATGGTAGACCAGCCCTGGGGGGACCGGCTTCCACGGCCACAAAAAAAGGCCCCCACACCTGAGCCAGGTGTGGGGGCCGATTGAACATAGGCTGGAATTCCACGTATCAGTCTTCAAAGGCCGCTATCGGCCAGAAGCGGACATCGGCAAGCGACCGGTGTCGGCCAACAGCGGGCACTTACCTTAAGGCTGAATCTGACAAAAATGAACATTCGGTGCACCCAGCATCCTCGTCATGAGCATTTCAATCTGTGCATCAAACCTCAAATAAATACTGGATGAATGAACAGGCTTCAACCCATCCTACCTCCTGAATCTTTTGGTGGTAATCAAGATTTTCCGAGAAAGAAGTCTTTTTGATATCATTTAGGTCACTCACGTTTGAGTTTCTTAAAAGAACCAAATCAAAAAAACATGGAGTTTATATGCTGCGGGAAATCGACGATGTAGAGGCATTTTCTTATTGCACGGAAGATGAGGGTGACTTTTTCGACAGGAAAGCCTTCGAGGTAAAACCCGCAAGCATTCAGAAAATTGTAGTGGCCTTTGCTAACTCAGATGGTGGTGATGTTCTTATCGGTATCGCTGACGAGAAAGTTGACCCAGACCCGCTTAAACGCTGGGTTGGAGCTGACTCACGTGAAGCTTATAATCAACACATTGAGTCAATAGTATCTCTGAATCCTTCTGTAGATTTTAGATTTACGTTCTTGAAACGAAAATCCATGTCTAGAGCATACGTTCTTAAAATTAGCGTAAATAAAGGACTTAAGGTTCATGAAACAGCGGACAAAACGGTCTACGTAAGGAAAGGCGCGCAATCGCTTCCTGTTAAAGGCAGCATTAAGCTAATGGAGCTGGCGCATGCTAAAGGCACTGTCTCGGCTGAAGATATGGACGTTATAACTGCCAGAGTAGACGATATTGAAAAAAGCGCTGCACTAGGAGACTACTTATATCAGTTGCCGATAACAAATAAAGACCCATTGGATTTTCTACTTCAAGAACATCTAGTTCATGACGAGTCTTGGGTTCCCAAAGCCTCATCAGTGCTCCTATTTGGTGATAACCCTTCATCGATGATGCCACATCAATGCGCCATCAGAATTGTTAGGTATGACACTAAAGAGGATGAAATTGATCGAGATGCTTTGACTTCAGACAACGTTAGTATTGAAGCCTCATTGCACCAGCAAATACTGCAATCTTTCGAAATCATCAAGAGTTTCCTGCAGAAGTGCTTTGCTTGGACAATAGATGGGTATCAGCCAATATCGTTCCCCGACGAGACAATTTGGGAGATTTTGGTGAACTCGGTTATTCATCGAGATTATTCCATATCTGACAACGTACTAGTAAGCGTCTTCAACAATAGAGTTGAATTTAAAAGTCCCGGCCGGTTACCTGGATTGGTGACCGTTGAGAACATCCTTGATAATCGATCTTCTAGGAATCCCAAAATCGTTCGCCTACTTTCAAAGTATGGCAGTATGCCGAACAAAGATTTGGGCGAGGGGATGAATACTGCTTTTCAGAAAATGAACGGATGGGGATTGGTAAATCCAGTAGTTCAAGAGTCTGGCAACTATGTTGTAGTTACCCTATATTACAAGGCGAACAAACCTGTTGAGGAGTTGGTCTTGGGTTTCATTGATAATCACGGCTCCATAAATAATGCTCAACTGCGTGATCTCGGAGGCATTCTATCCTCAGAGCAAGCGACGTCAGTATTTTCTGGAATGCGGGAAAAAAACCTTATACAGCGATTAGATGGATCGACAGGAACTAAAGTCCGTTGGGTCCGACACGCCGGCTAGCTCCATTCCATCGGGCCTATTCTTGAGTGAAGTCCGCTTCTCGCCTATTGCTGCCTGTCGTAACTGGCAGCAAACGGCCAGAAGCAGTCACTTGCTGCCATCAGATTCCTCCTAGGATTCCCTCACCAGCATCAGTATCGTGATCTGTCTCCGCTATTTTTACCGCTGAATCTGGTTATCACGCAAAAGCTCATCAGTGACAGGCTGGTTGAGGGCGCCTGTGGCGGCAAGGGCGATGTTTCTTGCCACAGCGTCAACTGGATCATCAAGCGTGCCAAGGAGTTGAAACTCAGACGCGCCAACGTAGCGGACCTTCTGTTCATTCTTGCCGGTGAAGGACTGCTCTTCTCCCGTCTTCCATGACGGCCTGGATCGAATCTCGCGCAACGTACCTTCATCTAATAACTTTGCCAACAGCAATACGTTCTTCCGGTTTCCAATGCTGTTTAGGAGATAGCCCGTCCCAAGATTTTTGTCCCAGATAGGCTTCACCATTATCATGTGCAGCGTCTTGATTCCTCGACGTGCCAAATCCTGCATTACTTGCAACTGACCAATGTTAATGCCAAAAAAGAGTTTCTCGGAGGTTTTCTCAATACGTGGGTACTTGTGCTTCACCTCTAACTGCATGAGAGAGTTGTCTGGCCATCGCGCCAAGCTGTCAATATCCCAGACACCTTCGAAAAAAGGTTGTATCGCACAGTTTTTAAACAGCCGATGAAGGACGACCTGCTTAAAGAGATCATCGCTATAGTGGCTGGAAAGACCGGCCCAGAAGGCCTGCTGAGATCGATTCTCGTCAATCACCGAATCCGCTGGAGTACTGAACTGGGGAGACGACTGCTTTCGCTTTTTCATCATGAAAGACTGAATAGGGATGTTGGTTTGCTCTCCCCATTTCTTAATGAAGAAATCACGTCTCATCTCGTCGTAGTAGCAATCAAACAGGAACTCAATCCGACCGGACGAAGGGGCAAGACGATGGCGCAGATCCGCTGCTGCTTGACCGGTCTCGGAGTGGTCCCACACCCACCAAGAGTTTACGTATTTCTGTTGTTGATTTTCCTTTACCGTCAGAGTCCTTACGAGAGAAACCGGTAAAATATCGATTCCTTGAGCAACCAGCTTGCCGAGGTACTCATTGAACACAGCCTCAATGACCAATCCTTCAAGCATTCTGCTCTTGTCAGACCGGATGAGTATTTCCTTTAGCTTCTCGATGTTGTCTAGGGGAATATCTTCGAGAGGCCCAAAAGTGGTCAGCAAGCTCATTTAGTGTGTCCTTGTACTAGACATCGAAGCCGATTCCGGCGAGGACTGCTATCGGTCGAAAGACGGCAATCCCGGGCGACTGCTTTTGGCCGTTTTCTGCCTTTCGTGAAGGGCGAGAAGTTACTCGATGGATGTTTCCAGATCAATAAAACGGTCGAACCGGATATGCCTTCCATGTTGTGCCAACCCTTCATGGTGCGTAATGGCGCAAGCCCCTAAGACTGCCGTAGTCGGGTAATTGCTTCAGTGATCGCTTTGGCATTTGTGTCGAGGGTTTCGATGGCCACGAGCGCGTTATCGGCAACGTCCCCTACACCATTTTCTGAAAGCCATTTGGTGACCTCCTCGATCGCCGCCGCCAGGGCATGCTGGTTATGTAGAAGCAATGTCAGAGCATCTGCCGCGGCAACGTTGGAATCAGAATCAGATGGCATGAAAGTCGTCCTTGGAGTTCGGTTCGCAAAAGGCTAGCTCATCGTATCGCTGGCGACGATCAGCCACCATTCGGCGGCTCTACTTTCGCACCAAAATAGCGCACCAGTCCCATCTCAGTCCCATATGGCCTTTTTTCAGACACCAAAAACCACAAACCCCCGAATTTCTCTAGGAAAATCAGGGGTTTGCGTTTACTGAATGTGGCGGTGAAGGAGAGATTCGAACTCTCGATACAGTTTCCTGTATACACACTTTCCAGGCGTGCTCCTTAAGCCACTCGGACACTTCACCGTATCTCTTCAAACATGTTCTGTCTGTCGAGGCGCGCTAATGTAGTCGAAAGCTTTTGCGATGGCAAACTTTTTTTCAGAATTTTCATGCGGTTAAGAGAAAAAGTCGTTTTGCCCGCTGGCAGCCCATGGCAAACCGGCCAATCTTCGGTGGGCGCGGCCCTTCTATATAGAAGCAGAACGCCTCGCCACGCTGGACGGGCCGGGAAACGGTGACTGGCGGGTCAGTCACGGCGCTTTACCTGGCCTGCGGCGGTGGGTAACGTCTGCCCATCTTTCTTACAAGGAATAGCGTCATGAGTGAGTTGATTTCCTACCACCTCGAAGACGGTATCGCGACCCTGACTTTGAGCAACGGCAAGGTCAATGCCATTTCTCCGGACGTGATTGCGGCATTCAACGCGGTGCTGGATCAGGCGGTAACTGATCGTGCCATCGTGATCATTACCGGTCAGCCGGGGATTCTGTCCGGCGGCTATGACCTGAAAGTGATGACTGCCGGCCCTAAAGAGGCGGTGGCACTGGTAACTGCGGGGTCGACGTTGGCGCGTCGCCTGCTCTCCCACCCGTTTCCGGTGATCGTCGCTTGCCCAGGTCATGCCGTGGCAAAGGGCGCTTTCATTCTGTTGTCTGCCGATTACCGTATCGGTGTCGACGGACCGTTCAGCATCGGTCTGAACGAAGTGCAGATCGGTATGACCATGCACCACGCCGGTATCGAACTGGCGCGTGATCGTCTGCGTCGCTCGGCGTTCCACCGCTCGGTGATCAACGGCGAGATGTTCGATCCGCAAAGCGCTGTAGATGCCGGTTTCCTCGACAAGGTGGTTGCCGCCGAGGAGCTGCAAGCTGCCGCCCTCGCCGCTGCGCGTCAGTTGAAGAAGATCAACATGCTCGCGCACAAGAATACCAAGTTGAAAGTACGCAAGGCGCTGCTGGAAACCCTGGATAACGCGATCATCCAGGATCAGGAACACCTGGGTTAACCACCCGTTTATCTCTTCAAGAAAAGCCCGACCGTCGTGTCGGGCTTTTTCTTGCGCGCCTGGTTTAAAAGTCTGCGGCCGCTCTAGGACAGGTCTGACCCTCCATTCGGAAACATGCGCTTAAACATCGGCTATCTCCGGACTCTATAGTGGCAATTGCCGAAAACAGTGCACATCCGTACACTGCGCCACCTTTTGTCCCGGTGGGGCCTGAAAATGCTGTTCGTGTTTCGTATGTTATTGATGGGCCTGCACTTTATTCTGGCCGGCGTGCTCGGAGTGATTCTCGGGATCTGCCGCCCGTTCAATCCGGACAACAGCCGACTGTGCGCCCGCCTCTACGCGCTGCCGGCAATGTGTATTTTGCGTTTACGGGTGAAGTCCGATGTCAGTGGATTGATGAACAAACCTGACAGCTGCGTGATCATCGCCAACCATCAGTCCAACTATGACTTGTTCGTGTTCGGCAACGTAGTGCCGCGTCGTACCGTGTGCATTGGCAAGAAGAGCCTCAAGTGGGTTCCGTTGTTCGGGCAATTGTTCTGGTTGGCCGGCAATGTGTTGATCGACCGTGGCAATGCGCACAAGGCGCGCCAGTCGATGCTCACCACTACCAATACCTTGCAGAACGAAGACACCTCGATCTGGGTGTTCCCGGAAGGCACGCGCAATCTCGGCGAAGAATTGCTGCCCTTCAAAAAAGGCGCGTTCCAGATGGCGATTGCCGCCGGTGTGCCGATCGTTCCGGTTTGCGTCAGCAGCTACATCAAGCACATGCGCCTGAATCGCTGGCGCAGCGGGAAAATCCTCATACGCTCGCTGCCGGCGATTCCTACAGTCGGATTGACCATGGATGACATGCCCATGCTCATCCATCAGTGCCGCGAGCAGATGCGCGAGTGCATTGAATCGATGGACCGGCAACTGCAAGCCGCCTAAGAAGACAACCCGCCCTGTGCGGGTTTTCTTTTGCCCGGTGAACTGTACAGATTTCACTGACTCTCAAGCAGCGACACGGCTAAGCTGAAGCCTTGTATTCCCTGCCACCTGCCAAGAAGAAGTGAATCACCACCATGGGTCGAGTTGTTGCTGCTGCGGTATACAGCGCAGGCAAGAAAGTCACCAATATTACCCTCGACGAAGGCGCCGCCTGGGCCGCGAAAACCGGTCACTTTGTCTGGATCGGTCTGGAAGAGCCGGACGCTCAGGAGCTGTCCAATCTGCAACGTCAGTTCAACCTGCACGAACTGGCCATTGAAGACGCCCTGGAAAAACACAGTCGGCCGAAGCTGGAAACCTTTGGCGACGCTTTGTTTATCGTCACCTACTCGCCCATCCGCGAACACGGCGTTCTGCAGTTCATCGAAACGCACATCTTTGCCGGCAAGGGCTACATCATCACGGCACGTAACGGTCACTCGGCGTCCTACGCCCATGTCCGCCAACGTTGTGAGGCACGCCCGCTCTTGCTGGAACACGGGGAAGATTTCGTACTGTATGCGCTGCTCGATTTCGTCATCGAGAACTACCAACCGGTGGGCGAAGCCATTCATGCCGAAATCGATGAACTGGAACGCAACGTGTTGTGTAGCGCGTTGAACGAGCGTGACATCCAGAAGCTGCATGGCTTGCGCCGCGATGTCGTGCGCCTGCGCCGGTACGCGGCGCCGATGGTCGAAATTGGCGAGGAACTGCAGAAGCTGAGCTTCCCGTTTATCGACAAGAACATGCGCCCGTACTTCCGCGATGTGCAGATCCACGTAACCCGGCAGATGGAAGACCTGAGCACACTGGCCGATATCGCTAGCCAGACCATCGAGATCGGTGTGTTGCTCGAGGCTTCAAGGCAAAGCGTGGTGCAGCGCAAGTTTGCTGCCTGGGCGGCGATTCTGGCGTTTCCGACGGCAGTGGCGGGGATTTACGGGATGAACTTCCAGAACATGCCGGAACTGAGTTGGCACTATGGCTACTTCGGTGTGCTGGGGTTTATTACGGTGGGATGCGTGAGTTTGTGGGCGAGCTTCAAGAAGTCCGGGTGGTTGTAGAGCGGACCGAGTTGTCTGGAACATTCGCGAGCAGGCTCGCTCCCGCATTGATCGGTGGCGCACCGAAAATCTGATGTGGGAGCGAGCCTGCTCGCGAAGCTTTTGGCCTTAGACAGTTTCTGGCTTGTGCGCGACAAACCGCATCATCCATTCCGCAACCGTAGCGCCATGGTGTTCCTGCTCCAGACTGGCTACGCCTTTGCTGTAGATCTGCGAACCCAACGCTTCCTGACGCAGATCCAGCAGCGCACGCGAGTAATCGTGGATGAATTCCGGGTGGCCCTGGAAGCACAACACCTGATCGTTGATGTGGTAAGCCGCAAACGGGCAAAAATCGCTGGAAGCAATCACCGTGGCGTTTTCCGGCAGCGCTGTGACCTGATCCTGGTGACTGATCAGCAGTGTCAGTTCCTCACGCACCGGGCTCATCCACGGCGCCTTGGCCGCGAGTTTGTAGTTATGGGTGCCGACACCCCAACCTTGCGTGGCGCGCTCACTCTTGCCGCCGAGCAGCAGCGCCAGCAGTTGATGGCCGAAGCACACGCCGAGCAGTTTGTCGCCGCGCTCGTAACGCGTCAGCAGGTATTGCTTGAGGGTCTGAATCCACGGATCAGTGCCGAACGAATCGGCCTTGCTGCCGGTGACCAGATACGCGTCGAACGTCTGGTCGTCGCTCGGGTATTGGCCCTGCATCACGTTGTAGACGGTGAACTCGGCGGCAATCGGTTGCTGCGAGAACAGGCGCTGAAACATCTGCCCGTAACCCTGATATTGATCGACCAGTTCCGGACGCAGGATGTCGGTTTCCAGAATGCAGATGCGTAGCGACATAAAAAATACCTGACACGTGATGGGAATAATGAACACCCCAGAGCCTGCCCTGAAACACCTTGGCAAGGCAAGCCCTGGAATGCTCGTTGCCGTTAGAACATTTCACCTTTCGCTGCTTTATCCAGCAGCAGCGCGGGCGGCGCAAAACGCTCGCCATATTGCTCAGCCAGATACTGCGCGCGAGCGACGAAATCTTTCACCCCGTATTGGTTGATGAACTGCAACGCACCGCCGGTCCACGGCGCAAACCCGATACCGAAAATCGAGCCGACGTTGGCATCCGCTGTCGAGGTCAGCACGCCCTCTTCCACACAGCGCACGGTTTCAATGGCTTGTACAAATAGCAGCCGATCACGCACATCCTTGGGCGAAATCTGCCCGTCGGTTTTCTCGAATCGCGTCTTCAGTTCGGGCCACAAATGTTTCTGTGCACCGCTTGGGTAATCGTAAAAACCGCCACCCGCCGCTTTGCCCGGACGCTTGTATTCGTTGAGCAGCAAGTCAATCACGGCAAAGGCCGGGTGCTCAATCAGCGGTTTCCCTTCTGCCTGTAGGTCCTTGGCTGTTTGCTGACGGATATGGCTCATCAGGCTGAGGGAAACTTCGTCAGAGATCGCCAGAGGTCCGACCGGCATCCCGGCTTTGCGCGCTTCGGTCTCGATCATCGGCGCACTCACGCCCTCGCCGACCATGGCAATACCTTCGTTGGTGAAGGTGCCGAACACCCGCGAAGTGAAGAAGCCGCGACTGTCGTTGACGACGATCGGGGTTTTCTTGATTTGCACAACGAAATCGAAACCGCGCGCGAGGGTTTCATCGCTGGTCTGCGCGCCCTTGATGATTTCCACCAGCGGCATTTTTTCCACCGGACTGAAGAAGTGCAGGCCGATGAATTTGCTTTGATCCGGTACGGCAGCCGCCAGACCGGTGATCGGCAACGTCGACGTGTTGGAGGCGATGACCGCTTCGGCGCCAACAACTCGCTGGGCTGCAGCAGAGACCCTGGCCTTGAGGTCGCGGTCTTCGAACACCGCTTCGATGATCAGATCGCAACCCGCGAGGTCGGCATCATTTTCGGACGGCTTGATCCGCGCCAACACCTCATCACGCTTTGAAGCATCCATCTGTCCGCGAGAGACTTTCTTGTCCAGCAACGCGGCAGAGTGTGCTTTGCCTTTTTCGGCAGCAGCCAGATTGACGTCCTTGAGCACCACTTCAATACCCGCCGAAGCACTGACAAACGCAATACCCGCGCCCATCATTCCTGCGCCAAGCACGCCGAGCTTCTGCGTCTTGTAAGGCGCAAAGCCCTGCGGCCGCGAACCACCGGCGTTGATCTCATTGAGTTGAAACCAGAACGTGCCGATCAGGTTTTTCGAAATCTGCCCGGTGGTCAGTTCGGTGAAGTAACGGGTTTCGATCAAGTGCGCGGTATCAAAATCGACTTGAGCGCCCTCCACCGCCGCGCAGAGGATCTTTTCCGGCGCCGGCATCGTCCCTTGAGTCTTGCTGCGCAAAATCGACGGTGCAATTGCCAGCATCTGCGCGACTTTCGGGTTCGACGGCGTGCCGCCCGGAATCTGATAACCCTTCACGTCCCATCGCTGCACCGCTGTCGGGTTGGCCACGATCCAGGCTCGTGCTTTGGCCAGCAACTCATCGCGATCCGCTGCGAGTTCATCGATCAGCCCCGCCTGCAATGCCTGTTGCGGCCGCACCTTCTTGCCTTCAAGCAAATAAGGCAGCGCTTTCTCGATGCCGAGCATGCGCACCATGCGCACCACCCCGCCGCCGCCCGGCAACAGGCCGAGGGTCACTTCCGGCAGACCGAGTTGCACCGATGCATCCTCCAAAGCCACGCGGTGATGACAGGCAAGGCAGATTTCCCAACCACCGCCCAGCGCCGCACCGTTGATCGCCGCAACCACCGGTTTGCCGAGGGTTTCCAGGGTGCGCAACTGCGCTTTGAGGGTCAGCACCATGTCATAGAAGGCTTTGGCTTCAGGCTTGCCGACCTTGATCAGTTCGTTGAGGTCACCGCCGGCAAAGAAGGTTTTCTTCGCTGAGGTGATGATGACCCCGGCAATCTGGTCTTTTTCAGTCACCAAGCGTGCAACGCAGGCGGCCATGGCCTCACGGTACACGGCGTTCATGGTATTGGCGCTCTGGCCCGGCATGTCGATGGTCAGCACGACGATGGCGTCCTGGCCTTTTTCGTAACGGATGGCTTCGCTCATAACAAGGTTCCTTGAATTCGGGGCTCAGAGGCGTTCGATGATGGTGGCAATGCCCATGCCGCCACCGACGCACAGCGTCGCCAGGCCATAGCGCAGGCGCCGCGCTTCCAGTTCATCGAGCAGCGTTCCGAGGATCGCGCAACCGGTGGCGCCCAGCGGATGCCCCATGGCGATCGAGCCGCCGTTGACGTTGACCTTGTCCGGGTCGACGGCCATGTCCTTGATGAACTTCAGCACCACCGAGGCAAACGCCTCGTTGACCTCGAACAGGTCGATGTCTTCAACGCGCAACCCGGCCTTGGCCAGTGCCTTGCGCGTCGCCGGTGCCGGGCCGGTGAGCATGATGGTCGGATCAGTGCTGGTGACCGCCGTGGCGACAATGCGCGCCCGGGGTTGCAACCCCAGCGCCCGGCCTTTGGCTTCGGAGCCGATCAGCATCAGTGCAGCACCGTCGACGATCCCGGAGCTGTTGCCCGGTGTATGTACATGATTGATTCGTTCGACATGGCTGTAGACCCGCAACGCCGTGGCGTCGAAACCCATCTGGCCGATCATTTCAAAACTCGGCTTGAGCTTGCCCAAGCCTTCAAGGGTCGATTCAGCGCGGATGAACTCATCGTGGTCGAGCAGGATGATGCCGTTCTGATCCTGCACCGACACCAACGACTTGTTGAACGAACCGTCAGCCCGCGCCCGTGCGGCTTTCTGCTGCGAGTGCAGCGCGTAGGCATCGACGTCGTGACGACTGAAACCCTCAAGCGTAGCGATCAGGTCGGCACCGACGCCTTGCGGAGTGAAATGACTGTGCAGATTAGTCTGCGGATCGAGCGCCCAGGCGCCGCCGTCGCTGCCCATCTGCACCCGCGACATCGACTCGACACCGCCGACCACCACCAGATCTTCGAAACCCGAGCGTACTTTCATCGCGCCGAGGTTGACCGCTTCCAGGCCCGAGGCGCAAAAGCGGTTGATCTGCACACCGGCAACGCTGACATCCCAATCGGCCACTTGCACAGCGGTTTTGGCAATGTCCGAGCCTTGATCGCCAATCGGCGTGACGCAGCCGAGCACCACGTCATCGACCTGACTGGTATCGAGCGAGGTGCGTTCTTGCAGCGCGGTCAGCAGACCGGCAACCAGATTCACCGGTTTGACGCTGTGCAAGGCGCCATCGGCCTTGCCTCTGCCACGGGGCGTGCGTAACGCATCGAATATCAAAGCTTGGGTCATGACGTCCTCGAACCTGTGCGGGGAGTGATTGCTTGTGTCCCCACTCTTGGCCCGAGCGGCAATGGATTCAATGACCACAGTGCTCAATGCGCTTGACCCACACGCTCAGACGGACGGTCATTAACTGTCAGGTGAACCGGTTCAGGTCGGCGAGTTGTCTAGCCAGCGGGCGGCAAAGAAGCTGGCAATAAGCCTCATGCCTTTTTTATCGCACATGGCAAGCGCTCCATATGAAATGGATCTAAGCCAAGCGTGACGTGGCCCCTAATGTAGAACATGTACGTCAGGGTCGTCGGGTTTTGCCGAGGCAGACGTTCTTCAACAGGAAGTGCAGCGCTTGCCGTCATGGATATGCAGGCAAGCATCAGGAAATAACAATAAAGGCGGTCAAGCCATGTTCAAGCAACCGAAAGTTCGTCAAGCAGGACTCATTCTTTTCGCCACGACGCTGTTGTTGATTTTGCCGAATCTGACCAAGGTCATCGGCTGAATCGAGCGGCAGGTGCTGTTTATCGCCACTGAAAATGTGACTGGCCCGCTACCCGGGCCAGCGTGGCTGTGCCAACCTTGGCGCACTCCCACGACATGGACGGCGACCATTTGAAAGCGCTTATTGTGTTCGGGGCCATGCTGCTGAGCATGCCCTTGTCTGCCGCACAGTTGGATCTGCAACTGGGCGCAAGCAGCCGCACCTGGCAGACAGAGGCATTGCTCAAGCATCCTCAGGTACAAACCCTCACCATCAAAAACGATGTGTCCTACAAGAAGGACATGACCTATCGCGCCGTGCCCGTGGCTGCGCTGCTGACCGGGATCAAACCGCAAGATCACCTGCAAGCGGTGGCACTGGACGGCTTTGCCGCCGAGTTGGCTGCAGCGCCGCTGCTCAATTCAAAAGGCGCACGGGCCTGGCTGGCCATTGAGGATCCGGCTCAGCCCTGGCCAGCGCTGTCTGAGGGCAAGCACAGCGCCGGGCCGTTCTATCTGGTCTGGACCGATCCGCAGGCCGGCAATATCAGCCCGGAGCAATGGCCATTCCAGGTCGCGAGCATCAAGCGCATGGCACCCGTGGCCGAACGCTTCCCGGCCCTGCTACCGGATCCTGCGTTGAAGGCGAATGACCCGGTGAATCTGGGGTTTGCGCTGTTTCAGAAGAACTGTCTGGCGTGTCACCGGTTAAACGGCGCGGGGGACGCGCAATTCGGGCCGGACCTGAACATTCCGTATAACCCGACCGAGTATTTCGGCGTGGATTTCTTGAAGCGTTACATTCGCGATCCGCAGAGTCTGCGGCAGTGGCCGCAGGCGAAGATGCCGGGGTTTTCGGTAGAGGTTTTGCCGGAGGGGGATTTGGAAATGCTTGTGGGGTATCTCCAGCACATGGCCGGACGCAAAGTTAAGCCCTGAGCACATTTCCTTGTAGGAATGAGCCTGCTCGCGATAGCGGAGTGTCAGACACTGATAATTCAACTGTCAGACCGCTATCGCGAGCAGGCTCACTCCTACAAGGGTTTTGTGTGAGCCCGTTACTGTTGCTGGACGGAGATGATCGGCGTCGGCGAGACGAACACCTTCGCATGCATCTGCTCACACCCACCGCCACGGCGCATGCCGCGTACCGGGCAGGCATCCAGATAATCCAGACCCACCGCCAGCTTCAAATGCCGTTCCGGCCGCGCCAGCTCATTGGTCACGTCAAAGCTGTACCAGGCGTCATCCAGCCATGCTTCCGCCCAGGCATGGCTGGCCAGATGCTCGCAATCCTCGCTGTACAGATACCCCGACACATAACGCGACGGAATCCCGAGACTGCGCGCGCAGGCCAAAAATGCGTGAGCGTGATCCTGACAAACCCCGGCACGCCCGGCGAAAGCTTCCGCCGCGCTGGTGTCTACTTCGGTCGAACCGGGCGTGTAGGTCATGTGCTGATTCAAACCGTGCATCAAATCAATCAGCGCCGTGCGATCGCGCCGTTGCTTGCAGGACTTTTCGGCAAACGCGCGCAAGGCCTCGTCCGCCTCGGTCAACCGGGTAAAACGCAGAAACGGCAACGCCGACTGGCTCTCATGCTCCGCCTCGCGCAGCTCATCGATATCGACCTGCCCGCGCGCGCCGATGATGATCGCTTCGTGCGGCTCGTCCATGGTCAGCACGTGCAGAATATTGCCGAACGGATCGAGCTGCGCGCGCACCGGGCGCGGCAGATCGAGTTGCCAGCTCAACACGTGCTGACGCTCGCTGTCGTGGGGGGTCAGTCGCAGGTACTGGATGCTCGCCCGCACCTGATCTTCGTAGTGATAGGTGGTCTCGTGGCTAATGGAAAGTCTCATGCAGCCTCCAAGTAGGAACTGTGAATGGCGTTACCCAACTGGCGCACCAGCGGGATGAATTCGGTCAGCCAGGCGTGCAGGCCTTCCTCGAGAATTTCGTTGATGCCGGTGTAGCGCAGGCGCGCATCCATCTCTGCCGCCAGACGTTGAGCCGGACGGCCATTGGCGCCGGGCAGTTGCGCGAGGATCTGATCGATCTCTTCGGTGCAGGCACGCAGTGAACGCGGTACGTCGGCACGCAACAGCAGCAACTCGGCGACATGTCTGGCGCCCGGCGCATCGCGGTAGATTTCGGTGTAGGCCTCGAATGACGACAAGGCACGCAGCAAGGCACTCCACTGGTAATAGGCGTGGGCCGTGCCGTCGCTGACCGCTTCGGCCTGATCGCCAGCCATTTCGTAACGGGCATCGAGCAGTCGCAAGGTGTTGTCCGCACGCTCGATAAACGTCCCGAGACGAATAAAACGAAACGCATCGTTGCGCATGATTGTGCCGTACGACGCACCACGGAACAGGTGCGAACGTTCCTTGATCCACTCGCAGAAACGGCTCATGCCATAGCGACTGAGACCCTGTTCGGCGATTCCGCGAATCTCCAGCCACGTCGCATTGATGTTCTCCCACATGTCCGCCGTGATGCGTCCGCGAACCGCGTGTGCACTGGCTCGCGCCGCACCGAGGCAACTGTAGATGCTCGCCGGATTGGCCGCATCGAGGGCGAAGAAGTGCAGCAGCCGTTCGGCATGCAACGCGCCGTGACGCTCCAGGTAATCGTCGAGGGTGCCGGTAATCAGCAGCGGCATGGCCAATTCGTGCAGACCATCACCGCGACCGTCCTGCGGCATCAGCGACAGCGAATAACTGATGTCGAGCATCCGTGCGAGGTTTTCCGCCCGCTCCAGGTAACGCGACATCCAATACAGATCCGAGGCAGTTCTACTTAACATGGCAAGCTTCCTTCAATCCTCGACCACCCAGGTGTCCTTGGTACCGCCGCCCTGGGAGGAATTCACCACCAGGGAGCCTTCACGCAGTGCCACACGGGTCAAACCACCGGGCACCACGCGGGTTTCGCGCCCGGACAAGACAAACGGGCGCAAGTCGATATGGCGCGGCGCAATGCCGTTTTCGACAAAGGTCGGACAGGTCGACAGCGACAGCGTCGGTTGCGCGATGTACGCATGGGGCTTGGCCTTGATGCGTTCGCGGAAGGCATCGATTTCCGCTTTCGTCGATGCCGGCCCCACCAACATCCCGTACCCGCCGGACCCCTGAGTTTCCTTGACCACCAGATCTGGAAGATTGGCCAGCACATGGGAAAGTTCAGACGGGTTGCGGCACTGCCAGGTCGGCACGTTCTTCAGGATCGGCTCTTCATCGAGGTAGAAACGGATCATGTCGGTGACAAACGGGTATACCGATTTGTCGTCCGCCACACCGGTGCCGATGGCGTTGGCCAGCACCACGTTGCCAGAGCGATAGGACGACAGCAGCCCCGGCACGCCGAGCATCGAGTCGGGATTGAACGCCAGCGGATCGAGGAACGCGTCGTCGAGGCGGCGGTAGATCACGTCCACCGCTTTCGGGCCGTCGGTGGTGCGCATGAAGACCTTGTCGTCACGCACAAACAGGTCCGCACCCTCGACCAGTTCAACGCCCATTTCCCGCGCGAGAAACGCGTGCTCGAAGAATGCACTGTTGAAGCGCCCCGGTGTCAGCACCACCACGCTTGGGTCATCAATCGGGCTGGAGCTTTTAAGGGTGTCGAGCAACAGGTTCGGGTAATGATCGATCGGTGCGATGCGCTGGGCGGCGAACAGCTCCGGGAACAGGCGCATCATCATCTTGCGGTCTTCGAGCATGTAGCTGACGCCGCTCGGCGTACGCAGGTTGTCTTCGAGCACGTAATAGGTGCCGTCGCCGTCGCGCACCAGATCGACGCCGGAGATGTGCGAATAGATATCGCGGTGCAGATCCAGGCCTTGCATCGCCAACTGGTATTGCTCGTTGGCCAGCACCTGTTCGGCGGGAATGATCCCGGCCTTGATAATGCGCTGCTCGTGATAGAGGTCGGCGAGGAACATGTTCAACGCCTTGACCCGCTGGATGCAGCCACGCTCGACGATCCGCCACTCACTGGCAGGGATGCTGCGCGGGATGGTGTCGAAAGGAATCAGGCGCTCAGTGCCCTGCTCGTCGCCATAGAGCGTGAACGTGATGCCGGCGCGATGGAACAGCAGATCGGCCTCGCGTCGCCGCTGGGCCAGCAGTTCGTCTGGCGTATCGGCCAGCCAGCGGGCGAACTCCCGATAATGCGGGCGAACCTGGCCGCCGGCATCGTACATCTCATCAAAATAGGTGCGGATCATGCCGTACTCCTTGTCACCCGGACATACAGGCCTTCGCAAGGCCCGTGCCATCGGCATAAACGCTTTGATTTCAATCGGTTGGAAATACACGCCGCAGGCACCGCACCATTCCTGTGCGGCAATTGCCCCAACCGGATTGCCCCCGCTTCATTGCGACGCACTGCATCGCCTATCACCAGCATAGTCAGAGTTGATTTCACTGCCCGGCGCTGCCTGCGGATAATCCGCGCATTCGCTGCAAAACTTCGCCGACTACAACGTCACGAAGCGCCCAGCTCAACTGATTGGGGTTGCCTCGGCAGCCCGCCCCGCTGTAACCCTGACCGGTTTCCTCTCCTTATCGGTCTTCCCTTTTAGCCACCCTCTCCGGTGGCTTTTTTTTGCCTCGGTTTCTTGTTTCAGGGTTTTGCCAGAGCATTTCGCTTACGCCGGAAATGACAACGGCCAACCCGAAGGTCAGCCGTTGTTCAACAAATGAAACCAGAGATCAGTTCAAACGGTGGCGGTTGCGCACCTCCTGTTTCACACCCCAGCCTTCGATAATGCCGCCCAGAGGTTCAACCACGGCAGAGAATCCCTGCTCAAAGTCGCCAATATCGTCATACGTCGCGTACATCACTTTGCTTAATTCCAGCGCCCACGCACCGTCATCACGCACGCTGACCTGGGCATTGATGGATTCACCGCGAAATTTGCCTGCCGCCCTGCGCGCCCGCTCCTCGTCCGGGAAAATGGCGTAGAACTCGATGGGATGGAATCGGGAAAAATCGAAACCGCCTTCTTTCATGCGGCGCAGAACATTGCTGCTGATGTCTTCTTGATAGGCTGTGCTCATGAATCGTCCCCCTCGCATAGATGGATAGACTTTCCGTATTCCCGCCCCGGGCCTTTGGCCAAAGTACTACGGCAACGTGGTTGCACGCGGGAACAAGCATGTAGCTGACAAGACCAGACCTTAGCGATCCGTTCGCTGATCTCGCTTGCAGAGTAGCCCCAAGTTAGAGCTGCTGCCAAGGCCTGGTGTGAAAGGTGACAGGAAGAATGTCAGATGGGAGTGATGCTGCGGATCTCAATGCTGTTCTGGGTTTTCAGACTTTTCACGCCAGCATCGGCGGTACGCCCTTCCAGATCGTTCAGGTCCAGTTCGGCGGCGACGGGCAGAAGCCGTGCCTTGATCAATCGAGCGGCCTCATCGTCACTGGGGCATTCCGCGCGCTCGAACACCTCATCGACAATTTCACCATGATCGTCCACGAAAGTGACTTTCCACTTTTGCATCGGTGCCTCCTCGATCAAACCCGCAAATGGGCTTACACCTATCTCGACTGTATGCGCCGAAAGTTGGTTCAAAAGGATTACAGCGGACAAAGATGAAAAAAACGACATTTACTGTAGGAGTGAGCCTGCTCGCGATAGCGATTTCTCATCCAACGCTGATGTTGGTAGACAAACCGTAATCGCGAGCAGGCTCACTCCTACAAAGACTTGCAGCGATTATTCAGTCGTTGCTTGGCTTGTTGATCGCCTGCAGCACGTACTGCGGCAAGGCGAACGCGCCGATGTGGATTTCCGGGTTGTAGTAGCGGGTGACGATACCGCTGCCAATGAAGCGCTGTTGCAGGGTTTCACGGCTCAGCTTGCGGTAAGCCGGGTTGGTCGAGCCCCAGGCGAAAGTCATCGAGCCACCGATGTAGGTCGGTACGGCCGCCTGGTAGAAGTGCCAGTCCGGGAACAAGCTGTTCAGGCGACCGGCGGTGGTTTTCACTTCGTCGATCTGCATGAACGGCGTGCCGTTCTGGGTCACGAGGATGCCGCCCTCGTTCAGGCAACGATGGCAGGCCTGATAGAAGTTTTCCGAGAACAGCACTTCACCCGGGCCGATCGGATCGGTGGAGTCGGAGATGATCACGTCAAATTTTTCCGTGGTAGTGGCGACGAAACGCATGCCGTCGTCGATCACCAGGTTCAGACGTGGATCGTCGTAGGCGCCGCTGGAGTGGTTCGGCAGGAACTCTTTGCACATGTCGACCACGGTGCCGTCGATCTCGACCATGGTGATGTGCTCGACACCGGCGTGCTTGGTCACTTCGCGCAGCATACCGCCGTCACCGCCACCGATGATCAACACGCGCTTGGCGCTGCCGTGGGCGAGGATCGGCACGTGAGTGAGCATTTCGTGGTAGATGAATTCGTCGGCTTCGGTGGTCTGAATCACGCCGTCCAGTGCCATGACACGGCCCATGCGCGGGTTCTGGAAGATCACCAGGTGCTGGTGTTCGGTGCGCACTTCGTGCAGCAGTTTTTCCATGCGAAAACGCTGGCCGTAGCCTTCGTAGAGGGTTTCCAGGTACTCGCTGGTTTGGGTAACGGTCATGGTCAAGTGCTCCGATGAATGCGCGGGCGTCAATCGTGGGGACGATTGCCCGGGAAAGGCGCGCATTCTACGTTGCCGAAGATGACAGGTCGAACCTCACTTCATCGGCCCACCACAATCCTTGTGGGAGCTGGCTTGCCAGCGATAGGGTCAACTCGGTTCATCAGTGACACCGCAGTGATCCTATCGCTGGCAAGCCAGCTCCCACAGGTTTTGGGATGCTCACGAAGTTTGTGGCTAGATCCGCACGTTGCCGCGTGGTCCGGCGATTGCCCAGATGATCAGGCCCAGTACCGGCAGGAGGATGATCAGCAGCACCCAGACGATTTTCATCCCGGTGGTCGCGCCGCTTTTCAACACGTTGATGATGGCCCAGATGTCGAGGGCAAGGATGATCAGGCCAATCAGACCGTTGAACGTGGAACCCATGGTGTCGCTCCAGAATAGTGGCATGCACTTTTAGGATAGACGGTCGCGCGCAGGGTTCCCTTTTATTGCACTCAGACGTGAACGGCGATCTTCAACGCTTCGAGCGATGGCGCGGCGGCGATGCCGACTTCGGCGCACAGTTCTAGCACCCGTGGCACGTCGTTGCCGAAGACCAGCACCATTTGCAGTTCGTCGTCGAGCAACTGGCTGAAGTTCATCAGCGTGTAGCCGCCGTTTTCCTTGTTCATGCTGCTCATCTGCACCTGGATGCGGTTGAGTGCGACCAGCGCTTCGGTCTTGGCCAGTTGCTTGGGCTTGAGGTTGAAATCCACACCCGGACCGAACGAGGCGACGATCTGCGCGAACAGGTCAACGTAGGTGTCAGCCTGGAACAGCACGGTTTCCGGCAGGCTGCCGACGACGACCCACTCACCCAACGGGATCGGGAAGGTGTCGTCATAGTTGATGTCCGGGTTGGCGGTCAGAAAAGCACCGGCATCGGCGTAGGCTTGCGCGGCTTCATCGGCCACTTTCAGGATCTCGTCCTCGCCCATGCAGCCGGAGCTGATTTTGCTGATGAGTTCAACGAGTGCGGCTTTCATGAGGGCGGATCCTGTGGAAGGTGAAATTTGAGGGCGCGGAGGATAGCGCACAAAGCAAAAGATCGCAGCCTTCGGCAGTTCCCTACCGACTCAGCATCGTCCGCGAAACAGACGGCGAACGCATCATCGTAGGAGCTGCCGCAGGCTGCGATCTTTTGATCTAATCAACCCAACAGTTTTTCCAGCTGCGCGGTGGTATCAACCGCGCCCATCGTGCGGGCCGCATCCAGCGCCGTGACGCCATTGGCATCCTTGGCTTGCGGATTTGCGCCTTTGCTGATCAGGTAATCAACGATTTCCACACGATTGAACATCGCCGCCATCATCAGCGCCGTACGACCATCAAACGACGAGCCTTCGATCTCGGCGCCCGCCTCGACCAACGCCTTGACCACCGCCAGATCGCCCTTGAACGCCGCACCGGCAATCGGGCTCTGGCCGTTGCCATTGCGCATTTCCGGATCGGCCTTGTGTTTAAGCAGCACTTGCACTGCATCGACATGGCCGTAATAGCTGGCCAACATCAACAACGTGTCGCCCTTGCTGTTCTTCAGGTTCACCGGCAAACCGGCCGTGACCAGGCGATCAAGCATCTCGGCATCACCGTCGCGCGCCTTGTTGAAAACCTGCTCGGTGAATTCGGCAGCTTCTTCAGGGGTCATCTGGCGGCTTTGGTCGGACATGGGCAACTCCACTTTCGGTCTATCGGAAAGTCGACAGTTTCCCGAGCGAGACGCTGGCTGTCACCCCCTTTTTCTCAAGCCGGCTCATAGCCAGATTCAATAACGATACTTGCCCTGATGAATTTCCGCCAATACCTCTTGGGTAACTCGAACGTAAGTCTGCGTTCCAGGCAGCCAAGCGTAAATCGGGTCATCGCCCGCTTGGCCGGGGTCGAAGCCTTCATTTTTCAATCGGGTTTTCTGGTATTTGAACGTGCCGGTGGTTTCCATTTTTACCTTCACTCGCAGAAACAACGGTACGGCGTAGGCAGGCATGCGCTCCCGGACAAAGGTCAGCAACTCGGCGAAATCCAGCGTCGCGAGCGATTCCGCCGGCGTGATTGCCGCCATGCCGGCGCGGCCGTTGGTGTTGCGGATCTCCACGCCATAGGCCACCGCCTCGGAAATCTGCGGGTGTTGCAGCAGAAGGTTTTCGACTTCGGTGGTCGAAACGTTTTCGCCCTTCCAGCGGTAGGTATCACCGAGCCGATCAACAAATTGTGCGTGGCCGAAACCGATGTTGCGCAACAAATCGCCAGTGTTGAAAAACCGATCGCCTTTGCTAAACACGTCGTGAAGGACAACCTTGGCGGTTTTTTGCGGATCGGTGTAACCGTCCAGCGGCGCCTTTTCGTCGATCCGCGCCAACAGCAAGCCCTGCTCGCCCTTGCCAACCTTGCGCATGAAACCGTCAGGGCTGCGGACCGGTTCACCGCTGTCATGGTCGTAGGCCACCAACTCCCAGGCCATCAGCGAGAAACCGATGGTGTTGTCGAAGTTGAGAATGTTGGTGAACCCGATGTTGCCGTCGCTCGCCGCGTACAGCTCACAAATGTGCTCGACGCCGAAACGCGTCTTGAACTCGGCCCAAGCGCCCGGGCGCAAGCCGTTACCAATCATTTTTCGCACGTCGTGGCGGTTGTCATCGGCGCTGGCCGGTTGATCGACCAGATAACGGCACAACTCGCCGACATAGCCGATCGTGGTCGCGTGATAACGGCGCACATCGTTCCAGAACTGGCTGGCGCTGAATTTGCGGCGAATAGCAAAGCCTGAGGCGCCGTTGACTGCCGAGCCCCAGCACACGCAGAGACCGGTGGCGTGGTACAGCGGCAAGGTGCAATAGACGACGTCGTCGGGGCCCATGTTGAGTGCGATCATGCCGAAACTGGCGGAGCTGCGCATCCAGCGCCCATGCTTGAACACCCCGGCCTTGGGCAGGCCGGTGGTGCCCGAGGTGTAAATGTAGAAACACGGGTCGTCAAAGAAGATCTGCTGGCTGCTCGGTGGATTCTCGCTGGAGGCATCGGCACTGGCGCTGATCAGATTGACGTAGCCCTCGGGCGCAATGCCCGGATGGCTGTAAGTGTCTTGATCTGCCACGAACCAGGTACGAGGCGCGGCGATCGTCACTTGATCGCGAATGGCCGCATAAGCTGGAACCAGTTCATCGCCAACGACAATCGCCACCGGTGCCACCAGATTCACACTGTGGATCAGTGTGTCGCGAGTCTGTGAGGTATTGAGCAGCGCGCTGACCGCACCGACCTTGGCCAGCGCCAGAATGGTTACCAGCAGTTCCGGGCGGTTTTCGATGAACACCGCGACCACGTCGCCCTTGCCGATGCCTTGCCCGTTCAGATAGTGAGCGATGCGGTTGGCCCACTGGTTGACCTGCGCATAGCTCAGCCGCACATCGCCCTGCAATAACGCCGGCCCCTCGGGGTTGCGCAGCGTCGCTTGCTCGAACGTCCAGCCAAGGCCACAGCTTTGGGTCGGATCCGTGACGTTGGCCACCTTCATGCCTTTGACCACCCGTGGGATGGCCTTGGCGATCATCGGCAATTTGCGGAGCATCATGCCCCAGGTAATCGTGTCGCTTGGCGCGTGACTCATGGATGCTCCCCGTCCGACCTTGGCGTGCAGGTCGATGTTTTTATTTTTCGGGCTTTGGCTTGCAGCAACCGGCACATTCGAGCGCGGGTCGAGATCGAAAATACGTCAGCGCTTCTCGCGCTGTACACGCGGTTTTTGCAATGTTTTGTATCTGCTGACCGGCCGACGGCTGCGGTGATCATCGGGTAAGCGATTGGTTCCGTTGTTTCGACAACGATCCCGCAAAATGCAGGATGCACGATGGCCATTCATGCAGTTTGCACGACGCCTGGAATTTTAATATTTTTTAACTCATTGATTTACAAGGAATTTATTATTTTCAAATGCTGGCACAATCGCTGCAACCTCCTCTGCATGCTTGCCATTCAAGTGCATACGGAGCTGAAAGACATGAGCCTGATCCAAGAAAAATTTACCTCCCTGTTCTCCAACTTCGACGTCACCACTGCGCCACGTCCCGATGGCGGGATCCTGCTGACCCTGCGCAGCAGCGACGGCAAAGTGTTTAAACGTGCACTGACTTACCAGCAACTGCATGCCGGTGACCAACTGTCGTGGGCGATCAGTGCCATTCGTCGTGACCTGGCGGAACAAGCCAGTGAGCTGCCGCAAATTGCCATGCTGCAGAGCCAGCAGCGTTTTGCCCTGCCGACCTATCATTCGCTGTAATTTTTAAAGCGCTTTAAACAAGACAGGCCGTGGAGCTTTCGCTTCACGGCCTGTTTTTTTGTGCGCGATCTTTACTGCGATCTCTAACTCTTTGTAGGAGCTGCGGAACGCTGCGATCTTTTGATCTTGTTTTTGAAGATCAGGATCAAAAGATCGCAGCGTTCCGCAGTTCCTACAGGGATTGTGTGGGTTAGAAAGCTTCGGGTTCTATGCCGGTGAAGGTGTCGACGGTGATGTGGCTGCCCAGCTCGCCGCCTTCACGGGCGAGGCCGCAGGTTTGCAGGCCGGCTGCTTGCGCGGCGTCGAGCTCTTCGACGATATCCGAGAGGAACAGGATTTCTTCGGGTTCGACGCCAATGGCTTTCTGGATATTGGTGTACGACTGCGCCTCACGCTTAGGCCCGGACGTCGTGTCGAAATAACCACTGAACAGCGGCGTCAAATCCCCCGCCTCCGAGCAGCCGAAAATCAGCTTCTGCGCCTGAATCGAACCCGACGAATACACAAACAGTTGATAGCCCGCCGCATGCCAGCGTTGCAGTGCGTCAACCGCATCCGGGTAAACATGCCCCTTCAACTGCCCGGCGTGATAACCCTGGGCCCAGACCATGCCTTGCAAAGCCTTGAGCGGCGTGGCTTTGCGATCCTCCTCGATCCAGCTCAAGAGAATTTCAACAACCCGTTCAACATCGGCCTGCGGCGCATTGCTGTCACGGCGCACGGCGTCGAGTTGCTCGGCAACATCAGCACGTTCGGCGTTCTGCCGAACGAATTCCGGCAAATGTTTGGCCGCGTACGGAAACAGCACGTCAAACACGAAACTCACTGCGCTGGTGGTGCCTTCGATGTCAGTGACAATGGCTTTGATCGACATCGAATCAGTCCTCCAGACGCGGGAAACGACCGGCGATGTCTTCGCCGGTGAAGTTGGCAACCCAGCCTTCAGGGTTGTTGAACAGGCGAATCGCCACGAAGTGCGGATGCTCGCCCATGTCGAACCAGTGTTTGGTGCCGGCCGGCACCGAGATCAGGTCATTCTTCTCACAGAGAACCGCGTAGACGTAATCGTCGATGTGCAGGGTAAACAACCCACGACCCGCGACGAAAAATCTGACTTCGTCTTCGCCATGGCGGTGTTCTTCGAGGAACTTGGCGCGCAGTTCGGCTTTTTGCGGGTGATCGCTGTTCAGGCTGATGACGTCGACGGTGATGTAACCGCGCTCGGTCATCAGTTTGTCGATCTGCTCTTTATAGGCGCTGATCACTTCTTCCTGGGTCGCGCCCGGCTGGATCTTCGCCGCCGCTTGCCAGCGGTCAAAGCGTACGCCCTGCTCGGCCAGGGTCGAGGCGATGTCTTCAAAGTGGGTCAGTACTTTGTTGGGAATATCGGGGCTGGAAACGTGATAGACGGACAGGCTGCTCATTGGGGCAATTCCTCGGTATCGGCCTTGCCGTCCGGTTCTTGCAGACCGGTCGGGCACAGCATTTCATCAGGCAAATGGGCTACTTCTGGTGAAGTCAGCCTTGGCGGTTCATGACGCTGCGGGTTTTCAACTCGCATTCAAACAGAAATTCAAAGGCCTCGATCTGCCGCAGCGCGTCGCTCATCTGCGCGCCCCAGGTGTAGAGGCCGTGACCGCGAATCAGATAACCGACGCAATCAGGATGGGCGTCGAGCCAAGGCTGCACCTTGGCGGCGAGGCGCGCAATGTCCTGATCGTTGTCGAAAATCGGCACGCGCACTCGCGATTCGTGGGTCGAGATGCCGCTGAAGGCTTTTTGCAGTTCGTAATCTTCGAACTCGATAAATTCGTCCGGCGTCAGGCGCGACAACACCGTGGCGTTCACCGAATGGGTGTGCAGCACCGCGCCGATCTCTGGTCGCCAGCTGTAGAGTTGGGTGTGCAGCAAGGTTTCGGCAGAGGGCTTTTTGCCCGGTTCCAGGCTGTTGCCCGACAGATCGGTGGCGAGCACATCGTCCAGACCCAACTGGCCTTTGTGCTTGCCCGACACTGTCAGCAGCGCTTCGCTCGGCGACAGGCGCGTCGAGTAGTTGCTGCTGGTGGCCGGCGACCAGCCGCGACCATAGAGAAAGCGCCCGGCATCGACGATTTGCTGGGCGAGTTGTTCACGCGTAAGGCTCATGGCCTGTCCTCTTGCATACGTGTGGCAATGATAACGGCAGCAGCGAGCGCCGCGAGACTGGCAATACTAAAGGTCAATGTCGCGCCGAGGGCATTCCAGCTGTAACCGGAATACAACGCGCCGAGCGCACCGCCGGTACCGGCCAGTGCTGCGTACAACGCCTGGCCCTGCCCTTGCTGGCGCGCGCCGAAGCTACGTTGCACGAAGGCGATGGCAGCGGCGTGAAAACTGCCGAAGGTCGCTGCGTGCAGCACCTGCGCGAATAACAGCACCCACAGAAACTCGGCGAACGAACCTAGCAGCAACCAGCGCAGCGCCGCCAGCAGAAAACTCGCCATCAATACGCGGCGCAGGGAAAACCGCGCGAGAATCCGGCTCATCGCCATGAACATCAGCACTTCGGCGACGACACCCACGGCCCAGAGCATGCCGATGGTGCCGCGTGTGTAGCCGAGGCGCTCAAGGTGCAAGGTCAGAAAGGTGTAATACGGGCCGTGGCTCATCTGCATCAGCGCGACACAAGCGTAAAACGCCAGCACGCCGGGATCGCGCAGCTGTTTGAGAAACCCCTCGCCGTGCGGCCGATTGCCTTGCGGTGGTTGCGCGTTCGGCACCCACAGACTGCTGAGGACGATGCCGGCCATGATCAGCACCAGCGCCGCCGGGTAGATATCGAGGCTCAGCCATTCGAACAGCCGGCCCAACGCAACCACGGTGATGATGAAACCGTTCGAGCCCCACAGGCGGATCTGGCTGTAACGCGAGGTCTGGCCCTGCAAATGCGCCAGCGTGATGACTTCGAACTGCGGCAGCACCGCGTGCCAGAAGAATGCGTGTAGCGCCATGACCATCGCCAGCCAGGCGTAGGTCTTGCTGACAAAAATCAACGAGAACGTCAGCAGCGTACACACTGCGCCAAAGCGCACGATGGCCAGGCGTCTACCGGTGTAATCACCGAGCCAGCCCCAGATGTTCGGCGCCACGCAGCGCATCAGCATCGGGATGGCAACCAGTTCACCGATTCGCGCCGGACTGAAGCCGAGGTGATCGAAATACAACGCCAGAAACGGCGCCGTCGAACCGAGCAAGGCGAAATAGAACAGATAGAAACTGGACAGCCGCCAGTAAGGGAGCGCCGCCACGGTTATGCCGCGACGGCTTCAAGGCCTGCCATCAAAGCTGACCCAGCACCGGCGTGCTCACGCGCACATCGGCGTTCTGCCCACGATGACGCAGCAAGTGGTCCATCAGCACGATCGCCATCATCGCTTCGGCGATCGGCGTGGCGCGGATGCCGACGCACGGATCGTGACGGCCCTTGGTGATCACGTCGACCGGATTGCCGTGGATGTCGATCGAACGGCCCGGAGTGGTGATACTCGATGTTGGCTTCAGCGCCAAATGGGCAACAATCGGCTGACCGGACGAGATACCGCCGAGGATGCCGCCCGCATTGTTGCTGAGGAAGCCTTCCGGGGTCATTTCATCGCGGTGTTCGGTACCGCGCTGGGCGACCGAGGCGAAACCGGCGCCGATTTCCACGCCTTTGACCGCGTTGATGCTCATCAGCGCATGGGCCAGTTCGGCGTCGAGACGGTCGAAAATCGGCTCGCCCAGGCCCGGCATCACGCCTTCGGCAACCACGGTGATCTTCGCCCCGACCGAGTCTTGGTCGCGGCGCAACTGGTCCATGTAGGCTTCCAGTTCCGGAACCTTGTCCGGATCCGGGCTGAAGAACGCGTTCTCCTCCACCGAGTCCCAGGTCTTGAACGGGATTTCGATCGGGCCGAGCTGGCTCATGTAGCCACGAATGACGATGCCCTGAGTTGCCAGATATTTCTTGGCGATCGCACCGGCAGCCACGCGCATCGCGGTTTCGCGCGCCGAACTGCGGCCACCGCCACGGTAGTCGCGCTCACCGTATTTGTGGTGGTAGGTGTAGTCAGCGTGGGCCGGGCGAAACAGATCCTTGATCGCCGAGTAGTCCTTGGACTTCTGGTCGGTGTTGCGGATCAGCAGGCCGATCGAGCAACCGGTGGTGCGCCCTTCGAACACGCCAGAGAGGATTTCGACTTCGTCGGCTTCCTGGCGCTGGGTGGTGTGGCGGCTGGTGCCCGGCTTGCGGCGATCGAGGTCGCGCTGCAGGTCTTCGAGGGAGATCTCCAGGCCCGGCGGGCAGCCGTCGACAATGGCGACCAACGCCGGACCATGGCTTTCGCCAGCGGTGGTGACAGTGAACAACTTGCCGTAGGTATTGCCGGACATGCAGGACGCTCCGTGAAATCAAACCCAAATTCGTGATGCGCGCCAGTATACGCAGGCTAACCGAGTAGTTCATCCTCGAACCTTAGTGGTGCTGGCGAGTCCAACCGGCACCTTGGCGAATGATGGCGTGATGATGCTGCGAGTTTTGATCTTGAGTCTTACCCTCTTTACGGGCTTTGCCCAAGCGACGGTCCTACAACGCCCGGTAACTTTGGATACCGGCACCGGTGAGCTTTTCGGTTCGCTGTTGCTGCCAAAATCCGACAGTCCGGTGCCGGTTGTCCTGATCATTTCTGGCTCGGGACCTACGGATCGCGACGGAAACAACCCCGACGGCGGGCGTAATGACAGCTTGAAGCGCCTGGCGTGGGTGCTGGCCAAACACAACATCGCCAGCGTGCGTTACGACAAGCGCGGCGTTGCGGCGAGCCTGGCGGCGACCCCGGATGAGCGCAATTTGTCGGTGGAGGCCTATGCAGCAGATGCGGTGGCGTGGGGGCAAAAGCTCAAAGCCGATCCACGTTTCGGCAAGCTGATCCTGCTGGGCCACAGTGAGGGCGCGCTGATAGCCAGCCTCGCCGCGCCGAAAGTCGATGCGGCGGCGGTGATTTCCCTGTCCGGCAGCGCCCGACCGGTCGATCAGGTGATCCGCGAGCAATTGGCCCGCAGTCTGCCGCCACCGCTGATGCTGCGCAGTAACGAACTGCTCGACAGCCTCAAGGCCGGTCACACCGACGACAATGTGCCGCAGCCGTTGCAGGTGATTTTCCGCCCGAGCGTGCAGCCGTATCTGATTTCACTGTTCCGTCAGGATCCGGCGAAAGCCTTCGCGCAATTGAAAATGCCGGCACTGATTGTTCAGGGTAGCAATGACATGCAGGTCGGCGTTGGCGATGCGCAGGCGCTGAAAGCCGCTAAACCCGACGCCGAACTGGTGGTCATCGAAGGCATGAACCACGTCATGCGCATCGTGCACAACGACATGAAGCGGCAATTGGCCTCGTACAAGGACCCGAATTTGCCGCTGGCCGCAGAACTGGGCAGCAAAATCATCGAGTTTATTGACGGACTTCGCACCCGTTAACCGTTGTTTGCCCTCTAGTCCTGACAGAAACGGCCGATAAGCCTTTGTCGCCAGCGCAACCGCTGGCGACAAGCAGGGCTTGGACAGGATCTCGCCGTTATGACTGATACCCAGACTTCACCCGACACCACCGCTGAAAAAGACGCACCGCCAGCGGCCGAGCTGCCGTGGGCGGATGTCCATGTCGAGCACCACAAGATGCTCCGCCTGGCCCCGTTGCAAACCGACCGCAACACCGGCGGGCGGCCGTTGCGCTTCGTCGAATTCGGTTACGCCGAGCGCAACAGCAAAGAAAAAAGCCTGATGCGCATGGCAATCAAGCTGCCGAGTCAACGCGTTCGCAAAGAGCAGAATCATCTCGATGTGTGGGTCGATCACACCACCAAGCGCGTCAGCTTTGGCCCGGACAGCGGCTTGCAAATCGAACCGTTGAACCGTGGCATCGGCCGTTTCATGGCCGCACAAAGCATCAACTGGGCGAAAAAACGCTGGCCCGCCTACACCTTCGATGGCATGGACTTGAACAACAAGGACGCGCTGAATGAAGACACGCGCCTGCGTCGCGATCATTTCCTGCGGGTGCATGGTTTTGATGTGGTGTACGCCGATGCCCAGCACTTGAAGGGCAGCGTCAAGGATGTGTTGGTAGGTGATCTGCTCGGTGACTGGAACAGCGAAAAGCTGCAGATCGTCGAGATTCTCGAGGCGGCGCAGATGCTTCAGCAGGCCGAACAGAATCTGGCCGAGCAGGAAGTGAAGCTGAAGAAGCAGGAAGAGAAAGTCAGCAAGTTCAAGCGTGAAGACGCTGGTTTGCGTTTCACCATCACGTGTCTGGTGGCGTTTGCGGTGTTTCAGGCGGGGTTGCTGATCTGGATTGCCACGCACCGGTAGATCAAAAGATCGTCCGATCGCGGCCCGAGCCTTCGGCAGCTCCTACAGGGTGTACACAAATCCCAATGTAGGAGCTGCCGAAGGCTGCGATCTTTTGCCTTTAGCCTTTAGACGCGGGAAGCGAACAGCGCCTGATGATCGCGGCACTGTTCGGCCGTCAACATGAACACACCATGCCCGCCGCGTTCGAATTCCAGCCAGGCGAAATCCACTTCCGGGTACAGCGCATCAACGTGCACCTGGCTGTTACCCACTTCAACGATCAGCAAGCCCTTTTCGGTCAGGTGATCCGCTGCTTCAGCCAGCATCCGCCGAACCAGATTCAAACCATCATCGCCACACGCAAGACCCAGCTCAGGCTCATGCTGATACTCATCCGGCATATCAGCGAAATCTTCTGCATCCACGTAAGGCGGATTCGACACGATCAAGTCGAAACGCTGCCCCGGCAAACCGTCAAAACCATCGCCCTGCACGGTGTACACACGCTCATCGACGCCATGGCGCTCGATGTTCTGGTTGGCCACTTCCAACGCTTCGAACGACAGATCGGCCAGCACCACTTCGGCGTTCTGGAACTCGTAGGCACAGGCAATGCCGATGCAACCGGAACCGGTGCACAGGTCGAGAATCCGCGCCGGCTCGATGCCGATCCACGGCGCAAAGCGGTTTTCGATCAGCTCACCGATTGGCGAACGCGGGATCAATACGCGCTCGTCGACGATGAACGACATGCCGCAGAACCACGCCTCACCCAACAGATACGCGGTGGGAATGCGTTCTTCTATACGGCGCTTTAGCAGGCGTTGCAGATTGACCAACTCATCGTCTTCCAGCGCGCAATCGAGGTAGCTGTCGGCGATTTCCCACGGCAGGTGCAAAGCGCCGAGCACCAGTTGCCGCGCTTCGTCCCAGGCATTGTCGGTGCCATGGCCGAAAAACAGATCCTCCCCATGGAAGCGGCTGACGGCCCAACGGATGTGGTCGCGCAGGGTACGAAGTCGGGAAGTGATCACGGGGCAGAACTCCAGAAAAAACGACTGGCAATTCTACCAGCCAAAACGCCTGACGACGACGCAGGAAAAACATCGCGGCGACGGTAGGAGTTTTCTGTTTTTTGCATCAGCTATTGAACAGAACGTGTAACTTGACAAGGCTGCAGGCCAATAACGACGGTGCCTACGATGGTAGCGATTCACAGAACCGCTCCGCCAGAGGACAATGTCGCAAAAGCCCCACCCCAAGGAGCCCCAGAATGTCCGTTCCAAAAACGATGTTTCAACTCAGCGGTCGCGGTTACGCAGCGGCCACACTGAGCCATGCCACCGTGGTCATCATCGATGCCCAGAAAGAATATCTCAGTGGCCCGCTGGCCCTGAGCGGCATGGACGCGGCCGTCGCGAACATCAAACAAGTGGTTGCCGCAGCCCGTGCAGCCGGTCGGCCGATCGTGCACGTGCGTCATCTCGGCACCGTCGGAGGCCTGTTCGACCCGCAGGGTGAACGCGGCGAATTCATCCCGGGCCTCGAGCCACAAGGTGATGAAACCATTATCGGCAAACTGCTGCCGAGCGCGTTCCATGGCACCGAGTTGCTGGACCGTCTGCAAAACCTTGGTTCGCTGGACTTGATCGTCTGCGGTTTCATGAGCCATTCCAGCGTCAGCACCACCGTGCGTGCGGCGAAGAACCTGGGTTTCCGCTGCACGCTGGTGGAAGACGCCTGCGCCACCCGCGATCTGCCATTCAAGGGCCGCGTGCTCAGCGCCGCGGTGGTGCAGGAAGCCGAAATGGCGATCATGGCGGACAATTTCGCCACGCTCGCGTTGACTCAAGACCTGATCTGATCTGCTCTGATGAGCGGCTCACGGCGCCGCTCATCCGCAAAGTCCTCTCATTTGCCGCAAATGCCATAGCCTCAGGAACAACCCGGTCAACTCCCGGTCGAAGGGCCGATACCCATTGAGGAAGGTCGGAATGAAGTTATCCGATGGATTTGACGCACGCCGCTTGCGGCCCAAAGGCCAAAGCAACTGGCGATTTCGATTCGGCGCAGCGATCGCGGCCATTCTGGCCACGTTCGGTGTGCTGCTGGCGATGGCCGGGGCGGCCAGCCTGCTCGGGCGCCCACCAGCGCTCGGTGACCTGAACGCTACGCCTATGGGCTCGGCAATCATTCTGGCGGTCGGTTTGTTGTTTCTGTATTTCGGTGTCGCCCTGTGGCGTCGCTGCCGCCGTCGCGCACGGCAATCGCGGGAACTGAACATGTCCCCGCACCTGATGAAAAAACACGACTGAATCACCGGCCTGGCTTTTTGCCGGGCCGTTTTGTTTCGACTTGGGTAAACTGGCCGCCCTTCGCGGAGGCTGACATGCAAGACGACGATTTTTCCCTGTTCAAAAGTGCGATCCAAGGCGTCAAGCCGATCAAGCACGACCGCGCCGACACCGGCAAACCAAAGGCTGATCGCGCACAGATTGCCAAGCTGCGCCAGTCCGCCACCGTGCGCACCGACACCGCTACCGTTGACGGTCTGTCCGATCAGTTCGTGATCGACGTCGGCCCGGAAGACGAGTTGATGTGGGCGCGTGACGGCGTGCAGGAAAGTCAGATGCGCAAGCTCAAGGTCGGCCAGATCCCGTTCGAAGGCAGCCTCGACCTGCATGGCATGAGCGTGGAAAAGGCCCGCGAAACCCTCTGGGCGTTTCTTGCCGAAGCGACCAAATTCGAAATCCGCTGCGTACGCGTGACCCACGGCAAGGCTGTGCGCCTCGACGGCAAGCGGCCAATGATCAAAAGCCACGTCAACACCTGGTTGCGCCAACATGCGCAGGTGTTGGGCTTTTGCTCATGCCAGGCGAAACATGGCGGTGCAGGCGCGGTTTACGTGATGCTCAAACGCACCATGATGGAAGGCCGCGACGAATAATCGCGTTACACCGAACTTGCAGGGTTGTGTCCGCCACCGTACCCTTGCCCTTTGCGAAAATCCCCACAGGTAGTTTCATGTCCCTGGAACAGAATTACACCGCGATTCTCGGCCAATTGGGCGAGGACGTGTCCCGCGAGGGCCTGCTCGACACGCCAAAGCGTGCCGCCAAAGCCATGCAGTACCTCTGCCGCGGTTATGAACAGACGCTCGAAGAGGTCACCAACGGTGCCCTGTTCAGCTCCGACAACAGCGAAATGGTGCTGGTCAAGGACATCGAGTTGTACTCGTTGTGCGAACACCACCTGCTGCCGTTCATCGGCAAGGCGCACGTCGCCTACATCCCGAGCGGCAAAGTGTTGGGCCTGTCGAAGGTCGCGCGGATCGTCGACATGTATGCCCGCCGCCTGCAGATCCAGGAAAATCTCAGCCGTCAGATCGCCGATGCTGTCCAGCAAGTGACTGGCGCGTTGGGTGTGGCCGTGGTGATCGAGGCCAAGCACATGTGCATGATGATGCGCGGTGTCGAGAAGCAGAATTCGTCGATGATTACTTCGGTGATGCTCGGTGAGTTCCGTGAAAACTCCGCGACCCGCAGCGAATTCCTCAGCCTCATCAAGTAATTTGCGCCACGAAGAAAACCGGCATCCATCGCCGGTTTTTTTTCGTCCGTGAAAAATCGGGTAAGCTGCGCGCCTTTCTCAATGTGCACCGTGAGGCTTCAACGTGTTCGTCAAAGCGCTTCGTGTCGGCCTCGGCCAACTGGTTATCTTCATCGACTTCATCACCCGCCCGGGCAAGAAACAGCGCCCTGCCGAAGCTCAGGCCCAGGTCAATGCCGCCGCGCAAGGCCTGACTCTGTATCAGTTCCATGCTTGCCCTTTCTGCGTGAAAACCCGTCGCACGCTGCGTCGCCTGAATGTGCCGGTGGCGCTGAAGGATGCGAAAAACAATGAGCAGGATCGTCAGACGCTGCTGGATCAGGGCGGCCGGATCAAGGTGCCTTGCCTGCGGATTGAAGAGAATGGCCAGACCACCTGGATGTATGAATCCAAGGTGATTATTGATTATCTGGACAAGCGCTTTGCTGCTGTCTGAGATTATGTGGTGATGCTGATGGCCTCATCGCTGGCAAGCCAGCTCCCACAGGTTTTGTGAACGCCACAGATCACTGTGGGAACTGGCTTGCCAGCGATTAGGCCCTCTCAGCCACCGCAAATCCCAGTCAAAAATAAACCGGCCCTTGAGCCGGTTTATTTGTTTTCAGGCCGCTTTCTCTAGCTGCGCCCGACGTACCACCGCCGCCAGTCGCTTCAAACCTTCATCCAGCCTCGCCGGATCGATGTGGCTGAAATTCAAGCGCAAATGCCCATGATGGTTATCCGGCTCCGGAAAGAACGGCTCCCCCGGCATGAACGCCACGTCATTGGCCAACGCCCCGTTGAGCAACGTTCGCGTATCCAGCGGCTGCTTCAGTGTCAGCCAGAAAAACAGCCCGCCCTGCGGCATGTCCCAATCCGCCAGATCAGAAAAATGCGTTTCCAGCGCCGCCTGGAAAGCATCGCGCCGCTGCCGATAGAACCCACGCAATTCGCTCAAGTGCTGCTGATACTTATCGCTGCCGATCCATTGCAACGCCTGCCATTGGCCGATGCGGTTGGTATGCAGATCTGCCGATTGCTTGAGTTTGAGCAGATGCGGGAACAGGTCCGTGCTGGCGATCAAGTAACCCACGCGTAAACCAGGCAGCAAGGTTTTCGACACGGTGCCGGTGTAGATCCAGCTCGCCTTCTGCAGACGTCCGGCAATCGGCTTGGCGCTGCCACCATCGAACGTCAGCTCGCGGTAGGGTTCGTCTTCGATCAGAGTGACGCCGAATTCGTCGAGCAATGCCGCCACGGCTGCACGCTTGGCTTCGCTGTAGCGCACGGCGGACGGGTTCTGGAACGTCGGAATCAAGTAGATGAACGCCGGACGATGCTGCTCCAGACGCTCGCGCAGTTGCGCCAGGTTTGGCCCATCAGACTCTTGCGGCACGGTCAGGCAATCGGCGCCGAACAGTTGGAAGATTTGCAACGCGGCCAGATAGGTCGGCGCTTCGAGCAGAATTTCCGTGCCTTTGTCGATGTACAGCTTGGCCGCCAGATCGAGGGTCTGCTGGGAGCCGCTGACCACCAGCACCTGACTCGCCGCGCAATCCAGGCCAAGCGCCCTCGCCTCCGCTGCCAACGCTTCGCGCAACGCCGGTTCGCCTTCGCTCATGCCATATTGGCCAAGCGACATCGGCATGTCGGCCCACTCGACCTTGGGCAGCATGGCTTCGGCCGGCAAGCCGCCAGCGAACGACATCACCTCAGGACGCTGGGCAGCGGCGAGGATTTCACGGATCAAAGAACTTTTAAGGCGCGCGACACGTTCGGAAAAAGCCATGGAAGTCACCGATAGCGAGACGAGTGAGAAATAAGTCAAACTGGTTGACTGAAATTACGACAGCCTGAGCGAGTACGTCAACATGCTTGACCTTAAAAACCCTGCAAGCCAACAACAGGCGATGGAAGCGTTTTTCTTCGGCTATCAGGCGTTCACCGCCAAGGCTGATGAAATGCTGGAACGCCGTGGCCTGTCGCGGGTGCATCAGCGCATTGTGTTTTTCATCGCGCGTTATCCGAATTTGAGCGTGAAAGAGTTGCTGGCCTTGCTCGGTGTTAGCAAGCAAGCGCTGAACATGCCGTTGCGGCAGTTGCAGGAAATGCACCTGGTGGACAGCGTGGCGTCGGAGGCCGACAAGCGTAAACGCCTGCTGGAGCTGACGTCGGAAGGTGCAAAGTTTGAACAGACGTTGCGCCGAGAGCAGGTGAAATTGCTGGAGCGGGTGTTTGCCGAGGCTGGGGAGGCGGCGGTGAATGGCTGGTTGGCGGTGAATCTGGCGCTGGGGAAAAGTCAGACGGCTCTCGACTGAATGGGACTGCCTCTTCCCGAGCAAGCTCGTTCCCACAGGGGATCGCATTTCAAATGTGGGAGCGAGCTTGCTCGCGAAGAGACCCGCACAGGCGATATACCCCTATTGACGGAACTTTCGTAAACAAAACCAAAAACAATATTTGCTTTATTTGTACACAAAAGCATAATCCACAGCGTGCGAGTTCCTGACCGCATGGTCAACAAATTCGCGTAAGCCTCAAAGGGCCGCTGCCACCCCTCATGGGTCCGGCCCTGGAAATAACAATAAAACTCTTGAGGAGTACTCGCTGTGGAAAGCCGCAAATCCGAAGCATCGACGCTGGACCTCTCGCCGCCATTACGCAGTGGCCTGCTGGAACGTCTGTTTAAACTCAGCTTGCATGGCACCACGGTGAAGACCGAGCTGATTGCCGGTCTGACAACCTTCATCACCATGGCTTACATCATCTTCGTCAACCCGAACATCATGGCCGATGCCGGGATCGATCACGGTGCAGCCTTCGTCGCCACCTGTATCGCCGCGGCATTGGGCTGCCTGTTGATGGGCCTATACGCCAACTGGCCAGTGGGGCTGGCACCGGGCATGGGCCTCAACGCCTTCTTCACCTACACCGTGGTCGGCACCATGGGCTACAACTGGGAAACCGCGCTGGGTGCGGTATTTGTATCCGGTGTGTTGTTCATGATCCTGACCTTCTCGCGGATTCGTGAGTGGCTGCTCAACAGCATTCCGGTCAGTCTGCGCTTTGCAATGGGTGCCGGTGTTGGTCTGTTCCTCGGTCTGATCGGTCTGAAAACCGCCGGGATCGTCGTCGACAGTCCAGCGACCCTGATCAAACTCGGCTCCCTGCGCGAACCTGGCCCGCTGCTTGCGGCCATCTGCTTCCTGATGATTGCGATCCTCAGCTACCACCGCGTTTTCGGTGCGATCCTCATCAGCATCATCACCGTGACCCTGGCCGGTTGGGGCCTGGGCATCGTTCACTATGAAGGCATCATGTCGACCCCGCCGAGCCTGGCGCCGACCTTCATGGCGATGAATGTGGCCGGCGTGTTCAACGTCAGCATGATCAGCGTCGTACTGGCTTTCCTCTTTGTGCACATGTTCGACACCGCCGGCACGTTGATGGGCGTCGCCCAGCGCGCCAATCTGGTCAACGCTGACGGCCGCATCGAAAACCTCTCCCGCGCGATGAAAGCCGACAGTGCCTCCAGCGTTTTCGGCGCCGTGGTCGGTGTTCCGCCCGTCACAAGTTACGTAGAAAGTGCCGCCGGCGTGGCCGCTGGTGGTCGGACTGGTCTTACCGCAGTCACCGTAGGTGTGCTATTTATAGCGGCGATGTTTTTCGCACCGCTGGCCGGCATGATTCCCGCTTACGCCACCGCCGGTGCACTGATCTATGTGGCGATGCTGATGATGGGCGGCATGGCCCACATCGAATGGGATGAAGCCACTGACGCCATCCCGGCTATCGTCACCGCAATTATGATGCCACTGACCTTCTCGGTCGCCGATGGCATCGCGCTGGGCTTCATCACCTACGTGGCGTTGAAGGCCGGTACCGGCAAGTACAAGGAAATTTCCGTGAGCCTGTGGGTGCTCTGCGCGATCTTCATCGCCAAGTTCATCTTCTTGTAAGCGTCACGCGGTTCAAGCTTCAACACAGCCTCACCCTGACCGGTGGGGCTTTTGCACATTCTTGAGTACAACAAAAAAAGGAGGAAAGTGATGAGTCTGGAAACCTGGCTGCTGTTCAGCGGCGCTGCGCTGGTGGTGATCCTGATTCCGGGGCCACTGTCGTTGTTGATGATCAGCAACAGTCTGAACTATGGGTTGCGCCGCTCGTATCCGGCATTTCTCGGCGGCGTCAGCGCTTCAATCTGCCTGCTCAGCGCCTCGGCCTTGGGACTTGGTGCATTGTTGCTCGCTTCGGAAAAACTCTTCAGCGCCCTGAAGATCGTTGGTGCCCTGTACCTGTTCTACCTCGCCTGGCAGAGCTGGCAGCAATCGCGTCAGCCCTCGGTCGGCGCCGAAGTACCACAAGCAGCGCCGGTGCCACGTTTCCGCACGCTGTTCGGCCGCGCTTTTGTGCTGGGCGCAAGCAACCCGAAAGACATCCTGTTCTTCGCCGCATTCCTGCCGCAGTTCCTCAACGCCGAACAACCGTTCCTTGCGCAGTTGCTGGTGATGATCGCAACCTGGACAGTGCTCGATCTACTCTGCAAGCTGGCCTACGGACTGGGTGCCCATGGCGCTGCCCGTTATCTGCGCAGTGGTAAAGGCCAGAGCTGGTTTAACCGAATCAGTGCCGGTTTGTTTGGCGGTGCCGGCGCGGCGTCTTTGCTCAGCAGCCATTGAAACACTGGCGGGCTCATTCTCACTGAATCAGCCCGCCGTGTTACACGCAGCCTGGAGAAGCGCTCGCCTCCAGTTACGTTAAACGTATTGCCTCGTTTGCCTTCGCTTCAAGACATATATACCGCACGCGGCCACTGACTTTTCCGCCCCCCCTGACTGCCGAGTTCACTCGGCGCCACGTTGCACATCCGGCTTTCATGGATGCCGATTCAACAAGTCTGTTTAAAAATCCCGCTGGCGTCAGGTCGCTGTCGCCACTTGTGTACCCTGCCTGCGAAACAAAAAGTTACTGCGTCAACCCGACGACAAGGTCGTATCACGATGGCGACTTGATTTTTTAGTGTGTTCTGGATGGAAAACGACAAGTAACTCTCATTTGAAATAAGAAGATTCATAATTATTCAAAGCGCTGACTTCCTTTCACTTATTTAATTGCAACACATCAGCTCTTTACTCGCACTACATGAAGTTATATCTCTATCTGCAACGTTGCCCTGCATGCTGCAGACTATATTGAACAAGGATGTTTCAATGTCAAAACCCATACCGGTTAAAGGCCACTATGCCCAGTATGACACCGTCGAAGTGTTGGACATCGGTGTGCAAACCAATGAACGCACCGCCGAGACAATCGACTTCGAAGCGACGGGAGCCGATGATGCGGGCAAGACGTCTGACTCGACCGGCCAACGAAAGCCCGGTCAGCTCAAGATGCTCGACGATCTGTTCGGACCGTTCAAGATAGGTCCGTACACCGTGACACGCCGAGCGCTGGATGCCTTGGGAGCGACCATCGATGGCCAGCCGCTGACCGGCCATAACACCCAGTTCCGCAGACCCAGTCGATCGTTCGTCAACGCCCTGCAACTCAGTTATCCCGCCATCGAAAAGCGCATGAAAGTCTCCACGTTCGGTGATGACTATTTGCTGCCTTCCTTTTTGTTCGAACTCGCCAGTCTGCGTCCGGCCACTGCCCCGCCGGTCATCAGCGAGGACATCGGGACAAGTGTCGAGGATGGCGGATACGCAAAAAAAATGGCCCGCCTGTTGAAGTCGGCCCAGACCCTCGATTTGCACCTGGCCTACTCAAGCAAGCGCAGCAACCCGAGCTGGCTCATCATCAAGAACCATTCCATGATCGGCGCCAGTGTCGGAATTCAGGCTTTTGGCATATTCATGGGAATTCGCGGCATTTACGATGCTGTGAAGAAAAATGATCAGGATGAAGTCATTTTCAACGGCATCGGTATCGGCACCGAGGTGGCCTCGATTATCACCGACGTCGCTGTGACCAAAGTCGGCCAGCGCATGATCGAGGCCGGCAGTGGCGCCTTGAGTGACTTCACCAAAACCCGTGCCGGGATCCGCCTGGGCCGTTCCGGCGGACTCATTGGCGGTGCACTGACATTACCGTTCGATATCTACAGCGCCGTCAGAGAATTCAATGCCGCCAGCAATAAAACCGGCAAAGAGGCCATGGATCATTACGTCAGCGGCGGTTTGAACATCGCCAGTGCCGCCATGACCGTCATTCTCGGCAGCGCCGCCATGGCCGGTTTTTCCTTCGCCGGCCCGGTCGGCCTCGCGGCAGGTGCGCTGATGGCGATAGGATCGCAGGTCTACGGTGCCGTACGCATGGTGGATGAAATCGATGACTACATTGAACTCACCGTTGAAGAGCGCTGGCGCACCGGATGGTTTTCCTTTGTGCCGTTGATGGACATAGACCAGGACATCAAAAATCGTTACGAACTGGCCAAAGCCAAAATCGAAACCGCCAAACGAATGCAAGCGAGCGCCAACCAGATACTCAACGAGACGCAGAAGGACACCATCGAAGCCGTCGTGCATGGCCGCTATGAAGATCGCCTGAAGAAAAGACGCGAGCGCGTAAAGCATTGGTGGGGAGTCGAAACCATGCCGATTGTCTACGTCCCTGAGGTGGTCGGCCTTGACGATACCATTGATGCTCGCGACGGCGTAACGGCCCAAACCCCTGGTGCCGTATTGGGAACGCCGGGGGAAACCAAAGGCATTTTGTGGCTGATCGGTAGTGGCAAGGACACCATCACCGGTGTCGCGGAAAAGCCTAATGCCTTTTATTACACGGAAGGCATAAAGGATCTCACGGGGGGCAATAAAGATGACAGGTTCATTGCCCAGAATGCGGCGGATGAACTGGCAAGATACAGCGAAGACAGTGAGTTTTCCCGACTCAAGGGCGGTGCCGGCAGCGACACCTTGATCATGGATGGCAAGCAGGCGCATCCGATCGCCGGCCGCGGGTACGACATCGATCTGGCGGCGGGTACCTTGCAAATTTATACGCCGCACCCGGACCCGTCGGTAGTGGATGGCGAGACGTATTCCTTCAAGACGCTGCTCGAAAGCTTTGAGAACGTTCAGACGCTGCAAGACGGAAGAAGCATTGTCACGGGCACCGCAGCCGCCAACGTGATCATCTCGAGAGGCGCGGATACCATCAACGCTGGCGACGGTGACGACTCGATTTATATGTACAAGGCAAACGCCACGGCATTCGGTGAATCGGGAGTGGATTTTTATCACGTGGAATTGGCGGAGGGTTCAGTTCTCATCTCGGAGGATGGCGTAGACGAAAGCAAGATATCGTTGGGCTGGCGAATGGACCAGATCGAGCACTGGGAGGTGGACAGATGTCGTCTTTCCATCGAAGTGAGCTTCGACTTTCATTACGGCCGCCGAAGCAGGATAGTCATCGATAACGTGTACAAAAAAACCGACGGCCGTCGGGTTTTGCACAATGACAAATTAATAATCATTACTCGCGATGGATATCACCTGAAACCGGATCTGCCTGAAACAATCGAACACGATGATCCCGTTAAGATAAACGCAGAAAAGACCAAGCAGGGACGCCCTGAACCAACGACCTTTGTCCACGCAACAGTGTGCAATGTACCCACCCGACAAAATACCCACTATTACGTTCAGCGCTACAACCTGCACACTCAATTCATAACCGGCAACTCCCCCGATTCCAATTACGGCACCCGCATCTTTCTTGATTTCGACTATGCCGAAATGACCAGTGCGCATGTTGCTTTTGCCACCACCCCCGCCATTTTGATGAACGAAGCAGCGGACAAGGACAAGATCAATGTCTCGTGTGATTTTCTGTTTTACTTCGGCAAGAGCCTGTTGCAGATCGCCGGCGTCGGCCAATATTCAGAAACAACACTCGATGCTGCCCTGAAAAACCTCGCAGCCAGCGTCTCTACCCATGGCTATAAGCTGGTATTTCGTGATGGTAAATCCCATACGCTGCTCCTGGAAAAGGAGCACGCCGTACCTCCGGCACACTATAAACACAGCGTTGTCGCCAATACACTGACCAGCCATAACTTGCTTTTCCCGCTGAGAACCCACGACAACGCGGTTTTCGAAATACCCGAAACCTACCCGGAGAAACTGGATCACGCTTCTTCCTGTGTCAGGTTCTTGCCTTTAACCGAACAATCTGCGATCGAAAACATTGCAGGGGCAGGTGCCACCTATACGGTACATTTGCGCGAGAACAGGGTGATACGGATTTCGACGCCGGGCGGTCTGGCGACAGCCAAAATTCGGTTGAACAACTCATCCACCTGGCAAATCGATGCGACGCAAATCAAAGATTTCAAGATCGTATTGTCCGGCAATCAGCTGTACATCGGAACGGTCACCCTGCATCTACCGCAGTACGGTCCTGACGATCTGATTGATCAGATTTTTGTCATCGGACCAAAAGGCGTGATACATACCGTAGACCTGACTTTCGACCGGATTTATATCGACAGCCTCGACGCCAGATATTTTGAACCGCCTACGATGGAAGATTTGCCCGAGGAATTTTCCGCGCTTGCTCAACGCGAACTGTACGTGCGCAATATTGCATTGAGCGACGGTACTCGAGGCAGGTTGAAGTACAACCTGGCGAACCGTAAATGGATTCTGGACAGTAACAAATCTCGGCAAATAACTTATTCGCAGCTGGAAATTTTCAATCGTTGCAACCATAAGTCAAAGCGGGTGCCGCCACTGTCACTGCCCGATAATTGACCACTGGCCAAACGACGTCAGCGCCTGAATAAACCGGCCCTCGGGCCGGTTTATTGTTTTCAGGCTGCGTTTTCCAGCAGCACCCGCCGCGCGCAATACACAGCAACAACCCGTTGATATACAGCGTTCAAAAATCGATCGTATTATCACGCCTCGCCTGACAAAAACCTGCCAGAACAAGGAAGTTCAGATGGCCACCACCGTACGCAAAGCGTCATTGGCAACAGCAAAAATTACTGACGCCGTCGTCATCACAGATATGCGCTTTGAAAGCGATGAGCACAATGCTTCGACCATTGATCGCAAACACAGCACTGATGAAACAACGAGCAAAAAAACCAAAAGCAAAGTAGATCAGTTGAAGCTCGCCGACTCAGTGTTTGGTCCGCTGTAACCATCAAGATCTCACCCTCTTCACGCCGCCGCCCTTGATGCATAGGCCTGCAACTTTGCACGCCGTACATCAGGCCAACCCGAAAACACGCGCGCGCACCGAAGTGTAAGTCATCGAACCTCTCCATCGTTTTCCCAACCTGGATTTTCCGGAATGCAGACGAGTGCACCTGAAAAATGCGGCGAGGCACTTCCGTGCGTTACGCATCATCCCTCAATGAGTAATTTCACATGGCGAAACCACCCAAGAAAGTTCCGGTGACAGCACCAGCCGATACAACTGTTACAACAAGACCTGCGCTGCCAGGCTCGGGCACCCGCGTCACCCCAACCTTGCCCGACACCCCATTGTCTGGCGTCGATTCAACCAGCGGGGCACACGCCACTGGCACCTCCACCCATCGACCGCCCGCCGTCATCGTCAACGAAATACCCGACACTTACAGGACCGCCCGCAGTGCAATTGCCTGGCCTCAGGACCGATTGCACGAACTGACGCCGATTGGAGAAAATACCGGCTTGTTCACCGGACCGGATCAGCGGACCTACGCACAAATCGGCAGCGAAGGCCGGTTCGTCGTCGAACGGGATTTGCAGGGCAATTATTACGTTCCTCTGACCTTTGCGCCCGGTGTTCCCGGGCCAGTACTGACCAGGACAGAAGGCCAGTCCAGTTGGCTTATCCAGCGCCCTGGCTGGCAATCGACAGCGTCTCGGACCGAAACACCTGTCACCCCGCCCCCCCTCTCCTACCTTGCGCCCGAAGACGCAAATACGCTGACCCGTGCAGAGCTTTCAGCGCATGCACTGCGTTACAACAAGCTCAACCATACCTTCGTCGATACGGCAGAAGGCACGGTCATGGTCCGTAAAAACCAACAAGGTGAGTATCAACTGGCCTCGCCGACGAGCAGGGAATCTCCCGATATTTTTTTTGAACAGATTCCCGGAACAGTACTCTGGCGCCGCAAGAGCCCGAACTCACCCACCAAAGAAAACCCTGTTGCCGGCACGTCTCGACCGATTGCCGAACCGGACGAAGCGCAACCAGGCCCAAGCAAACGACCACGGCTCGACGCACCTGTAGATCCAGTTCTGCCAATGCGCCTTGACGCGAGCGCCCCGACCGAGCAAACACCGCTTTTCTGGCTACCGTGGGGCCATCTGAACAAACCACCGCTGGTGGAGTCCGTGCAACTCGGCTGGTTTCATTATCCGATTGTGCCTGTCGGCTCCAACCGCACACCCAAAGTCTACTTTGTCCAACATCCAGACTTTACGCCTGCAGGCTTCGAGGCGTTCGACCAAATGCTCTATACAGCGCCCTTGTTGCAGCCGGTTGCAACGTTTCGCCTAGGTAACGATCCGGGAGAAATAAACCCCGGTAAACGTTTTTTTAATGAACCGATATCGCGGTCGGTTGCTAAGGCATTTCCCGACTTTTCTGATGCCACTGCACATGCCGTCGCCAAGAGATTGTTTGAACTCGCGGACAACTCACCTGTGATTACCGGCACCGGACTGATCAATATTCAGGCCGTCTTGCATCAGTGGAAGCAACGGCCGTTTCCCACGACACCAGCGTACGCCGACCCGCTAAATATGCTGAAGGTGGCACCCTCCATTGATCGCGACGGCAAAAAAATCATCCGGATGCCCTCCCAGGTCGACGGCGAGCTGCAACGGCTCAATTTCGATCCAACGCGTTTTCCCGTCGAATGGAATCACTACAAAACCTATCCGACAGATCTGAACCTCAGGCGTCTGATTGGCGCCTTGCTGGTACGCAGCGGCTACGACGTCTTTCCTCTGACTTATGAGCATCGCATGCCCACTCTGGTTTTCCGGCGCAACTCCCATGACCAGATCTATTTCCTGAAACTGGGCGCAGTGGAACATGTCGGCTTTTCCCACACCCCAGGCAATGAGCTGGCAGACCCGAGCTTGCCGGCCAGGATTGGCACCGACGCGTTGCAAGCCCTGACAACCGCCACGGCACAGAACAAAGTGGTGTGGCTGATCGGTGGCGTATTGAGGGTGCAGTCGAATCCCGAAACCGTGTTCATTTTCAGAGAGCGGTAAAGGCCGATGCGAAACTCTCGTCGGCAGCGCGTCGATGAGAGTTTTTTACACATCCGACGGATTGCGCAACATCCTGCGGCAAATGCTGGCAGGACATTACATATGTACCGCACATCCGGATGATCTTTTCCCGACCATGGCTCCCCACCCCGATGCAAACGACTGGATAAACAATCCAAAGGAGTCATTCAATGGCCAAGCCACCCAAGAAAATTCCGCGTACGCTTTCGCCCGACGCGTCCGCAACCCCCGTCGAACTGTCAGGCAATCCTCTCGGAGCTACGGCCGGGGAAATCATTCATCCTGGCCCAGGCGGCGACAATGTGCCTGGCGCAGCCGGCGCGTCTTCAACTGCCTTACCGGCAGTAACGTCACCCCAAACGGTCACTATCCACCCCTTGGCGGACGTGACTTCCCCGCGCCCCACAATCACTGTCCACCACTTCCCTGAGAGCTCAGGTTCATCACGTGCCGCCGATTGGGTATCCCTGCACTTCAGCGAAAGCCAGCAGGCAGCCGCCGCAAGCACCGCCACCAGCGCGAGTGTGCAACATCCGGTGTTCATCCATGCCGAATCGGCAAGCCAACTAAAACTTCAGGAAGGCACCGCAGAAGGTTTTCGCTACGACAAGTACAAGAAAGCGTATGTCGAAATGCACGACGGCATGGTCATGGTCGGCAAAACCGCGGATGGCTGGCGTCAGACACACGCCGGGGAAGCGTCTCCGACAGGTAAATGGGTTGAACAGATTCCGGGGACAAAACAGTGGCGTGAAATCGACGAGCCGCGACACCGCCTTCAAGCCGCAACCGACCCAGTATCCACCGAAACGACCGACGCTCTACCCGGTCCGAGCAATCGCCCATACCCGGTCCAGGAAAGCGATGTCGCATCGACGACAGGCGTGCTGATCGAACGTCTGTCAGCCCAGCGGCCGGCTGCACTGGATCTGTCGGTAGCACAGTGGAAAAACTGGGGAAAAACCACCAAACCGGAAACAGGCGAGTCGATAGAAATAGAAAAATTGCACTATCCGCTGGTCAGGCAGGTTCTACGCGCCGACACCGATCTGGTTTATCTGCAACACCCGAGGTTTAAACCTCAAGGTTTCGACGAATTCGAAAACATGCTGCGCAATGACCCTTCGATACAGCCGAAATGGGCGCTGAAACGCAATGGCCAGTGGAAGGTTCTGGACAACCACGCGCCGTTCGAAATGTCGGCAACGCAATATGTATCCAGCGCCCTGAACTCTCTGTCCGAACGCTCGGCAAATAACCTCGCCAGAGCTGTATTTGAGCGTGTGTCCACGCCTCAAGGGATTGATGCCGGTGGACTTTCAGCATTGACGCTGACGCTGCGCCACTGGACCGACAGAGTCAACAACACCTCGCCCCACCCCAGTTTTTCAGACCCCTTGATGCTACTGCCCATTTTGCCCGCCCGGCACAATGACCAATACGCCGGAGGGCTGCTCGCTTTGCCGGCGCCTGTTTCGAGCCGTTTGCAGCGTCTGGACTTCGACGTCCAGCAACTGGATTCGATGCCGAGTGCTTCGAGCACACGCGACGTATTCGGAAGAATCCTTGGCCTCAGCGGTTACAGCATCAACCCGAACAGACACCCGCATCCAAGTGGCGAAGACGTGATGATTTTTCACCGAGAAGGCGTCGCTGCTGTTTTCGTATTGAAGTTGACCCCTGTTACGCAGACGCCTGTACCTCGTTACTCCGTTGTCGGCTCCGAAATTGCCAGCCCGCAGTTCCAGAGCAGACTCAGCGAAGCGGACAGACAGGCGCTGGCCGAACATCTCAAAAGTTACAAAGTGATTTATCTGGTGGGCGGCAAACAACAGATTTCCCCCGATAACTCGACCCTGTTCATTGTTAGAGAAGGGTGAATACACAACCCGGCATCTGCGCAACTTGTCCGCAGATTTTTGTGGACAAGCCTCAATAAAACCTCTTGTTCCATACACCGAGTTCAAATCAATGGTCAAACCACCGAAGCGCGTGGCCGGGGTCACTGCGCCCGATGCTCGCCCAAATATGGCAAACACATCTCCCCGACTACCGGCAACCACAACACTCCCCGCAGCGCTGCCGGACGCCTCGGCGCAGCCCCCGTCAGTGCAGGTCAACGACATGCCTGCATCCTACTCAGCGCAAGTTGCGTCAGCACTGCGAGCAATCACCTGGCCTGCCGATCAAGCCCATCTGCTACAACGGCTGGATCACGACAGCGGTCTGTTCACCAGTCCGGATGGCAAGTTATATGCCCGTGTTGAGAATGAAGGCCATCTGCTGGTCGAGATGCAGCACGATGGCCGCTATCAGATTCCCTTCAATTTCTCCCCGCGTCTGCCTGGCCCCTTCTTGATCAGAACAGAACGCCAGCCCGTCTGGACGTTCGAACGGCCGGGTTGGCTGGCGCACAACTCGGAAAGTGACCGGCGAAATGCAGCCGCCGCCGAGAGTCTTGCTGCGGAACAGCCGACCTACCTGGCACCCGATGCAGCGGCCCTGCTCTCCCCCTCCCGGCAGACGCCAGACGGAATCCGCTACGACAAGCACCGCAAAACCTATATCGATACGGCCGAAGGAACCGTCATGGTGCGAAAAAACGCCAACGGTGAGTATCAGCAAAGCTCTGCGACCGTGCGCGATGCCTCCGCATTATTGTTCGAACAGATTCCCGGGACGCGACTGTGGCGCCGCAAAACCGGTTCTGAACCGGAGCGTTCGCTACAGGAAAAACGCAAAGCCTCAAACGATACGCCGGAGCCCATGGCCGTCCCGGGCAAGCGTCTGCATCAGGAAGAAGGGACAGATGCCAGCCAAGCGCTGACCGAAAGCTTGCTGTCCGCCAATCCCGAGGCGATCAACTTGAGTTTCGGGTTATGGCGAAACTGGGGACAGAGTGTCCGTCCACAGGTGGGCCATCATATCGAGATAGACGGGCAGTATTACCGGGTGATGCAACAGAACATGAGTGCCAACCCGCGACTGGTCTATCTGCAACATCCGTTGTTCTCACCCGTCTTGTACGACACCTTCGAATACATGCTGCGGGAAAACCCGTCGTTGCAGCCCAAGTGGGCGGTTAAACAGAACAACCAATGGACAGTGCTGGACAGTGTCGTGCCTTTTGAGATGCCGCTCACTCAATACATTTCCAGAACCTTCAAATACCTGTCGGATCAATCGGTCAACTCACTCGCCCGAGCCATGTTCAATCAGGCAAACCGATCTGAAATCATCATTGCCCCCGGTTTGGCGCTCATGAATCAAGTGTTTCGTTACTGGGCCAACAGGGATCAGCACACAGCGCCGCGTCGAGAACTGGCTGACCCGTTACTGATGTTACGGCCTCTTTACGGACCGGAAGAAACCCTGGCGATTCCCTCCTCGCTGGGTGAAGGCTTGATGCGACTGGATTTTGATCCCGGACGCTTTTCCCGGCATTGGAACGAGTACGCCGCGGCGCCAACCGGGCCCAATTTGCGCACGCTGTTCAGTCAGCTGCTGAAGGATGACGGGTACGTGCTGAACCACTCGACAAACACGCTTGCCGAGAACGAATTGCTCTTTTACCGGGAAAGAATCGACCACGTATTTGTGCTGAAACTGCCTCCTCTTATTAACGGGAGGTTGCAGCGACTTCAGCCTGAGCGTTTCGAGCGCAGTGAGGCCGTGGTGCAAACATCCAGCAGCGAACCAAAGCCGCTGTCGGCTTACAGCAAAGATAAAAAGATCAGCTACCTGCTGGGTGGAACCCAGACAGATGTTCTGGGGCAAACAACGCTGTTCATTTTCAAAGACCGGTGATTGAGCAGAACAGTGAGGAATAAACCATGAATCGCTCAGAGAAAGTTGAATGACCAGACCCACAAAGACCACGGTTCGCCCTGCGTCGCCCGATACCTCGACGACCAACAGGTCTAACGCTGGCAATGGCAGCGGAACGAATCCTGGCGGCTCCAACATTTTTGCGCCAGGTACGAATCGACTGCCGGGGCCATCCACTTCCACTCCGTCTGGCAGCGAAGTAACTGATTACCCACATATAGTGGTGAGTCACATCACCGACCCGGTAATCACCGAAGCCAATGCCAGACTGGCCGAAATATCCCTGCCGGTTTTACAAACCCATCTGCTGCGGCCGCACGAGTCCGTCGACGGATTATTCGTGGCCCCGGGCGGTCAGACTTACGCGCACCTGGAAGATGGCCTCCATTACCGGATTGAACGCAACGCAGCCGGTGACTATCAGATTCCCTGGCCAGCAGCGCCAGGCGTGACACCACCGATTCTGAAAAAAATCGTTGGCCTGCCACTGTGGCGAGTCGAGGCCCAGTGGTACACGGCTCAATCCAGACAGAGGAAGCTATCGGCGCAACGGATTACCGAACCGTCACACGCGATTCCCCTCGTCGACCCGCACCTGGCGGCCCTTCTTCCTGCCGCGCAAGGCTCCCCGGACGGCATCCGCAAAGGACCGCGCGGGAGAATCTATGTCGATATCGCCGACGGAACCATCCTGGTTCGCAGGAATGAACAAGGCGAATACAAACTGGCGTCTGCAACGACGACCAATGTGCCGGATATAACGTTCGAGCAGATTCCAGGGCAATTCGTCTGGCGCCGCAAGTTGCAGGCCTTCGCCAATACGCAGCAGGATCCGAAGCCAGACAGTTCTCCAGGCCTCACTCAGCCAGAAAAACCCGGCCCCAGCCCAAGCAAGCGCCCTCGACTGCCAGAAGACAGTGATCCTCTGGATCCCTTCGTACTTATGGGCATCAGTGAACTATGGAAAGGCTGGGGAACAACGAAACCGCCAGCCGGCGTCTCCGTGGAAATCAGCGGCAAGCACTTTGCGCTACTTGACCAGCCTACCTACGCCTCTGACGGTTTTGCCTTCATCAAGCCTCCTCAATTCTCTGCTTATCGTTTCGATGCTTTTGAACAGTTGCTGCTGACCAATCCTGAGTTACAACCCAGGGGGGTGGTGAAGTCGGCGGACTGGACGGCGCAAGGCAGTGAAGCATGGAAAATTGTAGGGAGTCGGCCATTTGAAAAAAGCCTGGCCCAATATGTCAGCGATCAGTTCCCCTTCCTTTCTGATCACTCTGCAAGCAAAGCCGCACAGGAAATGTTCAATCGGGCCAGTCACTCCAATGAACTGACCGGGTCCGGGATCAGTGCACTGGTCGAGACTTTCAAGTACTGGGAAAATCGTTCTATGTTCGTGGGCGATAACAGAGTCGTTCGTCAAGACTTGAGCGACCCGCTGATGCTTCTCTCGCCGCTTGCAGCCGACGTAAATGGCTACACGCGTGTGCCGCTCCCGTCCGCTGAAGGTCTGCAAAGAATCGACTTCAATCCGAAGCTGTTATCCGGCTCACAACATCAAAGGGGTCGCCGAACAACGCGGACACTTTTCAAAGATCTTCTCAGCGCACATGGCTACTACATTGCCCATGATTTTGGCGCCAGCCAGGGGAATGCCTTATTGATCAAGCGAACGGGTGTCGACCATATTTTCATCATGTTCATGGACAGGATTCAGAACAAAACTGTTTTTCTCTCCGACCCAATTACCTGGCTCAAAAAAAGAGTCCTTGTCGACAACATGGACGCCCAGATCAACGACGACCTGATGGAACATTTGCACACGAACAGGATAATTTTTTTGCTGGGCACCAACGAGCCTCTCCCAACTCACGAATACAACCTTGTCGTCAGCCGACACAGCTGAATAACCTTATCGTTAATGCTTACCCGAACGCGAAGCCGCGCGTTCCAGAGTTCTCCGGGGCGCGCGGCCATGCACAAAATACAGGCATAAAAAAAGCCCGCAGTGTGAGCGGGCGAAAGACCAAAGAAGCTATATGCGCAGTCGCTTCCCGGTGGGGGCAGCTGCTTGGGGGTCAGCTGCCCCGGTACGTGGAATAGCTGTACGGCGAAATCAGCAAAGGAACATGGTAGTGATCCTGTTCGGCAGAGATACCGAAGCGCAGCACAACCACGTCGAGGAATGCCGGTTCCGGCAACTGAACGCCACGGGCGCGGTAGTAATCGCCTGCATGGAACTGAACCTGATAAACGCCGGTACGATAATCATCGCCTTGCAGCAGCGGTGCATCGACCCGGCCATCGCTGTTGGTGACGGCACTGGCGACCAATTCCAGGTGCGAACCTTCAACGCGGTACAGCTCGACCTTGATCGAACTGCCCGGGCAACCGTGTGCAGCGTCCAAAACGTGTGTAGTCAAACGTCCCATTGATTCTGCGCGCCTGCCTGCACGGAGCAGTCAGACCTCGCGCCTCCCGAAGTCAGATAAAAAGGAGACCGCACCGATTCGGAGCACGAAAAGCTGCGGCGAGCGATTGATTAAGACACTTTTCAAAAAAATTGTACACAATAAAAACGACATTTTTCACATCACCCCCGCCATTCGGGGGTTTCCTCGCGTTCTGCCAGCAACACGCCAATTCATTGCACCTCCTATCCATTAGCTGACTGGTCAGGCAGGTTTCTTGCAGGCTCACGCCAATAGCAGGAAAAGATGACAGTCGGTGAAAAATGCGAAAATTCAGGCTTACAAATTGCGAATAAAGTTGTATACAATCAGCCCATCGCTGTGACGCCAGCCTGTTAATTCACCGCCAGGCCGCCACACCAATCTGTCAACGAATAAGAAGGAAGACTGCAGTGAGCGCTGACTACCCACGCGACCTGATCGGTTACGGCAGTAACCCTCCTCACCCACACTGGCCGGGCAATGCCCGCATCGCCCTGTCCTTCGTACTCAATTACGAAGAAGGCGGCGAGCGCAACATTTTGCATGGCGATAAAGAGTCCGAAGCCTTCCTCTCCGAAATGGTTGCCGCTCAGCCGCTGCAAGGCGCGCGCAACATGAGCATGGAATCGCTTTACGAGTATGGCAGCCGTGCCGGCGTCTGGCGGATCCTGAAACTGTTCAAGGAATTCGATATTCCGCTGACCATTTTCGCGGTGGCCATGGCCGCTCAGCGCCACCCGGATGTGATCCGTGCGATGGTCGATGCCGGCCACGAGATTTGCAGCCACGGCTACCGCTGGATCGACTACCAGTACATGGACGAAGCGCAGGAACGCGAGCACATGCTCGAAGCGATCCGCGTCCTCACCGAAATCACCGGCGAGCGCCCACTGGGTTGGTACACCGGCCGCACCGGCCCGAACACTCGTCGCCTGGTCATGGAAGAAGGTGGTTTCCTCTACGACTGCGACACCTACGACGACGACCTGCCCTACTGGGAACCGAACAACCCGACCGGCAAACCGCATCTGGTGATCCCGTACACCCTCGACACCAACGACATGCGCTTCACCCAAGTGCAGGGTTTCAACAAGGGTGACGACTTCTTCGAATACCTCAAAGACGCGTTCGACGTGCTCTATGCCGAAGGCGCTGAAGCACCGAAGATGCTCTCGATCGGTCTGCACTGCCGCCTGATCGGCCGTCCGGGTCGCCTCGCGTCGCTCAAACGCTTTATCGAATACGCCAAAAGTCATGAACAGGTGTGGTTCAGCCGTCGCGTCGACATCGCGCGTCACTGGCACGAAACCCACCCGTACCAAGGGGCCGCCAAATGAGCCGCTTTCAAACCCTGCAACCGTCGAGCCTGAGCCGCGACGCCTTCGTCAAAGCTTTTGCCGACATCTATGAACATTCGCCATGGGTGGCCGAGAAGGCCTACGACCTGGGCGCAGATGCCTCGATCGACGAGATCGAAACCCTGCACCAGCGCATGAGCGACATCCTGTTGAGCGCCGATCACGCCAGCCAGCTTGCGCTGATCAACGCTCACCCGGACCTGGCCGGCAAAGCTGCCGTCCAGGGCCAACTGACCGAAGCCAGCACCAATGAACAGGCTGGCGCCGGTATTCACCAATGCACGGCCGAAGAGTTCCAGCGCTTCACCGAGCTGAACGACGCCTACAAAGCCAAGTTCAAGTTTCCCTTCATCATGGCGGTAAAAGGCAGCAACCGGCATCAGATCCTCGCGGCGTTCGAAACGCGTATTCACAATTCGGTCGACACCGAGTTCAAATGCGCGCTGGCGGAGATCAACAAGATCGCCCTGTTCCGTTTACTGACTCTTTAGCGAAGCCTGACCCGAGTGCATCAGACGCGGAGAGCACCCAGGGTCTTGCAAGCATCCCCAGCCACTTTTTTAAAGGCAGACAAGAAGAATGAAAGCTTACGCCGTACCTTTCGAAAAATTCGTCAACCTGGCCGATGCCCGTCTGGGCACCAAAATCATCTCGGTCACCGATGACTGGTTCGCAGACGCCAATCGTCTGTTCCAACCGACCCCGGCCGTATGGAAGGAGGGCGTGTTCGATGACAACGGCAAGTGGATGGACGGCTGGGAATCGCGCCGCAAGCGCTTCGAAGGCTTCGACAGCGCCGTGATCCGTCTGGGCGTACCGGGCTCGATCAAAGGCGTGGACATCGACACTTCATTCTTCACCGGCAACTTCCCGCCATCGGCCTCTCTGGAAGCGTGCTTCCTGGCGTCGGGCGAGCCTGATGAAAACACCCAGTGGACTGAAGTGCTGTCGGCCGTCGAGCTGCAGGGCAACAGCCACCACTACCACGAAATCAGCAACGACCAAGCGTTCAGCCACCTGCGCTTCAACATCTACCCGGACGGCGGTGTAGCCCGTCTGCGCGTGTACGGCATCCCGTTCCGCGACTGGTCGGCGGTTGGCGATAACGAGCAAGTCGATCTGGCAGCAGCCCTCAATGGTGGCCGCGCCCTCGCCTGCTCCGACGAACACTTCGGCCGCATGAGCAACATCCTCAACCCGGGCCGTGGCATCAACATGGGCGACGGCTGGGAAACTGCACGTCGTCGCACGCCGGGCAATGACTGGGTGATCGTCGCGCTGGGTCACCCGGGCGAGATCGAGAAGATCGTCGTCGACACCCTGCACTTCAAAGGCAACTACCCGGACACCTGCTCAATCCAGGGCGCGTTCGTCAAGGGCGGTACTGACAGCCAGATCGAAACCCAATCGCTGTTCTGGCGTGAACTGCTGCCAAGCCAGAAGCTGGAGATGCACGCCGAACACACCTTCGTCGAGCAGATCAAGGCACTGGGCCCGATCACTCACATCCGCCTGAACGTGTTCCCGGATGGTGGTGTGAGCCGCCTGCGCGTTCTCGGCAAGGTCGCTAAATAACAACGCAATGATCGTTCCCACGCTTTGCGTGGGAATGCATCACTGGACGCTCTGCGTCCACTCTGGATGTGACGCGGAGCGTCACGGGCTGCATTCCCACGCGGAGCGTGGGAACGATCACTCAACGAAAAGAAGAACAGCATGCGCACACTAACGATTGAACCGCTGACCAAAGAAGCCTTCGCCCCTTTCGGTGACGTGATCGAAACCGACGGCAGCGATCACTTCATGATCAACAACGGTTCGACCATGCGCTTCCACAAACTGGCGACGGTCGAAACCGCTCAGCCTGAGGACAACGCGATCATCAGCATTTTCCGCGCCGACGCGCAGGACATGCCGCTGACCGTTTGCATGCTGGAACGCCATCCGCTGGGCAGCCAGGCTTTCATTCCGCTGCTCGGCAACCCCTTTCTGATCGTGGTCGCGCCACTTGGCGATGAACCTGTATCAGGCTTGGTCCGCGCCTTCGTCACCAACGGCAGGCAGGGCATTAATTACCATCGCGGCGTTTGGCACCACCCGGTGCTGACGATCGAAAAGCGGGATGACTTCCTGGTGGTTGATCGCAGTGGCACAGGCAATAACTGCGATGAGCATTTTTTCAAAGAGGATGAGCGTTTGATCCTCGCCCCCCACCAATAAGAGAAGGTCTGATCACTCGACAACAAGAGTGACAGGCGAGAGGTAAAGACTGTGGAAGCACATCTGTTGGAATGGCTGAACCTGAGCGTGCGCTGGGTTCACATGATTACTGGCGTGGCCTGGATCGGCGCGTCGTTCTACTTCGTCTGGCTGGAGAACAACCTCAACCGCGTCAACCCGAAAACCGGTCTGGCCGGTGACCTGTGGGCGATCCACGGTGGCGGTATCTATCACCTCGAAAAATACAAACTGGCCCCGCCGGCGATGCCGGAGAACCTGCACTGGTTCAAATGGGAAGCCTACTTCACCTGGATGTCGGGGATCGCGCTGCTGTGCGTGGTGTTCTACTCCAATCCAACGCTCTACCTGCTGGCTCCGGGCAGCACCCTGAGCGGCCCTGAAGGCGTGGCCATCGGTATCGGCTCGCTGTTTATCGGCTGGTTCATCTACTCCTTCCTGTGCGACTCGGCCCTGGGCAAACGCCCTGCTCTGCTCGGTTTCATTCTGTTCGTGCTGATCATCGGCGCGGCGTATGGCTTCAGCAAAGTGTTCAGCGGTCGTGGTGCGTACCTGCATGTCGGCGCGATCATCGGCACCATCATGGTCGGCAACGTGTTCCGCATCATCATGCCGGCGCAACGCGCACTGGTCGCGGCGATTGCCGAAAACCGCACGCCGGATCCGGCGCTGCCAGCCAAAGGCTTGCTGCGTTCGCGTCACAACAACTACTTCACCCTGCCGGTGCTGTTCATCATGATCAGCAACCACTTCCCGAGCACCTATGGCAGCCAGTACAACTGGTTGATCCTGGCCGGGATCGCGGTGTTGGCGGTGTTGGTGCGTCACTACTTCAACACCCGTCATGACAGCCACAAGTTTGCCTGGACCCTGCCAGTGGCAGCGGTGGGCATGATCAGTCTGGCGTACGTCACCGGCCCAATGCCGATGTCGACCGCGCCGGAAGTGGCCAAGGCGCCAGCGAAAATCGAGTACCAACCGCTGCCGGAAACGGCATTGGGCGGTGGCTTGAAACCGGCTGAAGCGGCGGCACCTGCTGCTCCGGCAGCCCCTGCCGCAGCACCGGCGCAAGCCTCCAACGCAGGTCCGGCCTTTGACAAAGTGCACAACGTGATTCAAGAACGTTGCGCGGTTTGCCACTCGGCCAAACCAACCAGTCCGTTGTTCAGCGCAGCTCCGGCGGGTGTGATGCTCGACACCCCTGAGCAGATCCGTCAGAACGCGGCACGCATCCAGGCGCAAGCCATCACCACGCAGATCATGCCACTGGGCAACATCACGCAGATGACCCAGCAGGAACGTGACCTGATCGGTGCATGGATCGCCCAGGGAGCACAGACCAACTAAGCAGTAAAAGCATCGCTGGCAAGCCAGCTCCCACAGGGTTTTGCACTGCCTGTGTGGGAGCTGGCTTGCCAGCGATTCGCCGCAACGCGGTTTTTACCTGATGCAAATAAACAGCTGTGAGCAACCCGGCAGCTGTTAATCACAAGAATAAAAAGATCCGAGGTGTTGCATGTCCGAGCTGTCCAAAGCGCGCATCCCCGACGCACCCGCCATTCAGCGATTGCCCCTTTTGCAACTGATCCTGGTCGGTTTGCAACATGTTCTGCTGATGTACGGCGGTGCCATCGCGGTGCCGCTGATCATTGGACAGGCCGCTGGCCTGAGTCGTGAAGAAATTGCCTTCCTGATCAACGCCGACCTGCTGGTCGCCGGTATCGCCACCATCGTCCAGTCCATGGGCATCGGCCCGATGGGCATTCGCATGCCGGTGATGATGGGTGCCAGTTTTGCTGCAGTCGGCAGCATGGTCGCCATGGCCGGCATGCCCGGTATCGGTCTGCAAGGCATCTTCGGTGCGACGATCGCTGCCGGTTTCTTCGGCATGCTCATCGCGCCGTTCATGTCCAAGGTCGTGCGCTTTTTCCCGCCGCTGGTGACCGGCACGGTCATCACCTCGATCGGTTTGTCGCTGTTCCCCGTGGCCGTGAACTGGGCCGGTGGTGGCGCTGCCGCTGCGCAATTCGGCTCACCGATTTATCTGGCCATCGCCGCATTGGTGTTGGGCACTATTCTGCTGGTGCACCGCTTCATGCGCGGTTTCTGGGTCAACATTTCCGTACTGATCGGCATGTGCTTCGGCTACATCCTATGCGGCGCGATTGGCATGGTCGACCTGAGCGGCATGGCCAACGCGCCATGGGTTCAGTTCGTCACTCCGCTGCATTTCGGCATGCCGAAATTCGAACTGGCACCGATCCTGTCGATGTGTCTGGTAGTCGTCATCATCTTTGTAGAATCCACCGGGATGTTCCTCGCGCTGGGCAAGATCACCGGCCAGGAAGTCTGCCCGCGCATGCTACGTCGCGGCTTGCTGTGTGATGCCGGCGCCTCGTTTGTCGCTGGTTTCTTCAACACCTTCACCCACTCCTCGTTCGCGCAGAACATCGGTTTGGTGCAGATGACTGGTGTACGTTGCCGCTCGGTGACCATCGTTGCCGGTGGCTTGCTGATCGTGTTGAGCCTGCTGCCGAAAGCAGCGTTTCTGGTGGCGTCGATTCCGCCAGCGGTACTCGGTGGCGCGGCGATTGCGATGTTCGGCATGGTTGCCGCGACCGGCATCAAGATTCTCCAGGAAGCCGACATCGGTGACCGTCGCAACCAGTTGCTGGTGGCGGTGAGCATCGGCATGGGCCTGATCCCCGTGGTACGCCCGGAATTCTTCGCGCACCTGCCGCTGTGGATGAGCCCGATTACCCACAGCGGCATCGCCATGGCCACGCTCAGCGCGCTGACGTTGAACCTGCTGTTCAACATTCTCGGCGGCAAAGAGCGTGCGGCCATTAACGATTGCCACGCACACCAGCATTAACTGAAAAACGCTATCCCCCTGTAGGAGTGAGCCTGCTCGCGATGTCGTTATCAGATTCAACAGATTCGTTGACTGATTCACCGCTATCGCGAGCAGGCTCACTCCTACAAGGGCGCGCAACAGCTCTGCGCCTCAAACAATAAAAACAAGAGGGAGCAACAGATGATTCGCACGCAAACCAACGTTCTGTTGAGTGGCGGCCTGCTGGCCGCGAGTCAGGCCATGGCCGGCGATCTGCTGCTGTGGCAAACCAACAGCCTCAGCTACCTGTACGGCAAGAACTTCGCGATCAACCCGTCGATCCAGCAGACGCTGACCTTCGAGCACGCCGACAAGTGGAAATACGGCGACAACTTCCTGTTCGTCGACAAGATCTTCTACAACGGCAAGGAAGACGCGAACAAAGGCCCGCACGCCTTCTACGGTGAATTCACCCCACGCTTTTCGTTCGGCAAGATCTTCGACCAGAAACTCGAGTTCGGCCCGATCAAAGACGTCCTGCTGGCGATGACTTACGAATACGGCGAAGGCGACAGCGAGGCCTATCTGATCGGCCCCGGCTTCGACCTCAAGGTGCCCGGCTTCAACTACGTAACCCTGAACATCTTCCGCCGCCAGACCGAAGGCCCACGCCCCGGTGACGGCGTCTGGCAGATCACCCCCGGCTGGTCCTACAGCTTTCCCCTGGGCAATTCCGATGTGCTGATCGACGGCTACCTCGATTGGGTGGTCGACAACGATGAGAACTCGCGCGGCACCTACCACGCCAACCTGCACATCAATCCGCAGATCAAATATGACTTGGGCAAAGCCTTGGGCTGGAGCCACAAGCAACTGTATGTCGGCACCGAATACAGCTATTGGAAAAATAAATACGGCGTCGAAAACACCCACAACTTCGACACCAACCAGAACACCGCCAGCCTGCTGGTCAAGGTGCACTTTTAAGATGGCCCGCAACCGTGCCCCATACCTGTCGTCGGTGCTCTGTTGCGGGGCACTTGAGACCTGGCCGTTGAGTCAGTATTCTCCGCGGCCTCTTGAATTCGGTCTAAAAAAAAGCCCGAATTTAATTCCTGACCGAAAAGCCAACTTATCCCGGCCCGGTCAGTACCGAGGCATCCCGAAAACACACTTAATCGACTGTTTTTCAGCAGCCGAGCGGGTGTTTTTTTGCTTTTCGAAAGCCTTGGCTCGGCTCTTGCTAACAGCAACGAAGCTGACCGATCGGATGACTTTTGCAGCAACGAAAAAAGGCGCCACACCAGAGCGCCGATCTTAAAAAAAATAACGTGGAACACCTACTTTGGGAGCAACCGAATGAAACGTATGTGCACCAGCCTGATGCTCGCGGGATCGATGTTGGCCGGCGGCCAGGCCATGGCCGAAGGCCTGCTGCAGTGGCAGAACAACAGCCTGACCTACCTGTATGGCAAGGACTTCCAGGTCAACCCGCGCATCCAGCAGACCGTCACCTTCGAGCACGCCGATGCGTGGAAGTACGGGGATAACTTCTTCTTCCTCGACAAGATCTTCTACAACGGTGGCAAGGACTTCAGCAACGGTCCGAACACTTACTACGGTGAGTTCAGCCCGCGCATCTCGCTGGGCAAAGTGCTCGACCAGAAGATCGAGTTCGGCCCGATCAAAGACGTGCTGGTGGCGATGACTTACGAGTTCGGCGAAGGCGATACCGAGTCGTACCTGATCGGTCCAGGCTTCGACCTGGCAATCCCGGGCTTCGACTACTTCCAGTTGAACTTCTACCAGCGTCACACCCAAGGTGCTCGCGCCGGTGACAACGTCTGGCAGATCACTCCGGTCTGGTCCTACACCATCCCGGTCGGCAAGTCGGACATCCTGATCGACGGCTTCATGGACTGGGTCACCGACAACGACTCCAACTCCAAAGGCGATTACCACGCCAACCTGCACTTCAACCCACAGGTCAAATACGACCTGGGCAAGGCGCTGAGTTTCGGCGAGAAGCAGTTGTATGTCGGTGTTGAATACGACTACTGGAAAGACAAGTACGGCATCGACGACACCGGTGCGTTCAAGACCAATCAGAGCACCACGAGCTTCCTGGTGAAGTTCCACTTCTGATAAAAATCAAAAGATCGCAGGCTTCGCCAGCTCCTACAGGGATAGCGCATTCCAATGTAGGAGCTGCCGAAGGCTGCGATCTTTTGCTTTAAAATGGCAATCCCAAAAACCGGCACAGCTCCTCGCGCTTGGCCAACGCATCGCGCCGTCCCAGATCAATCAACTCGCTGCAATACCCCGCCTCGAACAGCAGATAACTCAACACCCCTGCCCCACTGGTCTTGGTCGCCCCCGGCCCGCGCAGAAACAAACGCAACGCCGCCGGCAACTCCTGGCGATGCCGCGCCGCGATCTCATCGATCGGCTGACTCGGCGAAATCACCAGCACCTCCACCGGTGCCACGCCCAACTCGCGCGTCGGCGTGCCGGCAGGCATCAAGTGGCTGAACTGGTTGAGACGCTGGAGCAACTCGATGTCGCTCTCCAGGCTGTCAATGAACGTGCTGTTGAGCATGTGCCCGCCAATCTGCGCCAGCGTCGGCTGTTGTCCGGTGTAGGCGCGCTCCAGCGGCTGCTGCGGATCAAACCCGCGCGGGTTGCCGCTGACACCGACCACGAGCACCCGGCTCGCCCCTAAATGCAGCGCCGGGCTGATCGGCGCCGATTGCCGCACGGCGCCGTCGCCAAAATATTCATCACCGATTTTCACCGGCGCGAACAACAACGGAATCGCCGAACTGGCCAGCAAGTGATCCACCGACAGTTGCGTCGGCACACCAATACGTCGATGGCGCAGCCATGAATCGATCTTGCCGCCGCCCTGATAGAACGTCACCGCTTGCCCCGACTCATAGCCGAACGCAGTTACCGCCACGGCATGCAATTGCTTGCGCGCGATCGATTCGGCGATACCGGGCATGTGCAGTTTTTCATTGAGCAGTTCGCGCAGCGGCGAACTGTTGAGCAGCGCCACCGGCAGTTGCCGACCGAGGCCGAGCAGGCTGTGACTGACAAAGCGGCTGGCCTGACGGATAACGCCGGGCCAGTCACTGCGCAGCACGCGATGGCTGCGAAAGCCCTGCCAGAACAAGGTGAGGCGTTCGATGGCGGCGCGAAAGTCCGTGGCACCACTGGCCAGGCTGACCGCATTGATCGCCCCGGCCGAGGTGCCGACGATCACCGGAAACGGATTGTCCGCGCCCAACGGCAGCAATTCGGCAATCGCCGCCAGAACCCCCACCTGATACGCCGCCCGAGCCCCGCCGCCGGAAAGAATCAAACCTGTGACCGGCTCAGCTGGGCTCATCGCAACGCTCCATGGTGCTTATAGGGGTGGGTCAATCAACCGCGTTTGGCGTACAACTTCGGCTCGCCCGGTGGGCGGCTCTTGAAGCGTCGATGCGCCCACAGATACTGCTCAGGGCAGGCACGCAAGGCGCTCTCGACCCACTGATTGATGCGGATGCAGTCGGCTTCTTCGGTTTCGCCTGGGAAGTCTTCCAGCGGCGGATGAATCACCAAGCGATAACCGCTACCGTCAGCCAGACGCTCCTGCGTGAACGGCACGACCAGCGCCTTGCCCAGACGGGCGAATTTCGTCGTCGCCGTCACGGTCGCTGCCTGAATGCCGAACAACGGCACGAAGATGCTTTGTTTGGCGCCGTAGTCCTGATCCGGTGCGTACCAGATCGCGCGACCGGAGCGCAGCAACTTGAGCATGCCGCGCACGTCGTCACGCTCCACTGCCAGCGAATCGAGGTTGTGCCGCTCGCGGCCCTGACGCTGAACATAGTCAAACAACGGATTCTTGTGTTCGCGGTACATGCCGTCGATGGTGTGCTGCTGACCGAGCAACGCCGCGCCGATTTCCAGCGTGGTGAAATGCGCGGCCATCAGAATCACGCCTTTGCCTTCGCGCTGGGCCTTTTGCAAATGCTCCAGGCCTTCAACGTGGGCCAGCTTGGCCAGACGTTCACGCGACCACCACCAGCTCATGGCCATTTCAAAAAAAGCGATGCCGGTGGAGGCAAAATTTTCCTTGAGCAGGCGTTTGCGCTCGGCGGCGGATTTTTCCGGGAAGCACAGCTCAAGATTGCGCTTGGCAATGCGCCGCCGGTCGCCGGCCACGCGATACATCAAGGCGCCCAAAACTCGACCGATGGTCAGCAACGCCGGATAGGGCAACTGCACGATCAGCCACAAAAGCCCCAGACCGCACCAGAGCGGCCAGAAGCGTGGCGATAAAAATGCTTTTCGAAAACGCGGGCGATCCATTAAAGCTTCCGTAAATACAGTGGCCGCGCATTCTACATCGTTCGACCCGGCTTGCGGCCTGCGGGCGTTCTCGTTATAAGTCTCGGCACTTTTAGTGACAAGCCGTTGTATGCCGACATGAGCCAAACCGAACCGTTAGACCAAGATCCCGTATTCCAGCTCAAGGGCAGCATGCTGGCCATTACTGTGCTGGAACTGGCCCGTAACGACCTCGAAAGCCTCGATCGGCAATTGGCCGCCAAAGTTGCCCAGGCGCCGAACTTCTTCAGCAACGCGCCGCTGGTTCTGGCGCTGGACAAACTGCCGCCGAGCGAAGGCGCCGTCGATCTGCCGGGCCTGATGCGCGTCTGCCGTCAACATGGCCTGCGCACCCTGGCAATTCGCGCCAGCCGCATCGAAGACATCGCCGCCGCCATCGCCATCGACATTCCGGTATTGCCGCCGTCGGGCGCCCGTGAACGGCCGCTGGAAACACCTGAAGCCGAAGTCAAAAAGAAGCCGGAAAAACCGCCGGAGCCAACGGTCAAACCGACCCGCGTCATCACCACGCCAGTACGTGGTGGCCAACAGATATATGCCCAGGGTGGCGATTTGGTCGTGGTGTCTTCGGTCAGTCCGGGGGCGGAACTTCTCGCCGATGGCAACATCCATGTATACGGCCCGATGCGTGGTCGGGCGCTGGCCGGCGTGAAGGGTGACACCAAGGCACGGATTTTCTGTCAGCAATTGAGCGCTGAACTGATCTCCATCGCCGGTCATTACAAGGTTTCCGAAGATTTGCGCCGCGACCCGATGTGGGGCTCGGGCGTACAGGTCAGCCTGTCGGGCGACGTGTTGAACATCATTCGGCTTTAACGGATACTGCCGCATTTTCCAAGCATCTCTAAAACGTAGCGAAAACGGCTCAAACGAAGTAGGAAAAAGGCTCAACGCCGAATTCCAGCCAAGGCTGTCCGACTGCAGTAGTTTTCAAGAGATGTTTTTCAGGGGCTAAAAAGTCCTTCTTCCTTAGGGGTGAAACACCTTGGCCAAGATTCTCGTGGTTACATCCGGCAAGGGTGGTGTGGGTAAGACCACCACCAGCGCCGCTATCGGTACCGGCCTCGCTCTGCGTGGCCACAAAACAGTGATCGTCGACTTCGACGTGGGCTTGCGTAACCTTGACCTGATCATGGGTTGCGAGCGCCGCGTGGTGTATGACTTCGTCAACGTGGTCAACGGCGAAGCCAACCTGCAACAAGCGCTGATCAAAGACAAGCGCCTGGAAAACCTCTACGTACTGGCCGCCAGTCAGACCCGCGACAAAGACGCGCTGACTGTCGAAGGCGTGGAAAAAGTCCTGATGGAGCTCAAGGAACAATTCGAGTTCGTCGTCTGCGACTCCCCGGCCGGCATCGAAAAAGGTGCACACCTGGCCATGTACTTCGCTGATGAAGCGATCGTCGTGACCAACCCGGAAGTGTCCTCGGTACGAGATTCGGACCGCATGCTCGGCCTGCTGGCGAGCAAATCGCGTCGCGCCGAACGTGGCGAAGACCCGATCAAGGAACACCTGCTGATCACTCGCTACCATCCAGAGCGTGTTGAAAAGGGTGAGATGCTGGGCGTTGAAGACGTCAAGGAAATCCTCTCGGTAACCCTGCTCGGCGTGATCCCGGAATCCCAGGCGGTGCTTAAAGCATCCAACCAGGGCGTCCCGGTGATTCTCGACGACCAGAGCGATGCCGGTCAGGCTTACAGCGATACCGTCGACCGCCTGTTGGGCAAAGAAAAAGCCCACCGTTTCCTCGATGTCGAGAAGAAGGGATTCTTCGAGCGCCTGTTTGGAGGTAGGTAATGAACCTTTTTGACTTCTTTCGTGCCAACAAAAAGCCAAGTACCGCCTCGGTAGCGAAAGAGCGTCTACAGATCATCGTGGCGCATGAGCGCGGCCAGCGCAGCACGCCGGATTACTTGCCAGCCTTGCAGAAGGAACTGGTCGACGTGATCCGCAAGTACGTCAACATCGGCAACGACGACGTACATGTTGCACTGGAAAGCCAGGGCAGTTGCTCGATTCTGGAACTCAACATCACCCTGCCTGATCGCTGAGTCGATTTGGCAGTCGCTACGGCGGCTCGGACTATTGATGCTTGTGTAGGAGCTGCCGAAGGCTGCGATCTTTTGATCTTCAAAGTCAAAAGATCGCAGCCTTCGGCAGCTCCTACAGGGTTATCAGCAGTTCCGAGCCGCCGTTGGCATTTGTTACGAGGCTGTTTTAATGCCGCTGTCCAACATCCACATCATTCATCAGGACGCCGCCGTACTGGTGGTGAACAAACCGACATTGCTGCTCTCGGTGCCGGGTCGCGCCGACGACAACAAGGATTGCCTGATTACCCGCCTGCAGGAAAACGGCTACCCGGAAGCGCGCATCGTCCATCGCCTGGACTGGGAAACCTCCGGCATCATTCTGCTCGCCCGTGACGCCGACACGCACCGCGAACTGTCGCGCCAGTTTCACGACCGCGAAACCGAAAAGGCCTACACCGCTTTGGCCTGGGGTCAGCCGGAACTCGACAGTGGCAGCATCGACCTGCCCCTGCGTTACGACCCACCGACCAAGCCGCGTCATGTGGTCGACCACGAATTCGGCAAACACGCGCTGACCTTCTGGCGTGTGCTGGAGCGTTGCGGTGACTGGTGTCGCGTTGAGTTGACGCCGATCACCGGCCGTTCGCACCAGTTGCGCGTGCACATGCTGTCGATCGGGCATCCGCTGCTCGGCGACGGGCTCTACGCCCACGAGCAGGCTCTGGCCGCCTGGCCACGTCTGTGCCTGCACGCGAGCATGCTCAGCTTCACCCATCCGCAAACCGGTGAACGCCTGCGCTTCGAGTGCCCTGCACCGTTCTGACCACATCACCGTCCCCTGTAGGAGTGAGCCTGCTCGCGATAGCGCTCTGTCAGTCAATCAATAATGATCTGACACACCGCTATCGCGAGCAGGCTCACTCCTACAAGGGCTCCGGTTCGGATTCAATTGTCCGGCCGATGCGTTAAACTCCCGCCCACTGCTGTCTGGAGTTTCTTATGCGCGAAGAGTTGAACCAAGGCCTGATCGACTTTCTCAAGGCCTCCCCTACCCCGTTCCACGCCACTGCCAGTCTGGTACAGCGTCTGGAGGCTGCCGGTTTCGTGCGCCTCGACGAGCGTGAGCCATGGACCACCGAGCCTAACGGCCGCTATTACGTCACCCGTAACGACTCCTCGATCGTCGCGATCAAAATGGGCCGCACTTCGCCACTGCACGGCGGCATCCGCCTGGTCGGCGCGCACACTGACAGCCCGTGCCTGCGGGTCAAGCCGCAACCGGAACTGCAGCGTCAGGGCTTCTGGCAACTGGGCGTTGAAGTCTATGGCGGCGCGCTGCTGGCACCGTGGTTCGACCGCGATCTGTCGCTGGCCGGCCGCGTGACCTTCCGCCGCGACGGCAAGGTCGAAAGCCAGTTGATCGACTTCAAAGCGCCGATCGCGATCATTCCGAATCTGGCCATTCACCTCAACCGTGAAGCCAATCAGGGCTGGGCGATCAACGCGCAGACCGAACTGCCGCCGATCCTCGCGCAATTTGCCGGTGACGAGCGCGTCGATTTCCGCGCCGTGCTCACCGATCAACTGGCCCGCGAACACGGCTTGAACGCCGACGTCGTGCTGGATTACGAGTTGAGTTTCTACGACACGCAAAGTGCCGCCGTTATTGGCCTCAATGGCGACTTCATCGCCGGCGCGCGTCTCGACAACCTGCTGTCGTGCTACGCCGGCCTGCAAGCCTTGCTCACCGCCGAAACCGACGAAACCTGCGTGCTGGTGTGCAACGACCACGAAGAAGTCGGCTCCTGCTCCGCCTGCGGTGCCGATGGCCCGATGCTCGAACAGACCCTGCGCCGTCTGCTGCCGGAAGGTGACGAATTCGTCCGCACCATTCAGAAATCCCTGCTGGTCTCGGCCGACAACGCCCACGGCGTGCACCCCAACTACGCAGAAAAACATGACGCCAACCACGGCCCGAAACTCAACGCCGGCCCGGTGATCAAGGTCAACAGCAACCAGCGCTACGCGACCAACAGCGAAACCGCCGGTTTCTTCCGCCATCTGTGCATGGCCGAAGAAGTCCCGGTGCAAAGTTTCGTGGTGCGCAGCGACATGGGCTGTGGCTCGACCATCGGCCCGATCACCGCCAGCCACCTCGGTGTGCGTACTGTCGATATCGGCCTGCCGACCTTCGCCATGCACTCGATCCGCGAACTGTGCGGCAGCCACGACCTGGCACACTTGGTCAAAGTGCTGAGTGCGTTCTACGCCTGCCGCGAGTTGCCATAAAAACTTCGGCAAAATGCGATTCAATGTAGGAGCTGCCGAAGGCTGCGATCTTTTGATCTTAAAAACAAAATCAAAAGATCGCAGCCTTCGGTTGCTCCTACTCAGATCAATACCGGCCGGCAGAAACCGACCTAAACTTACATCATTCATTTCGACAAGGCAGTCTCCATGATCTCGATGTCTTCGTTCCACGCCATGCTCATTCCGATTCTGAGCGGAATGATCCTGCTGGCCATCGGCTTCAACTTCCGTGACAAGAACGCCGGCGTATTCGCCATGTGGATCGGCATGCTCACAATCCTCGCCACCGTGGTCTACAAGATCCTCGCCAAACTCAACGAATAAATCCGCGCCCGGCTCGCATTGCTTTAGTGGGCCTCGTACACTCCAGCGAATCCGCCCCTTGCGAGGTTGACCGCCTAGTGTTCGCTCGTCTTTTTGCTTTGCCCAGTTTGTTCCTCGTCTGCCTGATGACGCTGCTGCCGCTGGCCCCCGCCCACGCGGTCGGCTTGCCCGGTCTGCTCAACACCAACAAAGCGCAGCCCGAAGCGCAGGAGCCGCTCGGCCAGTCCCTCGACGAAGTCATCAAGTCGCTGGAAAACGACAAGCAACGCGCACAGTTGCTGAGCGATCTGAAAAAGCTGCGCGACGCCACCAAAAAAGCCCAGGCCAGCCCTGAAGAAGGCGTGCTCGGCTTGATCGGCGGCACTTTGTCCAACTTCGAAAAACAATTTACCGGCGCTGACAGCCCGCTCAACCGCTGGGGCAACGAGTTCGATCTGGCCAAGGACGAACTGAGCGCGATGATGCTGCCGGCCAACGAGTGGCTGCCAATCATTTTCGGCTTCGCCATGATCCTCGCGGTCTGGAGTCTGCTCGCCGCCGCGCTGATCTGGCTCGGGCATCGGGTGCGCATGCGTTTCGGCCTCACCGAAGAACTGCCGCAACACCCCAAGGCCCTCGACATGCTGCGCTTCGCTTTGCGCAAGCTCGGGCCGTGGCTGATCGCACTGGTGATGACCGTCTACATGAGCTACGCCTTGCCGTCGTCACTGGGCAAAAGCCTGGCGATGGTGTTGGCCTATGCGCTGGTGGTCGGCACCTGTTTTTCGGCGATCTGCGTGATCGCGTTTTCCCTGCTCGATGGCCCGCACCGCCATCGCGCGCTGTACATCCTGCGTCATCAGGCGTTCCGGCCGCTGTGGCTGATCGGCAGCTTCGCCGCGTTCGGTGAGGCGCTGAACGATCCACGCCTGATCGAAAGCCTCGGCGTGCATCTGGCCCACACCGCCGCGACCATCGCCAATGTACTCGCGGCGCTGTCGACCGGTCTATTTATCCTGCGTTTCCGCCGACCGATCGCGCACCTGATCCGCAATCAGCCGCTGTCACGGCGCCTGACCCGCCGCGCGCTCAGCGACACCATCGAAATCCTCGGCACCTTCTGGTACGTGCCAGCGCTGGTACTGGTCGGCATCTCGCTGTTCGCCACCTTCGTCTCCGCCGGCGACACCAGCACTGCACTGCGCCAGTCATTGATTTGCACCGTGCTGCTGGTGATGTGCATGGTGATCAACGGTCTCGTCCGCCGCCACTCACTGAAGCCGCAACGCGGGCCGAAACGCCACGCGCTCTACTCCGAACGCCTGAAAAACTTCTTCTACACCCTCGCGCACCTGGTGGTCTGGCTGGTCTTTATCGAACTCGGCCTGCGCGTCTGGGGCCAGTCGCTGATCGGTTTCGCCGAGGGCGAAGGGCATGATGTCAGCGTCAAACTGTTCAGCCTGATCGGCACACTGATTTTCTCCTGGCTGATCTGGATCCTCGCCGACACCGCCGTGCACCACGCCCTCACCCGCTCGCGCAAAGGCCTGGCGAATGCCCGTGCGCAAACGATGATGCCGCTGATTCGCAACGTGCTGTTCGTGGCGATCTTTATCATTGCGCTGATCGTCGCGCTGGCGAACATGGGCATGAACGTCACGCCACTGCTGGCCGGTGCCGGCGTGATCGGTCTGGCCATCGGTTTCGGTGCACAGTCACTGGTAGCGGACTTGATCACCGGCCTGTTCATCATCATCGAAGACTCACTGGCCATCGACGATTACGTCGACGTCGGCGGCCACCTCGGCACCGTCGAAGGCCTGACCATCCGCACCGTGCGCCTGCGCGACATCGACGGTATCGTCCACACCATCCCGTTCAGCGAAATCAAAAGCATCAAGAACTACTCCCGCGAGTTCGGCTACGCGATCTTCCGTGTCGCGGTGCCGTACAACATGGAAATCGACGACGCGATCAAACTGATGCGCGAAGTCGGTCAGAAGATGCGTACCGATCCACTGCAACGGCGCAATATCTGGTCGCCGCTGGAGATTCAGGGCGTCGAAAGTTTCGAATCCGGCAGCGCGATTCTGCGCGCGCGGTTCAAGACTGCGCCGATCAAACAGTGGGAAGTGTCCCGAGCCTTCAACCTGTCGCTCAAGCGCCATCTCGACGAAGCCGGACTCGATCTGGCAACGCCACGCATGAGCGTGCAGGTGATCACTGCCGCTGGCGGCGAGCCGAAGGAATAGCACTCAAGCGCGCGGTTGCAGTCACAGGCAGGGAAGCCCGACAACAATAATCAAGGAGAAACCGATGCAACTGACGCGCATTGCCCAAGCCGTTCTACTCAGCCTGTTCGCCAGCCACGCTGGCGCCGCGACGTTGGAAAGCACCCGCACGCAAATCGCCGAACAAGCGCAAAAGCTCGAGCCGGAACTGCTGGAAACCCGCCGCGACATCCACGCTCATCCAGAACTCGGCAACACGGAAAAACGCACCGCCGAACTGGTCGCCAAACAACTCAAGGCCATGGGCCTGGAAGTGAAAACCGGCGTCGCCCGCACCGGTGTAGTCGCCGTCCTCAAAGGCGCCCTGCCCGGCCCGACCGTGGCCCTGCGCGCCGACATGGATGCGCTGCCGGTCAAGGAAGTCGCCGACCTGCCGTTCGCCTCGAAAGCCAAAGGCATCTATCTCGACAAAGAAGTCGACGTCATGCACGCCTGCGGCCACGATGCGCACACCGCGATCCTGCTGAGCACGGCGAAAATTCTCACAGGCATGCGCGACACGCTGCCCGGCACCGTGGTGTTCTACTTCCAGCCCGCCGAAGAAGGTCCGAGCGACTTCATTCCCGACGGCAAAAACACCTGGGGCGCAAAAATGATGGTCGAGGAAGGCGTGATGAAATCACCGAAACCCGACGCCGTTTTCGGCCTGCACGTCTGGGCCGGCGTCCCCGCCGGCCAGATCGCCTACCGCCCCGGCGCCACCCTCGCCAGCTCCGACGACCTGCGTATCAAAATCCTCGGCAAACAAACCCACGCCGGCCGCCCCTGGGACGGCATCGACCCGATCACCGTCGGCGCACAAACCATCGTCGGCCTGCAAACCGTGGTCAGCCGCCGCACGGATATCTCCTCTTATCCGTCAGTGGTCAGCATCGGCACCATCAACGGCGGCACGCGCTACAACATCATTCCCGAATCCGTCGACATGACCGGCACGATCCGCTCCTACGACTACGGCATCCGCCAGAAACTGCATGCCGACGTCCGCCAGACCGTGGAAAAAATCGCCGAAAGCGGCGGTGCGAAAGCGGATGTCACCATCATCGAAAAATACGACCCGACCATCAACAACCCGGCGCTGACGGAAAAGATGCTGCCGACGCTGAAGTGGGCGGCCAAGGATGATGTGGTGAATGCACCGCTGGTGGGGGGCGCGGAAGACTTTTCGTTCTTTGCCAAGGAAGTGCCGGGGCTGTTTGTGTTTCTCGGCGTGACACCAAGAGACCAGGACATGAGCAAGGCAGCGCCGAATCATAATCCCGGGTTCTTTGTGGATGAGTCGGCGCTGGTGGTGGGCGTGAGGACATTGGCGTCGCTGGCGACGGATTATTTGTATGCCAATGCGGGGGCGGGTAAGTAGAGATGAGGTGACTGTGGGAGTGCCTTCGCGAGCAGGCTCGCTCCCACATCTGGACCGTGTGCAGTCTGCCAGAAATTGGTCGGCTCTCAGGCCGCCATCGCGAGCAGGCTTACTCCTACAAGGGATCGAGTACATCCGCAAGAAACAGGTCGGCTGTCAGGCCGCCATCGCTGGCAAGCCAGCTCCCACAAGGATTGAGTCCAACCGGCAAACCAATATCGCTTCTGCTTCTCACCACTCAACACAATGAGCGCAAGCTCGAGTACCGCTTTTGATCTTGATCCACGGGCGACGTCGGAAGGCTGAGTGGAGGGATTGATCCGGGGGTGGGAGCGCAGCGACCGTTTGGCGAAGCCAAACACAGCGAGAGGAGGTGCAGCGAAGCAAACCGTAGGCGCTGCGCCCGGATCGATCCCGCAGCGAAGGAACCCCGAGCCCCAGCGAGCGGGCCGCACGTAGGAGCAAGCCTTTTGGGTTACCTTTTCGGCGTTTGGAAAAGGTGACCCGCCGTAAGGGCGGAACCCTAAGTAGCCGTTACCGCAGCAACGGATATACCCCAAAAACGCTCAAACAACATCCACCCCGACATGAATCGCATCATGCCGCCAAAACTCCAGATCACAATCAATCAACCGCTCATGCTGATCATAATTAACCCGAGCAATCCGCAACCCCGGACTCCCGACAGAAACTCGCAAGGCCGCCGCCGCATCCACCGACAATGACGTCGGCACAATCTCAAAGCGCACCCGCCCATAGTGCAAATCGTAATGCCGCGCATACAACTCGGTCATCGACTGATTCAAATCAAACTCAAGAATCCCCGGAAAAAACTGCGGATTCAAATAGTGCTCCACATACAACACCAACCGCCCATCAATGCGCCGCGACCGGCAAATCTGAATCACGCTCGACAACGCCGGCAGTTGCAACCACGCACACACCGCCGCCGAAGCCGGCTGCAACCGCGCTGAAATCACCTCGGTCGACGGCACCCGCCCCTGCGCACTGACCATCGCGTGAAAGTGACTTCTCTGCATCAGGTTGTAGGCCAGACGCGGCGGCGAGACGAACCAGCCACGGCGCTCCTCACGATAAATCTGCCCCTGCGCCTCCAGTTGCAACAACGCCTCTCGCACAGTAATCCGCGTCGTGCCGAACAACTCACTGAGCTTGCGCTCGGCCGGCAGCTTGCTGCCTGCCGCCAACAACCCGTGATCAAGCTGCTCCTGCAACACCTGGCCAATCGCTGTCACCGCTTTTGTTGCCTCATCGCGCATCAACGTTACCTATCTGGACTAGACCAGCACTGTTTCGGGGCAAAACCGCACGGCGATCAAGCCGTTTCCTGATATTGCAAGCCTAGGCAGTGCAGATGACCGAGAGATGACAAAACTACCGAACGGTCGTCCTCACGACTTGCAATACATCGGCCAAGTCCCTTGCTCTGCGGGCCTTTGAGCATGGTCTACGCTTATCTGGCAGCCGCCAATACCGGGCAAACAAGAGGCCTGAAACAAGGCCGCCGACATCAAAGTGTCATCCAGCCCCCTTAAATTGGCTCAGGTATTGCTGACCTAGACCAACACACACCGCAATCGCAGCGTTGAACACGACCAAGGAGCTTCGGAATGAAACAGCTTTTCCTGGCAACACTGTTAGGCTCGACCATTGCAATGTGCACCTCCGCCATGGCGGCCGGCACCGATCTGAAAACCCTCGAAGCCGCTGCGAAAGCGGAAGGCGCCGTCAACAGCGTCGGCATGCCCGATGACTGGGCCAACTGGAAAGGCACCTGGGAAGACCTGGCCAAAACCTACGGCCTCAAGCACATCGACACCGACATGAGCTCGGCCCAGGAAATCGCCAAGTTCGCCGCCGAAAAAGACAACGCCACCGCTGACATCGGCGACGTCGGTGCGGCCTTCGGCCCGATCGCGGTCAAGCAAGGTGTGGTGCAACCGTACAAGCCAAGCACTTGGGATCAAGTCCCGGACTGGGCCAAGGACAAGGATGGCAACTGGGCGCTGGCCTACACCGGCACCATCGCCTTCATCGTCAACAAAAAGCTCCTGCACGGTTCCGAAGTTCCGACCAAATGGGCAGACCTCAAGGGCGGCAAATACAAGGTTTCCATCGGTGACGTGAGCACCGCCGCCCAAGCCGCCAACGGCGTTCTCGCGGCGGCACTGGCCAACGGTGGCGACGAGAAAAACATCAAACCCGCCCTGCTGCTGTTTGCAGACATCGCCAAGCAAGGTCGCCTGTCGATGGCCAACCCGACCATCGCCACCATGGAAAAAGGCGAAATCGAAGTCGGTGTGGTCTGGGACTTCAACGGCCTCAGCTACAAAGCCAAGATGGCCAACCCGGATGACTACGTGGTGCTGATCCCGTCCGACGGTTCGGTGATTTCCGGCTACACCACGATCATCAACAAGTACGCAAAAAACCCTAACGCCGCCAAGCTGACCCGCGAATACATCTTCAGCGACGCCGGCCAGACCAACCTCGCCCGCGGCAACGCCCGTCCGATCCGCGCCGAGCACCTGCAACTGCCGGAAGACGTGAAGGCCAAACTGCTGCCGAACGAGCAGTACAAAAAGGTCACCCCGATCAAAGACGCCGATGCGTGGGAAAAGACTTCGAAAGCCCTGCCACAGCAGTGGAACGAGGAAGTCATCGTAGAGATGAAGTAATCCTTCATCTGTAGGAGCTGCCGCAGGCTGCGATCTTTTGATCTTGCCCTTTAAAAGCAACATCAAAAGATCGCAGCCTGCGGCAGCTCCTACAGGGGTTGGTTCCAGTTTTGTTTTCGGAGTTTTTGCCCCTATGAAGCACAACGTCATCCTTGTCGTGCTCGACGGCCTCAACTACGAGGTCGCGCGTCACGCCATGGGGCATCTGCAGGCTTATGTTGGCGCAGGACGCGCCGCGCTCTATCAACTGGAGTGCGAACTGCCGGCCCTGTCCCGACCGCTTTATGAATGTATCCTCACCGGCGTGCCGCCGATCGACAGCGGCATCGTCCACAACAATGTCTCGCGCCTGTCCAACCAGCGCAGCATTTATCACTACGCCCGCGACGCCGGCCTGAAAACCGCAGCAGCGGCGTATCACTGGGTCAGCGAGTTGTACAACCGCTCACCGTTCGTAGCCGCGCGCGACCGGCACACCGACAATCTGTCGCTGCCGATCCAGCACGGGCATTTCTACTGGAGCGATCACTACCCGGATTCGCACCTGTTCGCCGACGCCGAAAACCTGCGCCTGCGCCACGATCCGAATTTCCTGCTGATCCACCCGATGAACATCGACGACGCCGGGCACAAACACGGTCTCGATTCTTCGCAATACCGCAACAGCGCGCGCTTCGCCGACATCATCCTTGCCGACTATCTGCAGAACTGGCTCGACGCTGGCTATCAAGTGCTGGTAACTGCCGACCACGGCATGAACAACGATCGCTCACACAACGGCCTGCTGCCGGAAGAACGCCAAGTGCCGCTGTTTGTCCTCGGTGAAGCCTTCAGCCTCAACGCCGATGCCGCACCGAAACAGACGGAAATCTGCGGCACCGTCTGCGAACTACTCGGCGTGCCCCACGACAAACCTGTGTGCCGGGAGTTGCTCAAGTGAACTCAATAATTCGCGGCAAATGGCTGGCGGCGCTGTGCGTGGTGCCCTTCGCGCTGTTCTTTATCGTCTTCGAAATCGCCCCGCTGACCTGGGTGATGATCAGCAGTCTGCAATCGGAAGAGTTCGGCTGGGGCTTGGCCAACTTCAGCAAGATCTTCAGTTCGAAGTTCTACTTGCAGGCGATCCAGTACAGCCTCGAAATCAGCTTCTGGTCGAGCTTGTTCGGCATCATCATCGCCGTACTCGGTGCGTATTCCCTGCGCCGGGTCGACTCGAAACTGCGCAATTTCGTGAATGCCTTCGCCAACATGACCAGCAACTTTTCAGGCGTACCCTTGGCCTTCGCGTTCATCATCCTGCTCGGTTTCAACGGCAGCATCACCATCATGCTCAAGCAGTCGGGGATCATTCAGGACTTCAACCTGTACTCGAAAACCGGGTTGATCATTCTCTACACCTACTTCCAGATTCCCCTCGGCGTGTTGTTGCTCTACCCGGCCTTCGACGCTTTGCGTGAAGACTGGCGCGAGTCCGCCGCACTGCTTGGCGCCAATGGCTGGCAGTTCTGGCGGCATATTGGTTTGCCTGTGCTGACGCCTGCATTGCTCGGGACGTTCGTGATTCTGCTGGCCAACGCCCTCGGCGCTTACGCCACGGTCTATGCGCTGACTACCGGCAACTTCAACGTCCTGCCAATCCGTATTGCAGCGATGGTCTCCGGTGACATTTCCCTCGACCCGAATCTGGCCAGCGCCCTGGCCGTGGTGCTGGTGGCGTTGATGACCATCGTCACCGTCGTGCATCAACTGCTGTTGAAGAGGAGCTACCATGTCTCGCGCTGAATCCGGCCCGGCCGGCCTCTACCACCGCGTCGTGGTTTATCTGTTGTTCGCCATTCTCTTGCTGCCACTCGTGGGCACGCTGGTCTATTCGATCGCCAGCAGTTGGTCAGCGACCATCCTGCCCAGCGGTTTCACCTTCAAGTGGTACATCCAGTTGTGGAGCGATCCGCGTTTCCTGCACGCCTTCGGCCAGTCATTGCTGGTCTGCGTTGGCGCGCTGGTGCTTTCAGTCGTGCTGATCCTGCCGCTGCTGTTCGTCGTGCATTACCACTTTCCGAAACTCGATGCGCTGATGAACATCCTCATCCTGCTGCCCTTCGCGGTGCCGCCGGTGGTGTCGTCGGTGGGACTGTTGCAACTTTACGGTTCCGGGCCGATGGCCATGGTCGGTACACCGTGGATTCTGATCGGCTGCTACTTCACCGTGGCGCTGCCGTTCATGTACCGGGCGATCACCAACAACCTGCAAGCGATCAACCTGCGCGACCTGATGGACGCTGCGCAACTGCTTGGCGCCAGCACCTTTCAAGCGGCGTTTCTGGTGGTGCTGCCGAATCTGCGCAAAGGCCTGATGGTCGCGTTGCTGCTGTCATTCTCGTTCCTGTTCGGTGAGTTCGTCTTTGCCAACATTCTGGTCGGCACGCGCTACGAAACCCTGCAGGTTTATCTGAACAACATGCGCAACAGCAGCGGTCACTTCACCAGTGCGCTGGTCATCTCGTATTTCTTTTTCGTGCTGGTCCTGACCTGGATCGCCAACATCTTGAACAAGGACAAAAGCGAATGAGCTATGTCAGCGTCCAACACCTGCAGAAAAGCTACGCCGGCACGACCGTGTTCAGCGACATCGACTGCGAAATCAACAAGGGTGAATTCGTCACCCTGCTCGGCCCCTCCGGTTGCGGCAAATCCACACTGCTGCGTTGCATCGCCGGCCTGACACCGGTCGATGGCGGCAAGATCCTCCTCGATGGCGTCGATATCGTGCCGTTGAGTCCGCAGAAACGCGGGATCGGCATGGTGTTTCAGAGCTATGCGCTGTTCCCCAACATGACCGTGGAACAGAACGTTGCCTTCGGTTTGCGTATGCAGAAGGTCAATGCCGACGACAGCCATAAACGCGTTTCCGAGGTGTTGAAACTGGTTGAACTGAACGACTTCGCCAGCCGCTATCCGCATCAGTTATCCGGTGGTCAATGCCAGCGGGTGGCCCTCGCCCGTTCGCTGGTCACGCGTCCGCGTCTGTTGCTGCTGGACGAGCCGCTGTCGGCTCTCGACGCACGGATTCGTAAACACCTGCGCGAACAGATCCGCCAGATTCAGCGCGAACTAGGCCTGACCACAATTTTCGTTACCCACGATCAGGAAGAAGCGCTGACGATGTCTGATCGCATTTTCCTGATGAATCAAGGAAAAATCGTACAAAGCGGCGATGCCGAAACCCTGTACACCGCCCCCGTCGATGTGTTCGCCGCCGGCTTCATCGGCAACTACAACCTACTCGATGCCGACGACGCATCAAAACTGTTGCAGCGCCCGATCAACCACCGCATCGCGATTCGCCCGGAAGCCATCGAGCTGAGCCTGGAAGGCGAACTCGACGCGCAGATCCGCAGCCACAGTCTGCTCGGCAACGTCATCCGTTACCGCATCGAAGCGCGGGGCGTGGAACTGGTGGTGGATGTGCTCAACCGCTCGGCGGCCGATCTGCATCCCGACGGTCAGCGTCTGGCGCTTTCCATCGATCCGACGGCCCTGTGTGAGGTAGCCTGATGACTTTGCTGACGTTGAAGAGAGAACTGCACTGATGGCTCTGGCAATTTTTGATCTGGACGAAACCTTGATCCACGGCGACTGCGCCACCCTTTGGAGCGAGCAGATGGGGCGCCTGGGCTGGGTCGATCCTGAATCGTTCATGCGCAAGAACAACGAACTGATGGACGCCTACAGCCATGGCAAATTGCGCATGGAAGACTACATGGAATTCAGCCTGGAACCGCTCATCGGCCGCACACCGGAAGAAGTCGAGCATCTGGTTGGCCCGTGGGTGGAAGACTTCATTGAACCGATCATCTTCAGCGACGCGACCAAAACCATCGCCGCCCACCGCAAGGCCGGCGACCGCATTCTGGTGATTTCGGCGTCGGGGACGCACCTGGTCAGACCGATTGCCGATCGATTGGGCATTGATGAAATTCTGGGGATTGAACTGGAAGTCGCCCATGGCGTTTACAGTGGGCATACCGTTGGCACCCTGACCTACCGCGAAGGCAAGATCACCCGCTTGCTAGAATGGCTGGATGCTGAAGAAGAGAACCTGGAAGGTGCGAGTTTCTATTCCGACTCGCGTAATGATTTGCCGTTGTTGCTGAAGGTGGATTTCCCGCATGTGGTGAATCCGGACCCAGTGCTGCTGGAACATGCCGAAAAGGCCAACTGGCCAATCCATCTCTGGAAATGACAAAGATTTAATCTGCACAGGCAGGCTGATATTCCAAACCTGAGTTCAACCCGATGCGTCAGGTCGATGTAGCCCGGTAGAACAACCCGGTCAGTCCCCTCTCCCTTTGGGAGAGGGTTAGGGTGAGGGGCTTTTTGCCTTGATCTCAGCTCAGACTTTCGTCAATCACCAATACCAGTTTGCCCGCCACCGTATTACTCGCCAACTCCGCAAACGCCGCCTCGGCATCCTTCACCGCAAACGCCTTGGCCAACTGCGGACTCAAGCGCCCCTCAGCAAACAACGGCCACACCTGCTGACCCAGATCACTCAACAGATCCGCCTTGAACTGATCGTCACGACTGCGCAACGTCGAGCCCAGCAGTTGCACACGCTTGGCCAACACCTGCGCCAGATCCAGCTTCGCCTCACGCCCGCCCATCAAACCGATCAACACCCAGCGTCCATCCAGCGCCATCAGCTTCAGGTTCAGCGCCGAATAATTACCGCCGACCGGGTCGAGAATCACGTTGAACGGCCCAAAATCGCGCAGGCTCTCCAGATCATCGGTGCGCACCACCCCGCCCTGCGCACCCAGCGCTTCACAGTAGGCCAAACGCTCAGCCGAACCGACGCTGACCCAACATGGATTGCCAAACGCCTTGCACAACTGAATCGCGGCTGAACCGATTCCACTTGCGCCGGCGTGCAAGAGAACTTTCTCACCCGGTTTGAGCGCCGCAAGTTGAAACACATTCAGCCAGACTGTTGCATAAACCTCGGGCAATGCGGCCGCCTCAATCAGCGAGACGCCTTCGGGAACCGGCAGCACGTGCCGCCCGTCGACGACCACCTCTTCGGCCATGCCACCCCCGGCCAGCAAGGCGCAAACCCGATCGCCGACCTGCCACGCACTGCCCGCGCCGACCTCGCTGATCACCCCGGAACACTCAAGACCGAGCACTTGGCTGGCCCCTGGCGGTGGCGGATAAAGCCCTGCTTTCTGTAATAAATCGGCGCGATTGAGGCCCGCTGCCGCCACTCGGATGCGGACTTGTCCTACATCACACGTAGGACTCGGCTCTTCAACCCATGCCACTTGACCGTCAACGCCTTGCAATGCCTTCACAGTGCCTCCATAGTGAGTCTGGACTGAGCCCGAAGCTGTAGCGCCGGGCTTTTTGCATTATGCGACCGGCTCTCGTAGAACCGGCGACTTCAAAGACGGCCTAATATGCGTTATCAATTGTCCCCGCGTCGAATCAGCATGAAGCATTTGCTCCCCAGCACCGCCCTCGCTCTTTTCATCGGTATCGGTTTGTTGCCGGTGTCGGGCAATACATTCGCAGCCAACAGCTGGGACAAATTGCAGCCTGATCGCGATGAAGTCATCGCCAGTCTGAACGTCGTCGAGTTGCTCAAGCGTCACCACTACAGCAAGCCGCCGCTTGACGATGCCCGCTCGGTGATCATCTACGACAGCTACATAAAGCTGCTGGATCCGTCGCGCAGCTACTTCATGGCCAGCGACATCGCCGAGTTCGACAAGTGGAAGACCCAGTTCGACGACTTCCTCAAAAGCGGCGACCTCAACGCCGGGTTCACCATCTACAAGCGCTACCTGGACCGCGTCAAGGCGCGTCTGGACTTCGCCCTTGCCGAGCTGAACAAAGGCGTCGACAAGATGGATTTCAACACCAAGGAGACCTTGCTGATCGATCGCAAGGACGCCCCTTGGCTGAAATCCACCGCAGAGCTGGATGACCTGTGGCGCAAACGCGTCAAGGACGAAGTCCTGCGCCAGAAGATCGCCGGCAAAGAGCCGAAGCAGATTCAGGAAACCCTGACCAAGCGCTACAAGAACCAGTTGGCGCGCCTGGACCAGACCCGTCCGGAAGACATTTTCCAGGCGTATATCAACACCTTCGCCATGTCGTACGATCCGCACACCAACTATCTGTCGCCGGATAACGCGGAAAACTTCGACATCAACATGAGCCTGTCCCTCGAGGGCATCGGTGCCGTGTTGCAGAGCGATAACGACCAGGTGAAAGTCGTGCGTCTGGTGCCGGCAGGCCCGGCCGACAAGACCAAACAGGTCGCCCCGGCCGACAAGATCATCGGCGTTGCCCAAGGCAACAAAGAAATGGTCGACGTGGTCGGCTGGCGTCTAGATGAAGTGGTCAAGCTGATCCGTGGTCCGAAAGGCACCGTGGTGCGTCTGGAAGTGATTCCGGCGAGCAATGCGCCGAACGACCAGACCACCAAGATCGTGCCGATCACCCGTGAAGCGGTGAAGCTCGAAGACCAGGCGGTGAAGAAGTCCGTGCTCAACCTGAAACAGGACGGCAAGGACTACAAACTCGGCGTCATCGAGATTCCAGCCTTCTACCTCGACTTCAAGGCGTTCCGTGCCGGTGATCCGGACTACAAGAGCACCACCCGCGACGTCAAGAAGCTGCTCACCGAGCTGCAGAAAGACAAAGTCGACGGCGTGGTCATCGATCTGCGCAACAACGGCGGCGGTTCCCTGCAGGAAGCCACCGAGCTGACCAGCCTGTTCATCGACAAAGGCCCGACCGTACTCGTACGTAATGCCGATGGCCGTGTCGACGTACTCGAAGATGAAAACCCGGGCGCGTTCTACAAAGGCCCGATGGCACTCTTGGTCAACCGCTTGTCCGCCTCGGCTTCGGAGATTTTCGCCGGCGCCATGCAGGACTACCACCGCGCGCTGATCATCGGTGGCCAGACCTTCGGTAAAGGCACCGTGCAGACCATTCAGCCGTTGAACCATGGCGAACTGAAACTGACCCTGGCCAAGTTCTACCGGGTTTCCGGTCAGAGCACCCAGCATCAGGGCGTGTTGCCGGACATCGACTACCCGTCGTTGATCGACACCAAGGAAATCGGCGAGAGCGCACTGCCGGAAGCCATGCCGTGGGACACCATCCGCGCGGCAATCAAACCGGCGGCCGATCCGTTCAAGCCGTACCTGGCGCAGCTCAAGTCCGAACATGACACACGCACCGCCAAAGATGCCGAGTTCGTGTTCATCCGTGACAAGCTGGCCCTGGCGCAGAAACTGATGGAAGAAAAAACCGTCAGCCTTAACGAAGCCGAGCGTCGCGCGCAACACACCGATATCGACGCCAAGCAACTGGCCATGGAAAACATCCGTCGCAAAGCCAAAGGCGAAGAGCCGCTCAAAGAGCTGAAGAAAGAAGACGACGACGCCCTCGCGGCCGCCGAGCCGGACAAGGTCAAACCAGAAGACGATGCCTACCTGAGCGAAACCGGGCGAGTACTGCTGGATTACCTGAAGCTGAGCAATCAGGTGGCCAAGAAGTAAGGTGATGGCAATTTAATGCTGACGATCCCCGGATCGTCATCAAACAGTCATCATTCTGTCGTGCAATAAAGGACTGGGAGCCACTCTCTTCATCGAGAGCGCTCCCAGTCCTTTTTTTATCGCCAGAGATAGCCATGACCACGACCGAACAGCTGAGTGCCTTGAGCTCGATCCTGACTCAAAGCGGTTTACACAGCCTGTTCCAACCGATCATCTCTCTCTCCGAACGGCGCATTCTCGGCTACGAAGCCCTCACCCGTGGTCCGTCCAACAGCCCTCTTCACTCGCCCATCGCGCTGTTCGCCGTGGCCCGTCAGGCCGGGCGTTTGAGCGAACTGGAAATCGCCTGTCGGCAAAGCGCTTGCCGTCGCTTCAATGAGCAGCAACTGCCGGGCAAACTGTTTCTCAACGTCTCGCCGGAATCCTTGCTTGAAGCCGCCCATCAACCGGGGCGCACGTTGCAGTTGCTGCAGGATTTCGGCATTCCGCCCAGTCAGGTAGTGATCGAGCTGACTGAACAGACGCCCATCGACGATTTTCAGTTGCTGCAAACCGCCTTGCATCACTATCGGGCCATGGGTTTTTCCATTGCGCTGGATGATCTCGGTGCCGGCTATTCGAGCTTGCGGTTATGGTCGGAACTGCGCCCGGATTATGTGAAGATCGATCGGCACTTCATCGATGGCATTCATCAAGATGCGTTGAAGCGCGAGTTCGTCGGCTCGATCCTGCAAATCGCCAAAGCCTCACGCGCACAAGTCATCGCCGAAGGCATCGAGTTGCCGGAAGAACTCGCGGTGCTGACGGAAATGGGCGTCGATCTGGTGCAGGGCTACCTGCTTGGCCGCCCCCAAGAACACCCACCGCGCGATGCCCGCGCCTTGATGCCCAAACACGACAGCAGCAGCGTTGCGCTGAACGACGAAGGCAGTGATCTCAGCGCCCTGCTCAACGACCAACCGGCCGTGCATCGCGACACCCCCACCGCCACTGTGCTGGAAGCCTTCCGCCGCCAGGCCAACCTCAACTCACTGGCGGTACTCGACGAACAAGGCCAACCCTGCGGCATCGTCCACCGCCACTCGTTATCGGATGCCCTGCTCAAACCGTTCGCCACCGACCTGTTCGCCCGTAAACCGATCAGCCGTCTGATGAACGACGATTTCCTCGCCGTGGAAATGAGCCAGTCGCTGCAACAAGTCAGCCGCCTGATCACCAGCCGCGCGCGGCAACGCATTGAAGAAGACTTCATCATTACTCTTAACGGCGGCTACCTGGGTCTTGGCCGGGTGATCGACGTGCTTAAACTGATCACCGAGTTGAAGATTCAACAGGCGCGGTATGCCAATCCTCTGACTTTGTTGCCGGGGAATGTGCCGATCCAGCAATGCCTGACGCGGTTGCTGCAGCAGGGGCGCGAGTCGGTCATCTGCTATGTCGACATCGACAGTTTCAAACCCTTCAACGATATCTATGGCTACGGGCGTGGTGATGAAGTTTTGCTGTGTTTGGCGCAATGCCTCAACGAACGCGTCGACCCGTCCCGCGACTTCGTTGGTCACATTGGTGGCGACGACTTCCTCCTTGTCCTCGGTCCGGACGACTGGCGCAAACGCATCAACCAGTTGCTCGACGACTTTCAAAGCCAATGTCGCCGTTTCTATCGGCCTGAGCATCTGGAGGCTGGCTGCTTCATTGCCCCGAATCGGCAAGGCATTCGTCAAGAATTTCCGCTGCTGTCGCTATCGATTGGCGTGGTCCACCTGCACCCCGAAGCCTGCGCACAACTCGACGCCAGCCAACTTGCAGAGATGGCTTCGCAAGCGAAGCATCATGCGAAGAATGTTCCGGGGTATAGCGTGCATTTGCTTGATAGTCTTATTCCCGCAGACGTCCATTCGCCGCAGGCCATCGGCCAGCGCTGACTCCTCAAACAACAAAAAACCTGTGGGAGCGCGCTTGCCCTCGACCTACCAAGACGACTGATTCTCCGCACGTGCTTTTTTTAGTTCCTCATGCCATTGCTCAACTGCCAATCTATATATATCTTCAAAAAAGCCACGCGGATCGTCTACCATCGTTTCGTCCCACGCAACACATGTATTCGAGTCATAGTCATCTTCGAATAATTTTGAAAAATCAAAACATGGCGAACTCAAAGCTTCTTCAAGAATTTTAACCATCAGAAATTTATGTCTATACGTATATCCAAAAAAGCCATCTAAAATAAACTTCCTTATAACAACCTCTCTATCGAATGCGTCATTGGGGTCGTAAATAGATAGGGCCACCCCCAATGTTTCCTCCTGATCATAGGTTCCTATCCCACCAAGCCAATAAGAAAGCTGGGGAGTAAACGGAAGATTCACTCCCGGCGACATCAACATAAAACACTCCTAATCCGGGAAAGCTGTGTAAGGGCTATTAATATTTTGTCTGCGAAACCGCACTTCAGAATAATTCAACTCATCTACATATCGTGGATTTTGTTGATCTCTTCTATTTGGCTTATATCCTCTGCCACCATTCGGCATCTCTTTCCTCACCACCGGGTCCCCCTGTGATGTAAATCCTGTGGGAGCAGGAGGGGTTCGGCTCATTCTGGAAACAGCATCATTGATAGCATGGAGCTGTAGCCGCCAACTCTTGAACTGAGAGCTCGAATTTACCCTCTCCCGTACTCCACTTATTGTCGGATGACTGCCATCAATGGCTCTTTGCTTCAGCGCGTGATCCGGAATTTCCGGATTATGTTTAGCGACAGTATGCATTTGGTACAAAGACTCGTATTCATTCACTCGCCTCTTCGCATTCGCCTCCGCCAACTCATCAATCCTTGCCCTCCGCTCCTGCGCCGTCATCTTTGGCAGCGCTGGCTCACCCTCTTCTACCTTAGCGCCACCAATCCCACCCGGCGCCTCACACCCAGGCTTATTCGGCGGCGGGCAGTTAGAGCTCAACCCCAACGGATCCACCCACCCCGTCGGGTTCGGCACGTACTGGTACTGATTCAGCCCACCGGCCAACTTGATCGGATCCGGCGTCAGATACCGCCCCAGCCTCGGGTCGTAATACCGGTGCCGGTTGTAATGCAGCCCACTTTCCGCATCGAAGTACTGCCCCTGAAAGCGCAGCGGCTGGTTCAGGTAATCCTCGCCAGCCAGGGTCAGTGCGGCGATTTTGCCGTAGGCGTCGTATTGCGCGGACCAGACGATGTCGCCGCTGTAGTCGGTGAGTTCCTGCGGGGTGCCGAGGTGGTCGAGTTGGTAGTAGAACGGGCAGGCTTTTTGCGGGCCTTTGCCGTCGAGCAAGGCGAGCGGGCGGAAGGTGCCGGGTTCGTAGACGTAGCTGCGGTATTCGTTTTCGCTGCTTTCGGCGACGAGGTGATCGCCCTGCCAGAAGAACTCGGTGGTCTCGCCGTTGACGGTTTTGCTGATGCGTCGGCCGAAGGCGTCATAGCGATAGCTGGCGGTTTGGCCGTCGGGGCGGGTCAGGCCGATCAGGCGGTGCTGGCTGTCGTAGCGGTATTCAGTGACGAGAGTCTGGGCGCGGCCGCGACGTTCGCGGATCAGGTTGCCGAAGGCGTCGTAGTCGTAGTGGCGGTCGCCCTGCATCAGCAGGCGGTTGCCCTTGATCTGGCTGGGGCCGGGGCGGTCCTGCATCAGCAGGTTGCCGGCCGGGTCGTGGGCGAAGGATTCCGGCAGTTCGTCGCGCGAGTGGCGTACGCGGATGAGGCGGTCGAGGGCGTCGTAGCCGTAGGTGCGCTGGCCGTGGCGGCTGTCGGCGATGTGCGCGAGATTGCCGTTGGCGTTGTAGGCATAATCGCGGCGGAACAACGCATCGCGCTGATGGCCTACGGCGTGGGCGAGTAATCGGCCCTGATCGTCGTAGGTGTATTCGCTGAGCAGCAAACCCTGCTGGCGTTGCCGTTCGCGTCCGGACTGATAGACATGACGGGTCAGCGGCGTGCCGTTGAGGTCGATGTCGGTCAGCGCGCCACCCTTGGCGTGGCGGTAGTCGAGCACGCTGTTGTCCGGCAGGCGCATGCGCTTGAGCTGGCCGCAGGCGTCGTAGCGGTAGCGCAGGGTGCCCCAGCCCTGATGCTCGGTGATCAGCCGGTCCTGACGGTTGTACTCGAAGGCCAGCGGGTGTTGCTGGCCGTCATCAACACCGATCAGTCGACCAAGTCGGTCGTATTGGTAGGTGACCTTGAGGCCGTCGGGCAGGGTCTTGATTAACAGGCGCCCGGCAGCATCTCTTGCATATCCAGTAATCAGCGTCGAGCCGTCATCACCGAACTCGGTCTTTTCCAGCAGATGCCCGTTGAGGTCATAGGCATACGCCGTGCGCCGGCCATCAAAACCACTTTCCTGGCGAATCAGCCCGGTCGGCGTGTAATCCAGCCGGTACTTTTCCCCGGACTCGTTTTCAATCTCGGTGAGCAGCAGTTGCGCATGGTCGTAGCGGTACTGCACCCGCGTGCCGTCGGGGTTGATCCGCCGCGAGACCAGATGCAGATCGTCGTCGTATTCATAACGGGTGATGCGCCCCAGTTCATCGCGCTCGGCAGTGACCTGACCGTAGGCGCCGTAGCTGTAAGCACGGGTATTGCCGGTAGGAGATGTCGTCTGGATCAGTCGGCCAACCGCATCCCAATGCTGACGGGTGACTGCACCGTGTTCGTCGGCGGTTGTGGTCCGCCGCCCCAGCGCGTCGTAGGAAAAACGCCGCACGCCACCGTCGGGCAAGGTCTCTTCAATGAGTTGGCCGAGGGCATTCCAGACCAGCCGATGCCGGCTGCTGTCCGGGTAACGGATCGACAGCAACTGGCCACGAGTGTCGTAGTAGTAATGGGTAACCTGACCATCGGGATCGACCGCTTCGGTGACATCGCCCTCGGCATTGCGCCGGTAGATCCACACCGCGTCACCGCGAGAGCGTTTATGCAGGAAACCGTTGCGATACTCGTAGGACGTTGGCGCGTCAGCCGGCGGAATCAGCGCCACCAGCCGTCCGACCTCGTCGTAGCGGTATTCGGTGACCGCCCCCAAGGCATCCTGCTCGGCAATCAACCGCCCCGCAGCGTCATAGGCCTTGAGCTGTTCGCCACCATCCGCCGAGACTTTACTCACCAGCCGCGCACGCTCGTCGTGGACGTAAGTCTCTTCGGTGCCATCGACGCAATGCACTGCGACGCTGCCGTCGTCATTCCAGACGTAACGCGTGTCCATCTGCGAAAACGATGCCCAGTGGCGCACGCACCGCGCCGATTTCCCCGAGCGTTCCCACTCCCAGAAGAAACTCGCCCCGCCCGCCAGTTGCCGCTGCAGGATCACGTGGGCGTCGTCGTAGTCGTAACGCTCGCTGTCACCGACGGCGTTGCTGGCCTCGATCAGGTGTTGATAAGCGTCGTAGCGGTAACTGACCAGCGCCTGTTCAGTGCTCCAGGCACCGTCGCGAAACACCTGGTAATCCACACCAACCAACTGCGCGCGGTCATAGCGCAACAGCAGCGAACGCCCGGCGCCGTTGTCCAGGCGCTGCACCCGGTCAGAGCGATCGCGCTGCACCGTCAGACGGTTGCCATAGCTATCGCTGATCGCCGTCAGCCGTCCTGCGCGAAAGTGATAGAACCGCGCCGTTTCCCCGGCCAGTGCCAGGATCAGCTCTTCCGGTTCATCACCCAGAAAGATCGCCGCCCGCGACAGACTGTTGTGAATCGCCGGTCTTTCAACGCTCGGCAACGGAAATCGAGTGCGCCGGTTTTCGTGATCGACCCAAACCACCTCATCAGCGAAAAACTCCAGCCGATGTGCCAGCGAATGACTCCAGCCAAACCCCAACCCGACATCGATTTCGGCGGCACTGCTGCGATACAACCGCGTGAACTCAAACGGCAACACGCCATCGAGCACCGCATCGCTCAGGGTCAGCAGTTCTTCGCCAGTGACCATCGACACCGGGCAGCCGTTGGTGCAGGTGCGCGGCACGCAATCGGCGCTGTCGCCGTTGGGGTTTTTCGCCTGATCCGGCGAGTCGTCGTGAGGCTCGTCTTTCTTCAACAAGGTGTTGCGCTGCGCATTCCAGCGCAATTGCATCCGGCCCTTTTTCACCCCGGTGGCGATGCCTCGGGCGGCAACGCTTTTGTATTGATCGACGTATTTGATGAACCCTTCGACGATGCCGAACATCGCCTTCACCAAACGCTTCACCGCCGACAGCAATTGCACGGCGCGATCCGCCAGACGCAGCGTCAGATAAGCGATGCCTGCGCCACCACTGACGAACGTCAAGACGACGCTGATCAGCACATCGATAAGCAACTGCACCATCATCATCGACGCCGCTTCAGCAGTTTTGCCGGCGACTTCACTGGGCGGCAGCATCTCCAGCCAAAGGCTGGCAGTGCGCAGTAATAAGCACAGTGCAGCTTCGTCACTGACCAGCAGTTGCAGCTTCTCCATGACCTCGGGCGCAGTTTTCGCCAGCTCGATCAGATCTGCCGCGCCACTGCCCAAGCGCTCAGCAAACTGGCCGGGATCCTGGAGAATGTCCGAGAGCAAACCAATGCTGTCCCACACCCCCTCGATGGCCGCCCAGCTCCCGGCGAGCATGCCGTTGCCTGCCGCCGTCGCCACCGACTGCGACCACTGCGGCTTGAAACTCTTCCATTCACTGCGTAGCCAGCCATCCAGCTCAGCGGTCAGGCCGTCATAAGCTTTGAAAAGGTCCTCGACCTGATCCGGAGTGACATCGCTGTGCACCTGCACCCGGTAGAACCTGCCAGGTATTCCTTTGAAAGAGCCCTTGCCTTGCTCATCAAGGGTGATAGGGGTGGTTACGCCACCGTCCATGGCGATCACATCGACCACGATGTTGCCCAGCGGAATGTCGTAGACCGACTCGAACTTGCTCTCGATCTGCATCAACCCGCCCTTCGGGCACTGGACGACACCTGAGAAAAATTCGTTGTCGGTGCTGCTGACGGCAGTGCTATCGGAGCCGAAGCGAATGATCCGCTCCATGCCCATCAGCGACGGCAGATCCGCAGCGTGGCTGACCTTGTCCGCCGCGTGACTGGCCCAATGCTTGAGCTGTTCGCGGTAAATACTGAGGGTGGCGGGAAAGCTGTCGAGTGCTTGCTCGATGCGGGTGACGGCGTCCATCAGCGCACGCGGGTGTGCGAAGTGGACTGAATAAGCGGATCAAACATGAGCGTTCCCTCGCGCAAAAATTAGGCGCGGGAACTGTGCGGGGGATCAATCAGGAAAGAAGTCAGGCAAGTAGGCGATGACTGTAGGACTTATCTGTAAAGCATCACCAGCAGCTAAACAGGTGCACAGAAACGCAAACGCGGCGTGAGGAAAACCTCACGCCGCGTTTATCGTGCGGACACAAATGGATTTACTGCGTTGAATCCCGAGCGCTCAGCTCTTTCAATTTGAGCTCAGCCAACGGATGCCCGGCCTTGGCAGCCATCCCCCACCAGCGTGCGGCTTCGACAGGGTCCGGGAGTTTACCCAGCGTCCCGGCCAGACTGATCACACCGACCTGATAAGCCGCTTTGCCATCGCCTGCGAGCGCCGCCAAGCGCAACAGGCGCACACCTTCTTCACGCGCGCCCAAGCCGACACCGCGAAAGGTCAGGATGTGCCCATAGAAGCTCTGCGCACCGACATCGCCAAGGTTGGCCATGCGCGCAAACTGCCCTTCGAGCCAGCGCCAGCCACGCGGTTGTCGAACGAACCATGACCAGTGAAACAGCCTACGGGCCAGCCAGTAACTGGCCCGCGCCTTGAGTCGTAAAAACACTCAGGCCTCCGCCGATTCCGGGTACTCGTATTCAAAAACACGGACAACTTCCGAAGCATGCCAAGAGGCCGCAGCAACACCATCGGACGGCCCGGAAAAACGCCCCAGACGTTCAACACACTCAAAGAAACCGGTACGCGGCAGGCGACTGGCACCTTGGCTGATCACCAGTGAACTGCGCAACGGTTGTTCGGCCTTGGCATCCAGCGCGGCCAGATGCTCAAGCGCGGCGGTCAAGGTTTGCATGGCCGGTGTCGGCAATTGCAAACGCTCGAGCAAGGCCCGATAAGTCAGTAGATGGCGCTGACGGCGCGCTTGATCCAGTTCTCCGAGCAATCCGTCCCAATGTTGACGACTGATGCGTACGCTCACGATTCATCCCTCCACCCTGGCACCGTCAATTCCCAAGCCAGGCTGCGGCGAATCGCGGCGTCGGGCTGACGCTCGCCACTTTCGATCATGGCCAGATAAGACGGGCTGATGCCTACCGTGCGGGCCAACGCCTCAATGGCGATGCCCTTCCCTTCGCGCAAACTGCGTAGTTGATCCAGACCTGGAAGAATCGTGTCTGGTGAGGCCGCGAGCGGCGTAGGTGCCGGACGCGACGGTGTTTCATTAATGCCTGCTGCTTTTAGTAGAGCCTGATACTGAGCCCACGGCAGAACCGCGTATTCGGGTTCGCCATCGCGTGCAATTATCTGAATATCCATGACTACCCCGTAGGACAACAACACTTAGCGAGTCGGCACTTTTCCCTAGAAGTGTAATCCTAACAGCGGCCAAGGTCGCGGGGGGTATCTATCTGTAGGCGGGTGTTGAGGAATCAGGTTTTTTTCGGCCCCTGAAGTTGCAGTTGCTCGGGGGTATCCGGCAGGCGTTCGACGACTGCGAGCTTTTCCGGTTGCTGACGATTGCGCCACAGGCGAAAGGCATTGAGCTCATCGTCGAGGGTTTTCATCAGCCAGGCGAGGACGGCGATGTCGTCGAGCATGCCGAATACGGGAATGAAATCCGGAATCGCATCCACCGGGCTGAGGAAATACATCAAACCCGCCACCACCGACACCAGCGCTTTGCCACTGATGGCGCGGTACTCGCCGCGCCAATAGGCCAGGCACAAAGCCTGGAGTAAACGTAAATCGTCCTTGAGTTTACCGAGGCGATTGCCCTGCGCAGCGCCTTTGCTGGCAACCGCAAACAATAAGGTCGGCAAACGGCCGCGTGCGAGCAGACGGCCGGCCAAGGGCAGGAATCGAGCAAAATTCCACGGAGCTTTCATCTATTCCTCCCGTTGAAATGTTATCCACACAAATTGTGGATAACCTTGTGAACAGAGCTGCATTTCAGCGCTGAAAGCCCCGTTTCATAAGGGCTGCGCTCAGATCGGGCGTTTTTTACTCACATAAAAAACCCCAATATTTCATTGACTTGGCTGCTCAGGGCGGCTAGCGATGGCAGTCTCATTGGCTATGACTCTCCCGACCGCCATCGGTTCGCTCTGTTTACCCTTGCCAGGGTCCAGATGCAACAACGCCCCGCATAAGCGAGGCGTTGTTGTTGAAGCCTTTACCAATTACTTGGCAGCAGCGGCTTCTTTGGCTGGATCCTTGATGGCCAGCAGTTCCAGGTCGAAGACCAGAACCGAGTTGGCCGGGATTGCCGGGCTTGGCGACTGAGCGCCATAAGCCAGATCGCTAGGGATGTACAGTTTGTACTTCTCGCCAACGTGCATCAGTTGCAGACCTTCAACCCAACCCGGAATCACGCCGCTTACCGGCAGATCGATCGGGCTGCCGCGCTCGACGGAGCTGTCGAATACGGTGCCGTTGGTCAGCTTGCCGGTGTAGTGAACAGTCACTACGTCAGTCGGCTTGGGCTGTGGGCCGTCGGCTTTCTTGACCACTTCGTATTGCAGGCCGGAAGCAGTGGTGGTTACACCCGCCTTCTTGCCGTTTTCTTCGAGGAACTTCTTGCCAGCCGCAGCCGACTCTTCGCTCATTTTGGCCATACGCTCTTCAGCACGCTTTTGCAGCGCGGCGAAGGCTTCGACCAGTTCTTCATCTTTCAGCTTCTGTTCTTTCTTGCCGACGGCATCTTCGATGCCCTGGGCTACCGCTTTGGAGTCCAGATCATCCATGCCTTCCTGAGCCAGGCTCTTGCCCATGTTCAGGCCGATACCGTAGGAAGCTTTTTGCGCCGGGGTTTTCAGCTCTACGCTGGTCTGCGAATCACAACCCGCGAGGACCAGGCTAACCAGGGCAACCGCCGCCGCCAACCGATGCTGTTTCATGCTATTTCCTTGTTCATGCGCCGAAAGGGCAATCGAGTAAAGCCGCGAGCTTATCAGGCCGCCACGACCAATGGCTACCGGCATGAGAGCAGGAAACTTCCGATAAGTTCAGGGATTAAAACGCATCGAGGCGAAGCGACGATGAAGCTTCTGTCATCTTGTCCCGACAATCAGCGTCGTTCCTTCTTGCATCATCTGGCGTAATGGCCACTTGCCGCATGGGGGCGTGCTCAGGCATAACAGCGGAACAAATCGACAAGGATGTTTATCTTGCGCCTCTTATTCCGTGTGCTGACCCTGATCGTCGTGCTGCTGGGACTGGTTCTTGCCGTCGTCCTGTATTACGTCGCCAACCCGAAATTGCCCTTCTACACCCCCGCCGAGCAGGTGCATTACCTCGATCAGTGGAGTGACGAAGACCGGCAAACCTACTATTTCACGCCTCAGGGTACGCAGGTCAAAGGCCTTCGCTACGAGTGGTTCCAGGCCTTGGAGCTGCCTTTTTCTGAACAGCGTTTCGCGTCCTCCGATTACCTCGCGCGCTTCGGTTTTCTGATTGATCCGCAGCACAAAGCCACGGCGAACAACCCCGGCAACCTCCCCGTCGGTTTTGCCCGCCATCAGAATCCCGGCAGCTCTGAGCAATATCTGGACATTACTTGCGCCGCTTGCCACACCGGCGAATTGCGCATCAACGGCCAGGCCGTGCGAATTGACGGGGGTACCGCGCAACATGTGTTGCCTTCCAGTGTTCCTACTTTGCGTGGTGGCAGTTTCGGACAGGCATTGGTGGCAAGTCTGACCGCGACTTACTACAACCCATGGAAATTCGAACGTTTTGCCAGAACCGTGCTGGGCGACGAATACGACACGCGTCACGAGCAATTGCGCAAAGACTTCAAAACCTCACTGAATACATTCCTCAAAGTCGCCTGGAACGATACCCATCGCGGCCTCTACCCGACCGAAGAAGGTCCCGGCCGCGCCGATGCTTTCGGACGCATTGCCAATGCGACGTTTGGCGATGCGATTTCCCCCGCCAACTACCGCGTGGCCAATGCTCCGGTGGATTACCCGCAGCTCTGGGACATGTGGACGTTCGATTGGGTGCAGTGGAACGGCTCGGCGCAGCAACCAATGGCGCGCAATATCGGTGAAGCGTTAGGCGTCGGCGCCACCCTGAATTTTTTCGATGCCAACGGCCAGCCGCTGCAAGGCGAAGCACGCTATGCCTCCAGCGTGCGCGTGCGTGATCTGCACAAAATCGAAGAAACCCTGCAAAGACTCAAGCCGCCAGCCTGGCCAGAGGATCTGTTTGGCGCCATCGACAAACCCTTGGCAGCCAAGGGTCGCACGCTATTTGTCGAGAACTGCGCCGGTTGTCACGTACCGCGCCAGACTCAGGAAGGTGAGCGCTGGGTGCAGCATTTGCACATGCTGCCGGTCAATGTCATCGGCACCGACCCGACCGCTGCCGACAATATCGCCAACCACCGTTTCGACCTGACAGCCCTGCAGTGGGATCTGAAAGAACTGGAAAAAATGGACGTCAAGCTGCATCCGACACCCAAGGAGCCACTGGACTTGAGCCAGTTATCGGTGGCCAAGGGCTTGGCTTACGTCACCGCTTTCGTCGAAGACCGCGCCTATCGCGAAGCCAACGTCACGCCGCAGGAAAAACCACGCATGGACGGCTTTGGCCTGCCGATCGGCGTTCGCGAAAAAGTCGCTTACAAGGCCCGCCCGCTGGCCGGTATCTGGGCCACCGCTCCGTTCCTGCACAACGGTTCGGTACCGAACATCTATCAGTTGCTGTCGCCGCAGGATGAGCGCGCCACAACCTTCTTCAAAGGCACCTTTGAATACGATCCGCGACATCTGGGGTATCGCACCGAAGCGTTTACCAATGGCTTCCTGTTCGATACGCGGATCACCGGCAACCACAACAGCGGCCATGAGTTCCGCGCCGGCGAACGTGGCAACGGCGTGATTGGCCGGCTATTGCAGCCCGAAGAACGCTGGGCGCTTCTTGAGTACCTGAAAGTCCTCGGCGGCCCACTGGAGGCGCAACTGCCATGATCTCAACCTTCAAGAAAGAACAGTCGCTGCTGGCCAGAATCTGGTTGTGGCTGGGTCGTTTGCTGGGCAAGGTTCTGTTGATAGCGCTTGTCATCGGCTTGCTCGGCTGGGCCATCGCTACGGTCTGGTTTGCCTGGCAACACCGTGGCCCGGTGTCGGCGCAGGAGCAGATTCCCACCGGCGAAGCGGCGATGACCCAGGACGTGATCCAGACCGCCGTACGCATCGTCGATCAACACCGAGAAAGCACACGGTATCTGCGCGACGCCCATGCCAAGGCTCATGGTTGTGTAAAAGCTCAGGTGCAGGTGTTGCCGCAACTGGTGCAGTCGCTGCGACAAGGCGTGTTCAGTGAGCCCGGCAAAACCTGGCAAGCGATGATTCGCCTGTCCAATGGCAATGCCTACCCACAGTTCGACAGCCTCCGCGACGCGCGGGGCATGGCGATCAAACTGCTGGACGTATCGGGAAAACAGCTGCTTGGCAATCGCCAGTCACAGCCTGAGCAGGATTTCGTGATGTTCAGCCACCCGAACTTTTTTGTCAGCGATGTCGCCGAGTACCGTCAGAATGTGGCGGCGCAGGCTGACGGCAAAAAGGTCATGGCGTTTTTCCCCGGCTGGGATCCGCGCAGCTGGCAGATCCGCCATTTGTTTATTGCCTTGGCAACGCTATCGCCGCCACCGGACAGCCCGACAGCGACGACATACTTTTCGGTTTCGCCCTACAAGTTCGGGGAAGCCAATGCAAAGTTTCGTGTTGCACCCGATCCGGACAGTTGCCCTGCCTATACACTGCCCAAACAGAACCACGACCTGCCGAATTTCCTGCGCAGCGCTTTGACTCAGCAGTTGTCGACGGACCGGATACCAGCCTGTTTCGTACTGCAGATCCAGCGCCAGGATGCCAACAAGTACATGCCGATCGAAGACACCAGCATCGAATGGCGCGAGCAGGACTCACCCTTTGAAACCGTCGCGCGGATCACCCTGCCGCCGCAGGATTTCGATACCCCGGCGCTAAATCTGGCGTGTGACAACCTTTCGTTTAATCCGTGGTTCGGGCTTGAGGCGCATCGGCCGATTGGCGGGATCAACCGCTTGCGTAAAACGGTATACGAGGCAGTGAGCGACTATCGACACAGCCAAAATGCTGCGCAGTAGCACGGTGTCATGACACCGTGGAAACTTGAAATCAACAAATCCGGGACAGCAAAAAGCCCGCACTAGGCGGGCTTTCTGTGGAATCTGGCGTTCAGTGTTCCAGATTCCGAATATGGCGCAGCGGACGGGACTCGAACCCGCGACCCCCGGCGTGACAGGCCGGTATTCTAACCGACTGAACTACCGCTGCGCGAAACGCTTGAAACGAATGGTGGGTGATGACGGGATCGAACCGCCGACATTCTGCTTGTAAGGCAGACGCTCTCCCAGCTGAGCTAATCACCCTTCGCTTCGTTACGGGACGCATTATGCCACAAGTTTTCGTAAAGTGTTGATTTAATTGAAGTTTTTTTTCAAATAAATCCGAAAACCGGTAAAACGACACATCCCGCGGGTACAACCTTGGAGCAGAAAAAAACCCGCCTTGGCGGGTTTTTCCGTGGTGACCTGGCGTTCAGTGGTCCAGGTTACCGAATATGGCGCAGCGGACGGGACTCGAACCCGCGACCCCCGGCGTGACAGGCCGGTATTCTAACCGACTGAACTACCGCTGCGCTAAACACTTGAAACGAATGGTGGGTGATGACGGGATCGAACCGCCGACATTCTGCTTGTAAGGCAGACGCTCTCCCAGCTGAGCTAATCACCCTTCGCTTCGGTGTGGCGCGCATTCTACGGAGCGACCCAACCTCTGGCAAGCACTTTTTTAAATAATTTTCTCAGGCCTTCCAAAGGCTTAGAGAAGGGTTGGCCTATGAGACGGCGAAGACAATAATGCCCCCCTTTGTATAAAGGAGAGACTCACCCCATGTGGTTCAAAAACCTGCTTATCTATCGCCTGACCCAAGACCTGCCTGTCGATGCCGAGGCGCTGGAAACTGCACTGGCCACCAAACTGGCGCGTCCATGTGCAAGCCAGGAGTTGACCACCTACGGTTTCGTCGCGCCGTTCGGCAAAGGCGAAGATGCTCCATTGGTGCACGTCAGCGGTGACTTCCTGCTGATTTCCGCCCGTAAAGAAGAACGCATTCTGCCGGGCAGCGTCGTGCGTGACGCGGTCAAGGAAAAGGTCGAAGAGATCGAAGCCGAGCAGATGCGCAAGGTCTATAAGAAGGAACGCGACCAGATCAAGGATGAAATCATCCAGGCGTTCCTGCCGCGCGCCTTTATCCGTCGCTCGTCGACCTTCGCCGCCATCGCGCCGAAACAGGGTCTGATCCTGGTCAACTCGGCCAGCCCGAAACGTGCCGAAGACCTGCTGTCGACCCTGCGTGAAGTGATCGGCACCCTGCCCGTCCGTCCGCTGACCGTGAAAATGTCGCCTACCGCGACCATGACCGAATGGGTCACCACGCAAAAAGCCGCCGACGACTTCTATGTACTGGACGAGTGCGAACTGCGCGACACCCACGAAGACGGCGGTATCGTCCGTTGCAAGCGTCAGGACCTGACCAGCGAAGAAATCCAGCTGCACCTGAGCACCGGCAAAGTGGTCACTCAGTTGTCGCTGGCATGGCAGGACAAACTGTCGTTCATGCTCGACGACAAGATGACTGTCAAACGTCTGAAGTTCGAAGATCTGTTGCAGGATCAGGCGGAACAGGACGGTGGTGATGAGGCACTGGGTCAACTGGATGCCAGCTTCACCCTGATGATGCTGACCTTCGGTGATTTCCTGCCGGCGCTGGTGGAAGCGTTGGGTGGCGAAGAGACTCCGCAGGGGATCTGATCGGTTTTTTGTGTGAACGCGTAAAAGATCGCAGCCTTCGGCAGCTCCTACAGAGGACGTGTTTTTCTGTAGGAACTGCCGGAGGCTGCGATCTTTTTGCTGGCGACGTATGCTTAGCTTCCTAACGCTTTCACATAATAAGGATCAAGCCATGCGCGCACTGGCTGCACTCAGCCGCTTTGTCGGCAATACCTTCGCTTACTGGGTTCTGATTTTCGCGGTGATTGCGTTCCTGCAACCGGCGTGGTTCCTCGGCCTCAAAGGCGCGATCGTACCGTTGCTGGGCCTGGTGATGTTCGGCATGGGCCTGACCCTCAAACTTGACGACTTCGCTGCCGTCGCCCGCCATCCGTGGCGCGTGGCGCTGGGCGTAGTCGCGCATTTCGTGATCATGCCCGGTGTGGCGTGGTTGCTCTGCCAAGTGTTCCACCTGCCGCCGGAAATTGCCGTCGGAGTAATTCTGGTCGGTTGCTGCCCGAGCGGCACTTCGTCCAACGTCATGACTTGGCTGGCTCGCGGCGATCTGGCATTGTCGGTGGCCATCGCCGCCGTCACCACCCTCCTCGCCCCGCTGCTGACCCCGGCGTTGATCTGGCTGCTGGCTTCGGCATGGCTGCCGGTATCGTTCATGGAGCTGTTCTGGTCGATCCTGCAAGTGGTGTTGCTACCGATCATTCTTGGCGTGGTTGCCCAGCGTTTGCTTGGCGACAAGGTTCGTCACGCCGTCGATGTGTTGCCGCTGGTGTCGGTGGTCAGCATCGTCATTATCGTGACCGCCGTGGTGGCGGCCAGTCAGGCAAAGATCGCCGAGTCCGGCCTGTTGATCATGGCCGTGGTCATGCTGCACAACAGCTTCGGTTATTTGCTGGGCTACTTCACCGGGCGCCTGTTCAAGCTGCCGCTGGCCCAGCGTAAGTCGCTGGCGCTGGAGGTGGGTATGCAGAATTCGGGATTGGGCGCTGCATTGGCCAGTGCGCATTTTTCGCCATTGGCGGCGGTGCCGAGCGCGTTGTTCAGCGTTTGGCACAATATTTCCGGCGCGCTGCTGTCGACTTACTTCCGGCGCATGAGTGAAAAGGAAGATCGCGAGACCCTGGCGCCGCAAGCGGCTGACTGACCTCGAAACTTGATCCCCGGGTTAATGCTGGTCAAACTAGCGCGCAACGCGGGGACGACCCTGCGGCTCGATCGAGTTATTAATCTGGGGACGACCCCGTCTATCGATGGAGGTCTTGAATGTCCTGGATCATTCTGTTTTTCGCCGGCCTGTTCGAAGTCGGCTGGGCCGTCGGCCTGAAATACACCGACGGCTTCACCCGCCCGCTGCCCACCGTTCTGACCGTTGCGGCCATGGCCATCAGCCTTGGCCTGCTTGGCCTCGCGATGAAGGAATTGCCGCTGGGCACGGCCTATGCGATCTGGACCGGTGTCGGTGCCGTGGGCACGGTGATTGCCGGGATCATTCTGTTTGGCGAGTCGATGGCGTTGATTCGGCTGGCCAGCGTAGCGTTGATCATTACCGGGTTGATTGGCCTCAAGGTCAGCGCTTAAGCCACTAGCGCTTTCGCGAGCAGGCTCGCTCCCACATTCAACCGCGTTCCGTCAGAGGAATACGATCAACTGTGGGAGCGAGCCTGCTCGCGAAGAGGCCCTTAAAATCGCCGACTATCTGATGGCCCCGCGCAACTCCCCCACCAACACTTGCAACTGCGCCGGCTCAGCAGCATCCACGCCCACCGGCGCACCCGCCACCAACGTCACCCGCGACCACAACCGCCGAAACACACCTTTATTCGGATCGCGACTGAAGAAACTCCCCCACAACCCCTGCAACGCCAACGGAATCACCGGCACCGGCGTCTCCTCGATAATCCGCGTCAGCCCACCGCGGAATTCGTTCATCTCGCCATCGGCAGTCAACTTGCCTTCCGGGAAGATGCACACCAACTCACCCTCCTTCAGATATTGAGCAATGCGCGTGAAGGCCTTTTCGTAAATCTGGATGTCTTCATTACGTCCGGCAATCGGAATTGTCCCCGCCGTGCGGAAGATAAAGTTCAGCACCGGCAAGTTGTAGATCTTGTAGTACATGACAAAGCGAATCGGCCGACGCACCGCACCGCCAATCAGCAAGGCATCGACGAACGACACGTGGTTGCACACCAGCAATGCCGCGCCTTCATCGGGAATCGCCTCAAGGTTACGGTGCTCGACGCGGTACATGGAATGGCTGAGTAGCCAGATCATGAAACGCATGCTGAACTCGGGGACGATTTTGAAGATGTAGGCGTTGACGCCGATATTCAGCAGCGACACCACCAGGAACAACTGCGGGATCGACAGCTTGGCCACGCTCAACAGCACGATCGAAACGATGGCCGAAACCACCATAAACAACGCGTTGAGAATGTTGTTGGCGGCAATCACCCGCGCCCGCTCATTCTCGGCAGTGCGCGACTGGATCAAGGCATACAGCGGCACGATGTAGAAACCACCGAAGATGCCGAGGCCGAGAATATCGACCAACACCGCCCAGGTGTGCACGAAGCCCAGCACCTCAATCCAGCTATGGCCAGTGACACTGTCGGGAATTCCGCCGGAGTGCCACCAGAGCAGCAGGCCGAACACAGTCAGACCAAATGAGCCGAACGGCACCAGACCGATCTCGACCTTGCGCCCGGACAGCTTCTCGCAAAGCATCGAACCCAGCGCAATACCGACCGAGAACACCGTGAGAATCAGCGTTACAACGGTTTCATCGCCGTGCATCCATTCCTTGGCGTAAGCCGGAATCTGCGTCAGATAAATCGCCCCGACAAACCAGAACCACGAGTTGCCGACAATCGAGCGTGACACCGCCGGAGTCTGGCCCAGACCGAGTTTCAACGTCGCCCACGACTGGCTGAAGATGTTCCAGTTCAGGCGCATTTCCGGGGAGGACGCCGCTGCACGGGGAATGCTGCGGCTGGCCAGATAGCCCAGCACGGCAATCCCGACGATCGCGCAGGACACCAACGGCGCATAGTGACTCGAAGACATGATGACCCCGGCGCCAATCGTCCCGGCGAGAATCGCCAGAAACGTGCCCATCTCCACCAGGCCGTTGCCGCCAACCAGTTCATCCTCGCGCAGCGCTTGCGGCAGGATCGAATATTTCACCGGCCCGAACAGCGCCGAATGCGTGCCCATGGCGAACAGCGCCACCAGCATCAGCGACAGGTGATCGAAGAGGAAACCGACCGATCCTACGGCCATGATCGCGATTTCCGCGAGTTTGATCAGACGAATCAGCGCGTCCTTGGCGAACTTTTCGCCAAACTGCCCGGCCAGTGCCGAGAACAGGAAAAACGGCAGGATAAACAGCAACGCACACAGGTTGACCCAGATCGAACGGTCACCCTCGATGGTCAGCCGATAGAGAATGGCGAGGATCAGCGACTGTTTGAACACGTTGTCGTTAAACGCGCCGAGCGACTGCGTGATGAAGAACGGCAAGAAGCGCCGGGTGCGCAGCAGGTTGAACTGTGAGGGGTGACTCATCTTCCGTGTTTCCCTGATGTTTAAGGTAGAGAGGCCTGGGTACTGCTTATTGGATTCTCGAAGCGCGATCCAGGCCACACCTTACCTAAACTTTTCAGGTTATTTCTTCAAACCTGCGATGCACGGCGAGACAAACAGCTCGCCACGCCAGGCGCCCTGCACGGTGCGTTTACCGACGATCAGCCACATCACCGCCAGCAACATCACCAACAGCGTGCCGACGACGCTGAAAAACGTCAGGTTCAGGGTGCTCGCCAGTTTCAGGGTTGCCAGCGAATACACGCCCAACGGAAAGGTGAATCCCCACCAGCCAAGGTTGAACGGGATGCCGTCACGCAAATACCGCACGGTGATCAGCAGCGCCATCAGCATCCACCACAGCCCGAAACCCCACAGGGTAATGCCGGCAATAAGTCCCAGACCCGAGGCGATTTCACCCATGCCCGGCAGACCGTTGGCCGCGAAGATCGCTGGCGCATCAGCGCCGAGCAGCAACATGCCCAGCGCACCGGTACCGATCGGACCGAGGGCCAGCCAGCTCGAAGCGGCCATGTTTTCGTGTGGCAGTTTATGCAGGGCCATGCGCAGCAGCAGAATCGTCAGAATGCTGAACGCTACCGGCAGGGAAAAAGCCCAGAGCACGTAGCTTGTCGTCAGTACCACCAGTTGCGAGTGGGCATCGTTGAGATGCGGCGCGAGCAAACCACCGCTGGCCGCTGCCACTTCGGCTGCGACGACCGGCAACAGCCAAACGGCGGTCATCTGGTCGATGCTGTGTTCCTGACGGGTAAACATCATGTACGGAATCAACACGCCGCAAGCCAGTGACATGGCCACATCAATCCACCACAGCACTTCGGCAAGATGAATCACACCGTCGCCCCAGCGCGGCAGGCCGAACAGCAGAAATCCGTTGATGATCGTCGCGAGACCCATGGGAATCGTGCCGAAGAACATCGACACGGTGGAGTGGCCGAAAATCCGCCGCGCTTCATCGAAGAACAAGATCCAGCGTGCGGCATAGGCAGCGGCAAACACGCTGAACAACAGAATGTTGAACAACCACAAACCTTCGGCGATGGCGTGCAGGCCTGGAATGGCCAAAGGCAATTGCGCCAGCGCTAACGCCAGCACACCGGTGCCCATGGTGGCAGCGAACCAGTTCGGGGTGAACTGACGGATGACTTCGCGTGGATGCTGAAGCTGGCTGAACGGCTTGATGCCGGGTTTGGCGCTATTGGGGCAAATCATCATGAACTCCTGTCCTCCGGTGAGGTTGAGTCCATGGTAGAACCGAATCGAATATCTATATAACGGGTAATATCTCTAACTGTTATCTGTTTTACCAATAAGAATTCAGACGCTGCCCTCGCTCTCGATCACCAGAATCCGCGCAGAGCCTTGCGGATGGGCGACGTGCTCGGTGCCGACGCTCGCATAGAAGATGTCACCGACATCCAGCTGCACCTGTTTTTCTTCGCCCAGTTCGCGGTAATGCATCAGCACTTGCCCATCCAGCACCACAAACACTTCCTCGCCGTCGTTGATGTGCCATTTGTACGGCTGATCGGTCCAGTGCAGGCGCGTGGTGATGCCGTTCATGTTGGCGATGTCCAGCGCACCCCAGGCGCGCTCGGCGGTGAAGGTTTTGCTGCGAATAATCTTCATGAGTCAATCCGTGAGAAGAAGGCGCGCCAAGGCTAACCGAAACCGCAGTGATTATGGAGCGCGGCACACTTTGGCTGGCGCAGGACGCAGGCTGAGCAACAACGCGGCGACAGCCAACACGATCAAAATCGCCCCGTAACCATCGGTGGTCGCCAGCAATCCGTAGCTGCGCGACAAGTGCCCGGCGAGCAACGCCGGCAGGCAGAACGCCAGATAACTGAGCACGTAATACGCGGCCATCAACCCCGCGCGCTCATGGGCCAAGGCCAGCGGCACGAGGCTGCGCACCGCACCGAGAAATCCTGCACCGAAGCCGCAACCGGCCACCAGCGTACCAAGGAAAAACAGCGACAGACTGGCGCTGTGCACACCCAGCAGAATCAACACCAGACCAATCGGCAGCAGGCTCGCGCCTAGCTGCAATGCCCGTGCGGCGGGACGATTGCGCAGGGTGAAAATCATCAATGCACCGGTCACTGTCAGGGCGGCCACGGTTGCGCCGCCGATCAGATTGGACGTCGAACCGGTGGCGGTGCGCACCAATGACGGTGCCAACGAGGCGTAGAAACCGCCGAGCGCCCACGTTGCCGTATTCAGCGGCAACACGCGCCACAAGGTGGCCCGCGCTTGAATCGGCACGTGCAATGTCGGCCGCAACGAGGCCCACGCCCCCGCTTGCGGAGTGACGCTTTCCGGTAAGCGCCAGACATAAATGCCCTGCAATACAAACAGTGCGAGCAGCAGCCAATAGCTCAGTTGCAACGGCGCCGGCGCAAATTCGGCCAGCAAACCGCAGCCCATACCGCCCAATGCCATGCCAAGCAACGGCGCCACACTGTTGATCAACGGTCCTTGCTGACGGTCGGTGTCGAGTAACGTCGCGCTTAAAACGGCGGTGGCCATGCCGGTCGCAAAACCTTGGAGTACACGCGCACTGATCAGCCAAGTCACACTGTCGGCGTAGATAAACAGCAGCATCGCCAACGCGTTGAGCACCACAGCGGTGAAGATCACCGGTTTGCGCCCGAGGTGATCAGACAGCGAGCCGACTGTTAATAGCGCCGCCAACAGACTGAGTGCATACACGCCAAAGATCAGCGTCAGCACCGCGGCCGAGAAGTGCAGTTGATCCTGATAGAGGTGATACAACGGCGTCGGCGCCGTGGAGGCGGCGAGAAAACTCAGTAAAGTCATCGCCAGAAACCACAGGCTGGATCGGTTGTTAGCAAGGCTGGTCATGGGCACACTCCGCAAAAGCTAATTTTTTGCTTTTGCGGAGTGTGCTACTGCCTCGCGCTTAAAGCAAATTCTTTGTGTTAAGGTCTGCCGCATGGCTATTAAAGAAGGTTTACGCCCCGGCGGCCGCAGTGCCCGGGTGCAAGATGCAATTCATTCGGCAGTTCGAGCGCTCCTGCAAGAACAGGAGCGCTCGACCGTGACCGTCCCGCAAATTGCCGCGCGCGCCGGGGTGACGCCGTCGACGATTTACCGGCGTTGGGGTGATCTGTCGGCGTTGCTGGCAGACGTTGCCCTCGCCCGCATGCGCCCGGACAGCGAGCCGGCGCAAACCGGCAGCTTGCGCAGCGATATCCGCGCGTGGGCCGAGCAGTATCTCGACGAGATGAGCTCCGAGCCTGGGCGCAACATGATGCGTGACGTGCAAGCGAGCGCGACGCCGGGGTATTGCGTGACGATCATCGGCGCGCAGTTGCAGACGATCATCGAGCGGCATCCGGATGAGGCGGCGCCGAGTGTCGATCGGTTGATCAATCTGGTGGTCGCGCCGGTGGTGTTCCGCATTCTGTTTTCGGCGGCGGCGCTGGAGGTGGATGAGTTGCATCGGTTGATTGATATTGCGCTGCGTCAGGACTGACACCGATATTCATGTAGGAGCTGCGGCACGCTGCGATCTTTTGATCTTGATTTTGAAAGATCAAAAGATCGCAGCCTCGTTTCACTCGACAGCTCCTACAGGGTTCGATGCCTGGCAATGTCAACGCACAACGCCTCCATTCAAACCTGCGACACACCGCCACGCCACGACCTTGGTCGACACTGACTAACCGCCCCGCGCATGCGAGACTGTCCGCCCGGGCAGGAGTGCCGGGGAGTCATTTGTCGGGAGTGTTGCATGTCGCTGTCCACCGGGCTGATCGCCGCCGTCGCCCTGGCCTATATGGCCATCATGTTCGCCATCGCCTTCTACGGCGACCGCCGCAGCGCGCCGTTGCCGCCGCGCATGCGTGCCTGGGTGTACAGCCTGTCGCTGGCGGTTTACTGCACCAGTTGGACGTTCTTCGGCGCAGTCGGTCAGGCGGCAGAACAACTGTGGTCATTCCTGCCGATTTACCTCGGGCCGATTTTGCTGCTGGTGGGCGCGCCGTGGGTCCTGCAAAAAATGGTGATGATCAGCAAACAGGAGAACATCACCTCCATCGCTGACTTTATCGCCGCGCGTTACGGCAAATCGCAATCGCTGGCGGTGGTCGTTGCGCTGATCTGCCTGGTCGGCGTCCTTCCTTATATCGCCCTGCAACTCAAGGGCATTGTCCTCGGCGTGAACCTGCTGATCGGCGCCGGTGCCGACGCCATGGGTACCCGCGCCCAGGACACCGCGCTGATCGTGTCGCTGGTACTGGCGCTGTTCACCATAGTCTTCGGCACGCGCAACCTCGATGCAACCGAACACCACCGTGGCATGGTGCTGGCGATTGCCTTCGAATCGCTGGTCAAACTGTTCGCGTTTCTCGCCGTCGGCGCCTTCGTCACTTATGGCCTGTATGACGGTTTCGAAGACCTGTTCAACCAAGCCATGCTCGCCCCACGCCTCGAGGAATACTGGAAAGAAACCATCAACTGGCCATCGATGGTGGTGCAAACCGGCGTGGCGATGATGGCAATCATCTGCCTGCCCCGGCAGTTCCATGTGACGGTGGTGGAGAACATTGATCCGCAGGATCTGCGCCTGGCCAAATGGGTGTTTCCAGCGTACCTCGCACTGGCTGCTTTGTTTGTAGTCCCGATCGCTTTAGCCGGTCAGATGATGCTGCCAAGTGACGTCTTGCCCGACTCCTTCGTGATCAGCCTGCCACTGGCTCAGGCGCATCCGGCGCTGGCGATGCTGGCGTTTATCGGCGGCGCATCAGCGGCGACCGGCATGGTGATTGTCGCCAGTGTGGCGCTGTCGACCATGGTCTCCAACGACATGCTATTGCCGTGGTTGCTGCGCAGAAATAACGCCGAGCGCCCGTTCGAAGTATTCCGCCAGTGGATGCTCTCGGTACGCCGCGTGAGCATCGTAGTGATTCTGCTGCTGGCGTACGTCAGCTATCGCTTGCTCGGTTCGACCGCGAGCCTGGCGACCATCGGCCAGATTGCCTTTGCCGCGGTGACCCAACTGGCACCCGCGATGCTCGGCGCGCTGTACTGGAAACAGGCCAACCGCCGTGGTGTTTTCGCAGGCCTGGCCGCCGGTACTTTCCTGTGGTTCTACACGTTGATCCTGCCGATTGCCGCGCACAGTCTCGGTTGGTCACTGAGCAGTTTTCCGGGGCTGGCTTGGCTGCACAGCAATCCGCTGAACCTGCCGATCACCCCACTAACCCAAGGCGTCGTGCTGTCACTGGCCGGTAACTTCACCTTGTTTGCCTGGGTCTCGGTGTTATCCCGCACGCGCGTGTCGGAGCACTGGCAGGCCGGGCGTTTCATCGGACAGGAGATCAGTGCACGGCCGAGTGCACGCTCGATGCTGGCGGTGCAGATTGACGATTTGCTGCAATTGGCCGCGCGTTTCGTCGGTGAGGAACGTGCGCGGCAGAGCTTTATTCGTTTCGCTTACCGTCAAGGCAAAGGCTTTAACCCGAACCAAAATGCCGACGGCGAGTGGATCGCCCATACCGAGCGTTTGCTGGCCGGTGTGCTTGGCGCGTCCTCGACCCGCGCGGTGGTAAAAGCTGCCATCGAAGGTCGGGAAATGCAACTGGAGGATGTAGTCCGAATCGCCGATGAAGCTTCGGAGGTCCTACAGTTCAACCGCGCCCTGTTGCAGGGTGCAATCGAGAACATTACCCAGGGCATCAGCGTCGTCGATCAGTCGCTAAAACTGGTGGCGTGGAACCGGCGTTATCTGGAGCTGTTCAACTACCCGGACGGCTTGATCAGTGTCGGCCGACCGATTGCCGACATTATTCGCTACAACGCCGAGCGCGGTTTGTGCGGCCCCGGTGAAGCGGAAGTCCACGTTGCTCGTCGTTTGCACTGGATGCGCCAGGGCCGCGCGCATACGTCTGAGCGGCTGTTCCCCAACGGCCGGGTGATCGAGTTGATCGGCAACCCGATGCCGGGCGGCGGCTTCGTCATGAGTTTCACTGACATCACCGCATTCCGCGAAGCCGAACAGGCGCTGACCGAAGCCAATGAAGGATTGGAGCAACGGGTCAGCGAACGTACCCAGGAACTGTCGCAACTCAACGTCGCCCTGACCGAAGCCAAGGGCACTGCCGAGGCGGCCAATCAGTCGAAAACCCGTTTTCTCGCGGCAGTCAGCCATGACTTGATGCAACCGCTGAACGCCGCCCGGCTGTTCTCCGCCGCCCTCTCCCATCAGGACGACGGCTTGAGCGGCGAGGCACAGAAACTGGTGCAGCACCTCGACAGTTCGCTGCGCTCGGCCGAGGATCTGATCAGCGATCTGCTGGATATCTCCCGACTGGAAAACGGCAAGATCAACCCGGATCGCAAGCCGTTCGCCGTCAATGAGCTGTTCGACACTCTCGGTGCCGAGTTCAAGGCACTGGCACAGGAACAGGGATTGACCTTCCGTGTACGCGGCAGTCATCTGCGCATCGACAGCGACATCAAATTGCTCAGACGAATTCTGCAGAACTTCCTTACCAACGCTTTCCGCTATGCCAAGGGCCCGGTGCTGCTCGGGGTGCGTCGACGCGGCGGCGAACTGTGCCTGGAAGTGTGGGATCGCGGGCCGGGGATTCCGGAAGATAAACAGCAGGTGATTTTCGAGGAATTCAAACGCCTCGACAGTCATCAGACCCGCGCTGAAAAAGGCCTCGGGCTGGGTTTGGCAATTGCCGATGGCTTGTGCCGCGTACTCGGCCACACCTTGCGTGTGCGCTCGTGGCCGGGGCGCGGCAGTGTGTTCAGTGTCCGCGTGCCGCTGGCCCGCTCCCAAGCCGTGCCGGTCAGCGCCGTCGCTGAATTGAATGGCAAGTTGCTGAGCGGCGCGCAGGTACTGTGCATCGACAATGAAGACAGCATTCTGATCGGCATGAACAGCCTGCTGAGCCGCTGGGGCTGTCAGGTGTGGACGGCGCGCAATCGTGAGGAGTGTGCGGCGCTGCTGAGTGACGGCGTGCGACCGCAACTGGCGTTGGTCGACTATCACCTCGATCACGGGGATACCGGCACCGAGTTGATGGCGTGGTTGCGCACTCGCCTGGGCGAACCGGTGCCGGGGGTGGTGATCAGTGCGGACGGGCGACCGGAGATGGTTGCACAGGTACATGCGGCGGGGCTGGATTATCTGCCGAAACCGGTGAAGCCGGCGGCGTTACGGGCGTTGTTGAGTCGGTATTTGCCGCTATAGAAGCAAAAGATCGCAGCCTCCGGCAGCTCCTACATGGGTATGGCGTACATCCTGTAGGAGCTGCCGGAGGCTCGGGCCGCGTTCGGACGATCTTTTGATCTTTATTCAGGGAGTTCGACGAGACCATCGACATCGGTCATCGCCCGCTCCAGCAAGTCCGCCGGCAAGCTCTTGCTCGCCCGCGCACCGAGCAATTTGAGTTGTTCACTGCGACTGACCAGATTGCCGCGCCCTTCTGTCAGCTTATTACGCGCTGAGCTGTAGGCTTTATCCAGCTGTTGCAGTCGATTGCCGACCTCGTCGAGATCCTGAATAAACAGCACGAACTTGTCGTACAGCCACCCGGCGCGCTCGGCGATTTCCCGAGCGTTCTGACTCTGGCGCTCCTGCTTCCACAGACTGTCGATCACGCGCAACGTTGCCAGCAACGTCGTCGGACTGACGATGACAATGTTGCGGTCGAAGGCTTCCTGAAACAGTGATGGCTCAGCCTGCAACGCCGCCGAAAACGCCGCTTCGATCGGCACGAACAGCAAAACGAAATCGAGGCTGTGCAGGCCTTCCAGACGTTTGTAATCCTTGCCGGCCAAGCCTTTGACGTGATTGCGCAACGACAGGACGTGCTGCTTGATCGCGATCTGCCCGAGCGTGTCGTCGTCGGCAGCCACGTATTGCTGATACGCGGTAAGACTCACCTTGGAGTCCACCACCACTTGCTTGTCGCCCGGCAGGTAAATGATCACGTCAGGCTGGAAGCGCTCGCCGTCCGGGCCTTTGAGGTTGACCTGGGTCTGGTACTCGCGGCCCTTTTCCAGACCGGCGTGTTCGAGCACACGCTCAAGAATCAGCTCGCCCCAGTTGCCTTGGGTTTTCTGGCCTTTGAGGGCACGGGTCAGGTTGGTGGCTTCGTCGCTCAGACGCAGATTGAGCGCCTGCAAGCGCTCCAGTTCCTTGGCCAGCGAGAAGCGCTCGCGGGCCTCGGCCTGATAGCTTTCTTCCACACGTTTTTCGAAGGATTGAATGCGCTCCTTGAGCGGATCGAGCAACTGTCCGAGCCGTTGCTGACTGGTCTCGGCAAAACGCTGCTCGCGCTCATCGAAGATCTTCCCGGCCAGTTCGGCAAACTGCGCCCGCAGTTCATCGCGCGAACCTTGCAGGTCGCTGAGGCGTTGCTGATGACTTTCCTGCTGTTCGCGCAGTTCGGCGTTCAGTGAGGCGGCCTGTGCGTCGAGGCGGCGCAGTTCTGCTTCCTTGTTCGCACGTTCGAGGTTCCAGGCGTGGGAGGCATCGCGAGCGTCGTCGCGTTCGATCTGCAGCAGTTCGACTTCCCGGCGCAGAGCCGCCAGTTCAGCTTGCTTGGCGGCATTGGCCTGACCGAGATCGGCGATCTCATCGCGACTGGCGTCGAGCTGCGCGTTGAGCCCATCCTGTGCCAGTTGCGCCATGGCCAGACGTTCTTCGAGCAGAGCCACCTCGGCCTGCCCATTGCTCGCCCGGCGTTGCAGTTGCCAGGCCAGCGCCAGCAGTGGCAATCCCGCTGCTGCAAGCCCCAGCAATACGCTGGTCAAGTCCATAGCCATAGCCACTCCCGCCGATCTTATAAAGCCTGAAGGTTAACCAAGGTGTCAGGTCTTGGACAGCTCAGTCTTCGAGCAGACCGAGTTCCTGCTGCGCACGACGGTCGCCGGCGCGAGCAGCCTGGCGCAACAGATCCTGACCGATGCGACGGTCCCGTGCGTTACCGCATTCGCGGCACATCAATTGGCCGAGACGGCTTTGCGCAACCACCACGCCATCACGCGCCGGTTGTTTGAGCAGGCGGCCAGCGAGGTGTTTTGCATTGTGACTGTCGCTCAGGCGCGGGCTGTCGAGCAGCCATTCGGCAACGCGAACGGAAAATCGCTTGGGCGGGGTAACAGGAGAAGGCTGTGAGGTAACAGAGTCTGATACTGAGCGAAACTTCATAAAGCACTGTGGGACGAATCGGAAGGCGCGCCACTCTACTCTCTTTTTCTTACAGGTAAAGTCGAAAAACAACCCGGCACGCCCGTCCTAGAGCAAGCGCTCGGGACAATCCACAGAAGCTGTGGATAACTCAGTGGACAACCGCCCTCCAACCCTCGCAAAGCCTTATGGAATGGGGCTCGCAGTCAAACTGACGATTTTTTCACCAACAAAAAAAAGCGATGTTTTTCATTGACTTAAACTTTCGTTGCAGGCAGCCATCGGGGTCAGGATTGGTATGACAGCGCCGTTACAGCCTGCGCAACTAATGTGCACAAGTACCTGTTACCTGGTTATATCGCTGCGCTTTTTCGGGTCGTTTTGGCGATCGGTGGGGGAATAAACCAGTCTGGCGCGCGCCTCGATGAAAATATCTTCACCGACCGACGGTCAATCAATGCGCCAATTCCGGGCATTTGAGCAAACACGCCAAGCAGCCTCAAGCTGTGGCTGCGATGTTTTTCTACACGAAGTTTGCTTTACCCGTTTCGATCCGTTAGTATCCGCGGCGTTAGTACCAAGCTGAAAGTCAATTCCGGTCGAACACATCCCCACGGTCAGCCTTCTACCAAGAAGCCCTACCGAAAAAGCGGGAACGACCCCTCGATGGTTTCCAGGTAAATCTTGCGACGACACTGCCTTCGAATGATGCGAAGGGTGTTGCGAAGAACACTTACTCTGACCGAACCAACCTGCAAATTGATCAGGATCTTCACCCCGGGCCCAGAACCTTTGCCCTCGTTGTGATGCCTGCCCTCCTAAGTACCTACCTGCCAGCCCAAGCGCGCCAACTTATCAGCGCTTCAAACTGGCTGCTTTGTTCCAGTCGGGTTCTTCGTTTGACCAATGGTGGTCGACGTTACTGGAACGTTTTAACGTTGCACGGTTCTTATCCGTGTCATTTGTAGGAACACCTAATAACTATGTCTACTCAAATCCATACTCAGGATGCCATTCGCACCCTAACCAACGCTTTTGCACCAATGAACTGCCTGATCATGGCCGCTCGCAAAGGCTGCTTCAGCTTCACACTGGTCAACGAACACGGTATCGCCCGCCACAGCGAGCGTCTGTACCCCGATCAGTACTCCAGCGCTGAACCGCTGCAGGCCGTGATCGATCGTACCCGTCAGGCACTGGTTGCCTGAAAGCCGAAAAGGCTGCAAAAGCAAAAGCCCCGCACAAAATGCGGGGCTTTTTATTGCCCGATGTTTCGCTTTTACCCCTCAGCGGCTAAGCACCATCGGATATAACGAATATTCCCCGCATCGGGAAATATTTTAAAAACAGGCCTTTACGTCGCGAATATGACACTACACTTCAACTCAAGCGGCGTGATCCGCTTGCGGCGAGCCTGAACCGATCCACAGCTGCCAAGCCCCCCTTCAGGACTCGCCATTAATAACAAGAACCGAGGGTTTTATGGGTATCGCTGCCAGCGAACTGTGCCGCTACGTGATCCGTCCTACGCTGATCTACCTGGGACGTCACAGCGCGACTGCCGAATCTCTGCTGCTGGGCATCGCCGCCAGCCAGTCAGCCCTGGGTTCCGCCCTGCATGACCGCCGTGGGCACGGCCTCTACCGCATCGCCGAGCATCGCCATCAGGCCCTCTGGGATGATTATCTGGCGCTCGACCCGGAACGCGCGAGCCTGGTGCGCGGCCTCGCCAGTCAACACGCTTTCCTCAGCGGTCCACACCTGGAACTTACGGTCAATCTGCGTTACGCCACAGCGATTGCCTGGCTGCTGGTAGAAGAACAAAACCCCACTCTCCCCGATTCCAACGATTTGCTGGGGATGGCGCGTATCTGGCGCCAGACCTTTCAACCCCAAGGTCGTCTGCGCGACTTCACTTATGCCTGGCACACGTGTGTTTCAACGGTGAATCAGGTCGCTTGCTGACCGCCGGGTTTCAGAAGATCTGCCAACAGGTCGCGAATCTGGTCGGATTGTCCTACAAAACCGCTCTAACTCAAGGCATACGGACTATAGCGCTGGGGCGAAAATGTTGGTAATTTTCGCCCCGGTGATCACCAGGAGTTCTAATAATGAAAAAAGTCATGCTCAAAACCACCCTTAGCCTCGCCGTTACCATGGCATCCACCCAGATCTTCGCAGCTGGCTTTGCCATCAACGAACACAGCATCAGCGGGATGGGCACTGGTTACGCTGGGCGATCTTCTTCTGCCGACGACGCAAGCACTGTTTATGGCAACCCTGCCGGCATGTCGCGACTCAAGCGCGAACAAGTCACTGGCGGCGTTGCATTCCTCGATGCAAAAACCGATATCAGCGATGCCAGCTCCAGCCCTAACGGCGGCAGCAACAAAGGCGACATGGTGCCCTTCACCTCAGTACCTATGGGCTTCTACGTCAAACCGATCGATGATCATTGGGCATTCGGCCTTGGCGTGTACGTGCCATTCGGCCTGATTACCGACTACGAAAAAGGCTTTGCCGGCCGTTACTTCGGCAGCAAGTCCGAAGTACAAGTGATCACCTTCCAGCCAACCGTCAGCTACGCCTTCAACGATAAGGTATCGATCGGTTTCGGTCCAACCATCAACCGCATTGACGGCTCGCTGGAGTCCAACCTGTCGATCACTCAAGCCCTGCCGGACGGCAAGGTCAAGATCAAGGGTGACGACACCGCACTGGGCTACAACGTCGGCCTGCTGGTACAAGCCACCGACAGCACTCGCGTCGGTCTGACGTACCACTCGAAAGTCGACTACAAGCTCGAAGGCGACACCAAGGTCAACTACGGCGCACTGGCCCTGGTCGGTGTGGGCGCCAACCAGAAGTACGACGCTTCGCTGAAGATCACTACCCCTGAATCGGTCGACCTCTCGGTAACCCAGGCGATCAACGATCGCTGGAACGTTTATGCCGGTACTACCTGGACCCGCTGGAGCCAGCTGGAGAAAATCACCGTCAAGAACTCCGGTGTGCAGCCGCTGCTGGCCGGTCAGTTCGGCGAGATCACCGAAGACCAGAACTGGCACGACTCCTGGGCTTACGCCGTGGGTACTTCGTACCAGCTGAACAAGGAATGGGTACTGCGTACCGGTTTGACTTTCGACCAGTCGCCGACCAACAACGTCGACCGCTCGCCACGCATTCCTACCGGCGACCGGACGATCTTCAGCATCGGTGCCGGCTGGAGCCCGACCGAAGATCTGACCATCGACGTGGCCTACTCGTACCTGAAGGAAGAGTCGGTCAACATCCGCAACCAGAACGATCGTGGCCAGAGCTACAACTCGAAGTATGAAAACTCGGCAAACGGTTTCGGTGTCGGCGCGACCTACCGCTTCTGATGCTGCGCGGCGAGGCTAATCCCTCGCCCACAAAAAGCCCCGCTCTCTTTGCAGAGGCGGGGCTTTTTTATGCCTGAAATTTGTGCGACCTGTAGGAGCTGTCGAGTGCAACGAGGCTGCGATCTTTTGATCTGTTTTTTAAAATCAAAGATCGCAGCGTGCCGCAGCTCCTACAGATCAGGGCTTCAAGGGTTTCGAGGCAATCGCCTTTTCGATCGCGGCAATAAATTCCGGATCATCGGGCTTGGTCAGGCTGGAGAAATTGGCGATCACCTTGCCCTGGCGATCGACCACATACTTGTAGAAATTCCACTTCGGTGCGCTGCTCTGTGCGGCCAGCACCTGGAACAGATGTGTAGCATCATCACCACGAACCTTCTGCGGCTCGGTCATGGCGAACGTCACGCCGTAATTGGCGTAACAGACCTTGGCGGTCTCGGCGCTGTCCTTTGACTCCTGCTTGAAGTCATTGGAAGGCACGCCGAGCATTTCCAGCCCTTGCCCTTCGTAGCGCTTATGCAGCGCCTCAAGGCCTTCGAACTGCGGCGCGAAACCGCAGAAGCTTGCGGTGTTGACCACCACCAACGGTTTGTCGGCGTACTGCTTGCACAGATCGATGGATTCCTTGGCTCGCAGTTTGGGCAGCGAGCCTTGCAGCAATTCGGGACAGTCGGCGACCTGGGCCAGACCAGTCAACGCCATCAGCAACGCGGGAACAGCACACCAGCGCATCAGCATGTCGAGCATCCTTGAGCAGTCGTCAGAGTTTGACGTTACTCGTCATGCCTGTTTCTAGCAAATGCTCATGCCCAACTGCATCAACGCCAGGCCACCCTGATGCCAGCCCCACCACACCAGCGCCAGCAATGCAGCGCCGAGTGCGGTGATGGCCAATCGTGGCCAGAATCGGCTCATACGCCACTCGCTGCGGTTTGCAGACGCGCGACCGGTCGTTCGCGCACCGGCCAGTTCAGCGCGGCCGCCAGCAGACTCAGCAGAATTGCCACTTGCCAGATCAAGTCATAACTCCCGGTTCGGTCATACACCACCCCGCCCAGCCAGCCGCCCAGGAATGAGCCGAGCTGATGAAACAGGAACACAATGCCACCGAGCATGGACAGGTTGCGCACACCAAACAAGGTCGCCACCGTACCGTTGGTCAACGGCACCGTCGACAGCCACAAGAAGCCCATGGCCATGCCAAACAGGTACGCCGACATGGTCGTCACCGGCAGCCACAGAAACAGCACAATCACCACCGCGCGCAACAGGTACAACGCTGTCAGCAGACGGGGTTTGGACATGCGCCCGCCCAGCCAGCCGGCAGTGTAAGTGCCGAAAATATTGAACAGCCCGATCAGCGCCAGCACCGTGGTACCGACACTGGCGGGCAGATGCTGATCGACCAGATACGCAGGCAAGTGCACACCGATGAACACCACCTGAAAACCGCAGACAAAAAAGCCGAACGCCAACAACCAGAAACCCGAATGCGAACAGGCTTCGCGCAGGGCCTCGGACAAGGTTTGCTCATGGCCAAGCACCGGCAGCGGCTTGTCCTTGAGCATGCTCACCAGCGGCACGATCAGCGCCACCAGCAGGCCCAGCACCAGCAGCGCGGCCGACCAGCCGAGCCAGCCGATCAGGCCCAGCGCGCCCGGCAACATGGCGAACTGGCCGAAAGAACCGGCGGCGCTGGCGATACCCATGCCCATGCTGCGTTTCTCTGGCGGCACAGCACGACCCACGACACCAAGAATGACCGAAAACGAAGTGCCCGAAAGACCGATACCGATCAGCAGACCGGCACTCAGTGACAGCGTCACCGCCGAATCAGACAGGCCCATGCACACCAGGCCCGCCGCGTAGAGGACCCCACCGACCAGCACCACTTTTGCCGCGCCGAAACGGTCAGCCAGTGCGCCGGTAAACGGTTGTGCCAGGCCCCAGATCAGATTCTGCAAGGCAATGGCAAAGGCGAACACTTCACGCCCCCAACCGAACTGCGCACTCATCGGTGACAGGAACAAGCCGAAACCATGCCGCACGCCCAATGACAACGCCAGGATCAGCGCACTCCCGACCAACACCCAACCGCACGTACGCCACATCGATGTCATTATTGTTCTCCGCTTGCGGGTATATACCCGCTTGAGTTTGGAAAAAACCGGCCTCAGGCCAGTTCATCCAGCAATCTGAGCAAGGTTTCACGCTTCTCGGCGCCCAGTCGGTCGATCAACCGCTGCTGCGCCGCTTCCCAGGCCGGCAGTGCCGCTGCCAGGCGTTGCACGCCGGTTTCGGTGAGCTTGACGATGCGATTGCGCATGTCCTCGCCTTCGGCCAGCGCCACCAGCCCCTCGCCTTCCAGCACCCGCAGATTGCGCCCGAGGGTGCTGCGGTCCAGACCCATCGCCTCGGCGAGTTCCGAGATGCTCGGTTGATCCAGACGCTGCAGGTTGCACAGCAAAGAATACTGGGCAACGTTGATCCCGAAGCCGTCGAGAGCGCCGTCGTAATGCCTGCTGACGCCACGAGCGGCGCGACGCAGGTTGGTGCACAAACACTGAGAAGGAAGCATGATGCGTGTATATACCCGCGACTGTGTTAAATCAAGTTACAGATGAGTTTACCCATGACATTTGTGGCGCCTGACACACCGCTATCGCGAGCAGGCTCACTCCTACAGGGGAATGCATTTCAAATTGTAGGAGTGAGCCTGCTCGCGATGGGTCCAGCCCATCCAGCAATAATCTCTTAGACCAAAACCAATCCCACCAGCACCACCATCTCCAGCAATTCCAGCAACGCCCCCGCCGTATCGCCTGTCGTCCCACCCAACCGCCGCATCATCACCTGCCGCAGCCAGACAAACACAACGACCGAAATCACCAACGCAACAACAGCGCCAAACCTGGCGATAAACACGCAGCCCAGAGCACTCAAGCCCAGCACCCACCAACCGGCCTTGCGCGGCAGATGATCCGCCAACGCCTGTCCCAATCCGCCCGCACGCACATAGGGCGTGGTCAGAAACAACCCGAGCAACGCCGCACGCCCGAGCAACGGCACGATGATCAGTGCCAGACCTTGCTGCTGTTCGATCAGCGCCAGCAGCGCAGCAAACTTGAGCAACAACACCAACACCAGCGTGACCACCGCAATCGGCCCGCTACGCGGGTCTTTCATGATCGTCAGCGTACGCTCGCGATCACCAAAACCGCCGAGCCAGGCATCGGCGCTGTCGGCCAGACCATCCAGGTGAAGTGCGCCGCTGAGCACCACCCACGCCGTCAGCAGCAACGCCGCATGCAGCAGCAACGGCGCGCCGCTCAAGGCAAGATTCAGCGCCCACAGGATCAGCCCGAACAACAGCCCCACCAGCGGATAAAACAGCAGCGATCGCCCAAGCTGTTCCGGCTCAGGCATCCCCGGCAAACGAATCGGCAGGCTACTGAGAAATTGCAGGGCGATCCACAGCGGCAACATGTCAGTGACCTTCCTTGAGCGAACCACCGGGTTCAACCTTCAGTGCAAACAACGCGCCGTGAGCGACTTCAACATTGAGCAGTTGTTCGCGTGGCAGCCCTCGCGCTTGCGCCAACAGCAGACGCATCACGCCGCCATGACTGATCAGCAAAACCCGCTCACCGGCGTATGCAGTGTGCAGGCGCGCAACCGCTGCCAATACTCGCGAGGAAAACTCGCTGACCGGCTCACCCTGCGGCGGCGTAAAGGAATACGGATCAGCCCAGAACAGCCCCAAGGCCTCGGCATCCGTCTCCATCAACGCCGCTGCGCTCTGCCCTTCCCATGCGCCGAAATGCAGCTCTTGCAGATCCTTGTCCAATTGCACTGGCAGATCCAACTGCTCACCCAGTTCGGCGGCAAAGCGAGCGCAACGCTGCAACGGCGAACTGACCAGACGATCCCATGGCCCGCTGTCGACCACCGCCGCACGCATCTGCGCCCAGCCCTTTTCGGTCAGTGCATCATCGAGACTGCCACGCAGGCCACCGCCCAGTTCAGTCTCACCATGGCGCAGCAGATCCAGATTTAAAGTCATGCCGGACGATCCGCCACCGCCGCTTCAGCGAACGTCGCCATCTGCCCGTGCAGATCACAGGCCAGACGCAACAAGGGCACCGCCAGCGCCGCGCCACTGCCCTCGCCCAGACGCAGGCCGAGTTCCAGCAACGGCTCGGCCTGTAGGGTTTCCAGCACATGGCGATGGCCCGGCTCGGCACCGCGATGACCGAACAACAACCACTCGCGGCAGGCCGGATTCAAGCGCACCGCGACCAGCGCCGCGACCGTGCAGATAAAGCCGTCGACCAGCACCGCAACACCTTCTTGAGCCGCGGCCAGATAGGCACCGACCAGCGCGGCGATTTCAAAACCACCCAGATTGAACAGGGTCTGCAACGCATCGCTACGCTGTGCGGCGTGCAATGCCAGCGCCCGCTCGATCACTTGCGCCTTGTGGCTGACACCTTCGGCATTCAGTCCGGTGCCGGGACCGGTCAGATGCGCCACCGGGCAATCGAGCAAGGCACAGGCCAAGGCACTCGCTGCCGTGGTGTTGCCAATGCCCATTTCGCCACCAATGAACAACTGCGCGCCCGCCACTTTTGCGCGCAGCAGACTGTCGCGACCCGCCTGCAATGCCTGCTCGCCCTGGGCCTGAGTCATCGCCGCGCCCTGCACGAAGTTCGCCGTGCCCGCGCCGATGTTCAAATGGCGCACACCCGGCAGGTTCAGCGCTGGATTCACCGTGCCCAGATCGACCACTTCCAGCTGCGCGCCGAGCTGACGCGCCAGCACGCTGATCGCCGCGCCACCGCTGACAAAGTTGAGCAGCATCTGCCCGGTGACTTCTTGCGGGAACGCCGAAACACCTTCAGCCACCACGCCGTGATCACCGGCAAAAATCGCGATCCACACCTGCGCCAGCGTCGGTTTGACCTGGCCTTGCAGACCGGCCAGTTGCACCGCTACCGATTCCAGTCGACCGAGCGAACCGGCCGGTTTGGTCAGTTGCTGCTGCCGCGCCGCCGCTTGTTCAACGACATTGATGTCGACTGGTTTGCACGGGTTCAGCCACCAGGATTGAGTCATAACGCAGGTCCTTTCAGAGTCAGGGGCAGGCCGGCGACGGTCAGGACAACACGCTGACAGCGCTCGGCCAGAGCTTGATGCAGCCAACCGGCTTCATCGACGTAACGGCGAGTCAATTCGCCCAGCGGCACGACACCCATTCCGGTCTCGTTGCTGACAAAAATGATTTCACCCGGCAAGGACGCCAGGCAGTCGAGCAAGGCTTGGCGCTCGGCGGTGAGGCGTTCGGCGTCATCGAGCATCAGCAGATTGGTCAGCCACAGCGTCAGGCAATCGACCAGCAGGCAACGCTCGGCGCTGGCGGATTCGCGCAGGACGCGAGCAAGTTCCAGCGGCTCTTCGATGAGCGCCCACTCGGCAGGTCGGCGCGCGCGGTGATGGGCGACGCGGTCGCTCATCTCGCCATCAAGAGGTTGGCTGGTAGCGATGTAGGTGACCGAAAGGTTGCTGTCGCTGGCGAGTTTTTCGGCCAGACGACTTTTGCCGGAGCGGGCGCCGCCGAGGATCAGTTGGAGCATGGGGGACATCCTGAAAATTATGTGTTGAAGCCATAGGCGCTATCGCGAGCAGGCTCACTCCTACAAGGGATCTCGAGCAACCCAGAGTTTTGTGTAAAACACATAACCCTGTAGGCCTTCGCCTGCTCGCGATGAGGCCATTAAATTCACCTCAAATCCCACAGAGCTGTCGCAACAACTCGGTATCCAGATGCTTCTCCACCAGATCCGCCAGCCGCTCGATATCGCGTTCGCGCAAGCCGTGATAATCCACCGCCTGCACATCGCTCAACCCGGCCCAGCGCAGCAACGCCGCACTCGCCGTCGGCGATTCGAACAAGCCATGCAAGTAGGTGCCGAACACTTGCCCGTCAGCACTCTGCGCACCGTCGCAACGGCCGTCATCCAGATGCACCGCAGCGTTTTCCAACGCCGGTCCGCTGGTCACGCCGGCATGAATTTCATAGCCGCTGACGTCGGCATCTTCCAGCACCAATCGTCCGCGCACATTGCGCAACTGCTTCTCGGCCTCAAGCGTGGTTTCCGACGCCAACAAGCCCAAACCGGCACTCGTGCCCGGCGCACCTTCGAGGCCGAGCGGATCATGCACCTGCTCGCCAAGCATCTGCAGACCGCCGCAAATCCCCAGCACCTTGCCGCCGTAACGCAAGTGCCGAGAGATCGCCGCATCCCAGCCACTGGCGCGCAGGTAGGCCAGATCGCTACGCACGCTCTTCGAGCCCGGCAGGATGATCAGGTCAGCCGCCGGAATCGCCTGCCCTGGCCCGACAAATTGCAGATCGACCTGGGGATGCAGACGCAGTGGATCGAAGTCAGTGTGATTGCTGATGCGCGGCAGCACCGGCACCACCACTTTCAGCACTTGTTCGGCCTTGTCGGTCTGGCGTTGATCAATGCCGTCCTCGGCCTCAAGGTGCAGATCCATCACATAAGGCAACACGCCCACCACCGGTTTGCCGGTGCGTTGCTCGAGCCAGTCGAGACCCGGTTGCAGCAAGGCGATGTCACCGCGAAAACGGTTGATGATGAAGCCCTTGACCCGCGCCTGTTCGCTCGGCGAGAGCAATTCCAGGGTGCCGACCAGATGCGCGAAAACCCCGCCGCGATTGATGTCGGCAATCAGCAGCACCGGGCAATCCACCGCCTCGGCAAAGCCCATGTTGGCGATGTCACCGGCGCGCAGATTGATCTCCGCCGGCGACCCCGCGCCTTCGACCATCACCAGCGGATACGCAGCGCTGAGCCGCTCGTGGGACGCGAGCACTGCTTTCATCGCGATGGCTTTGTAGTCGTGATACGCCACGGCGTTCATCGACGTCACCGCGCGACCGTGGATGATCACTTGCGCGCCGGTGTCGCTGTTGGGCTTGAGCAGTACCGGGTTCATGTCGGTGTGTGGATCGAGGAATGCCGCTTGCGCCTGCACCGCTTGCGCGCGACCGATCTCACCGCCGTCGGCGGTCACAGCACTGTTGAGCGCCATGTTCTGTGGCTTGAACGGTACGACCGCCACGCCTTGACGCGTCGCCCAGCGGCACAGCGCCGTCACCAGTGTGCTTTTACCGGCATCGGAGGTGGTGCCTTGCACCATCAGGGTGGTCATGCGTGATCCTTGGCGAAAGCGATTAAAGCGTGTTCCAGACGCGCCTCTTCAGCCGCGTCGGCAGGCAGGCCAAAACGCAAACTGCTGTTGTGAGTAAAGATGCGCAGGAGGATGCCGCGACGGGCCATGAACGCGTGCAACGCCTCGGCGTGTTCGGTGATCAGCCACTGGAACAGCGCGCAACCGCCCTGCGGCTTGAAGCCGTAGCGTTCAAGCAGCGCTGCCAGTCGTTCACTGGCTTCATCGCTGCGAATCCGTTGGCGTGTGTGCCCTTCGGTGTCTTGCAGACACGCTTGGCCAAGCACCCGCGTCGGCCCGCTCACCGCCCAAGGCCCGACCTGTTCGGCGAGCAGCTTGAGCAACTTGCGCTCGGCCAGCACAAAGCCCAGACGCACCCCGGCCAGACCGAAAAACTTGCCGAACGAACGAAACACAATCAGCCCGACTTGATGGGCATGCGGTGCCAGACTCAACTGCGGCGTGTTGTCCATGAAGGCTTCATCGACCACCAGCCAGCCGCCACGCCGGGCAAGCCGCGCGTGCCAGTCGAGCAATCGTGCCGGGGTCAGGCTCAGGCCGGTCGGATTGTTCGGGTTGACCACCACCAGCACGTCGAGGCTGTCGAGAAAGAACTCGACTTCCTGCTCCAGCACTTCGCGCACGATGTAACCGCTGCGGCGCCAGGCTTCGGCATGCTCGGCATAACACGGCGACAACACACCGACCTTGCCGGCACGACGCAAACGCGGCAACAACTGGATGGCCATCTGCGAACCCGCCACCGGCAGCACTTGCGCAGCACCGTAGTAATCACACGCAGCTTGCTCCAGACCGTCATCGGTTTCCGGCAAGCGTGCCCAGGCGCGCAGCGGGATCTCCGGGATCGGAAACGGCCACGGCGCCAGACCGCTGGACAGGTCGAGCCAGTCAGCTTCAGCGATGCCGTAATCGAGTGCAGCCTTGCGCAGCCGGCCACCGTGCTCAAGCATAGAATTCAGCCCCCACGCAGAGAATCAGCAGCCATAACCATACGCCGCGCTGAACCAATTGCCAGCCACGGTCGATGGAATCGGCATCGGCCGGTTGCCCTTCGCCGAGTTGCGGACGGTCGTGAAGTTCGCCGTGATAGATCGCCGCGCCGCCCAGCTCCACGCCCAAGGCACCGGCCCCGGCAGCCATCACGGGACCGGCGTTGGGGCTGTCCCACTTCGGCGCCTGTGTGCGCCAGCACTTCAACGCGAGTCGGGTTTTACCCAGCAGCGCGTAGGTCAACGCCACCAGACGCGCAGGAATGTAGTTCAACACGTCGTCGATTTTCGCCGCAGCCCAACCAAAGCGCTCGAAGCGTTCGTTGCGATAACCCCACATCGCATCGAGCGTGTTGCTCAAGCGATAGAGGACCACGCCCGGCGCACCCGCCACGACAAACCAGAACAGCGCGGCAAACACCGCATCGCTGCCGTTTTCCAGCACCGACTCGGTGGCGGCGCGGGCGACGGCGGTGCTGTCGAGTTCATCGGTCTGGCGGCTGACCAGATAGCCCACGCGTTTGCGCGCCTCGTCCAGATCATCTGCGCGCAAAGCAGCGGCCACCGGCGCGACATGCTCGCCGAGGCTGCGCATGCCGAGGGCGCAATACAATGCAAGAATCTCGACGACCCAGCCCACGTACGGCGCCCAGGACAATGCGGTGGCGAGCAAGGTCAGCGGCAGCACCGCGATCACCCACGCTGTAACGCCATGACTGCGCCAGCCACGACCACCGGCGTTGAAACGTTGCTCGATGCGCCCGGCGAAATTGCCGAACGCCACCAGCGGATGCCAGCGTTTCGGTTCACCGAGCAGCGCATCCAGCGCGACCGCGGCGACACTCAACAACGCCACACTCATTGACTCACTCCCCAATAATTTTCATACAGCAACTCATTGAGCGGCCGCGCCTGCGCCCACCCTTCGAGTACCAGCATCGGCGCCGGATAGAATTCCTTGACCGGGCCCAGACACAAAACGGCGAGAGGTTTGGCGCCTGCGGGCAATTTCAGCAAATCCGCCAGTGCCTGCGGCTCGAACAGCGAAACCCAGCCCATGCCCAGACCTTCGACGCGCGAGGCCAGCCACAGATTCTGAATCGCGCAGGACAGCGAGGCCATGTCCATTTCCGGCAGCGTGCGGCGACCGAAGATGTGTTTTTCGCGATCGTCCATCAGTGCGGCGACCAGCACTTCGGCGCAGTCATGGATGCCTTCGACCTTGAGTTTCATGAACTCGTCACTGCGCTCGCCGAGGGCTTCTGCGGTGCGGATGCGTTCTTCTTCCACGAGGTTCTGGATCTGGCCGCGCAAGGTTCTATCGCTGATGCGGATGAAGCGCCACGGCTGCATGAGGCCGACGCTTGGGGCCTGGTGAGCGGCTTCCAGTAGTCGGCGCAGCAATTCCGGCTCGACGGTCCCGCCGGTGAAATGGCGCATGTCGCGGCGTTCGGCGATGGCTTTGTAGACCGCTTGGCGTTCGGCTTCGGAAAATGCGTTGTCTGTCATGGCCCCATCGCTGGCAAGCCAGCTCCCACAGGGGATTGCATTTCTTCAGGAAGCTCACCGCCCACTGTGGGAGCTGGCTTGCCAGCGATGGCGGCATGGAGGTCGGGTGCAAACAATGCTGCGATAGCCGCGGGACTCGACGGGAAGTAGAAGTGCACATAAGAGGCCGTCATCCGCCCCTCACGATAAACCGCCTCAGCACCGCGTCCGCCATTCGGACTCAAGCCACGCGCAATCGGCGTCAGCTCAATCGTCGTCAACGAATGATGATAAGTGTGCCCACGCAACGATCCTTCCGGCAAATCCACTGCTTGCAGCGCCAGTGCAGCCAGACGCTTCTGCATCACCGCGTCGCCCTTAAGCAGCCCGACCAGCTCAGCGCGAGTGCCTTCAACGTCAGTCAAAGAATCCAGCAAATACAGCATCCCGCCACATTCGGCGAGCAACGGTTTGCCCGCTGCGTGATGCGCACGAATCGCCTCCAGCATCGCGGTGTTCTGCGACAACGCAACGTGGTGCAATTCCGGATACCCACCGGGCAAATACAGGCTGTCCGCCTCAGGCAATTGCGTGTCGCGGATCGGCGAGAAGAAACTCAACTCGGCGCCCATCGCCCGCAACAGATCGAGACTCGCGCCATAGGTGAAGGCAAACGCTTCATCGCGGGCAACGGCGATTCGCACATTCTTCAGCAGCGGCTCTACAGCGATCACATCAGGCGCGGCGAATTCCACGGCCGGTGGCAGCGCTACCTCGCAACTGCTGGCCAATGCATCGGCGGCGGCATCGAGACGCACATCGAGGTCATTCAGTTCGCTGGCCTGCACCAGGCCGAGATGACGACTCGGCAGTTCGATACCGGTCTCACGGGACAACGCGCCATACCAACGCAAACCTTCCGTGAGGCTGCCTTCGAGCAATTGCGCATGCCGCAAGGTGCCGACGCGATTAGCCAGTACACCGGCAAACGGCAGGTCCGGCTGATACTTCGCCAAGCCCAGCGCCAGCGCACCAAAGGTTTGCGCCATGGCCGTGCCGTCGATCACGCCGAGCACCGGCACGCCGAAGTGCCGCGCCAGATCGGCGCTGGACGGCGTGCCATCGAACAGGCCCATCACGCCTTCGATCAGAATCAGATCCGCCTCATTGGCGGCTTCCCACAACAGACGACGACTTTCCTGCTCGCCGACCATCCACATGTCCAGTTGATACACCGGCGCACCGCTGGCGCGTTCGAGAATCATCGGATCGAGAAAGTCCGGGCCGCATTTGAACACGCGCACCTTGCGCCCCTGATTGCGATGCAAACGGGCCAGTGCGGCGGTGACGGTGGTCTTGCCCTGACCGGAAGCCGGCGCGGCGATGAGCACCGCCGGGCAGTGACGTGGCTGATTCAAAGTTCGACGCCTTTCTGCGCTTTGATGCCAGCCTGGAAGGCGTGTTTGAGCATGCCCATTTCAGTCACAGTGTCGCCCATTTCGATCATTTCCGGCTTGGCCGCGCGACCGGTGACGATCACATGCTGCATCGGCGGACGCGCCTGCAAATCGCTGAGCACCTGATCGAGATCGAGGTAACCATGTTTGAGGGCGATGTTGAGTTCGTCGAGCACCACCAGACCGATCGACGGATCGCGCAGCAGTTCGCGGGACACGGCCCACGCGGCTTCGGCGGCGGCGATGTCGCGCTGACGATCCTGGGTTTCCCAGGTGAAGCCCTCGCCCATCACATGAAAGCGCACTTGCTCAGGGAAGCGGCGAAAAAACAGCTCTTCGCCGGTGCTGTTGCGGCCCTTGATGAACTGCACCACGCCGCACTGCATGCCGTGGCCCATGGCGCGGGCGAGCATGCCGAACGCCGAGCTGCTTTTGCCTTTGCCATTGCCGGTCAGCACCAGCACCAGCCCGCACTCGTCAGGCGAGTTGGCGATGCGTTCGTCGATCACGGCTTTTTTGCGCTGCATACGCGCCAGATGGCGTTCGTCGCGCTCGAGGGAATCGGTCATGGGGGGAGCTCTCCGTTGAGGCTGGATAACGGCGGGCAGGCACAAGAATAGACGGCAAAAAGCCTGGCATCGCCCACCGTGATGCCGCTGGATGGATCAGGCCGGTCTCCGGGCTCATGAGCGGCGTTTCGCCTGACTGCGCGCCTTCCCGCTTCTTTCGAGGCAGTGGCTCAAGGCGCAGTTTTCACTCATTTACCGTTGCGGGGGCAGCGCCGGGATCGTGGTGGTTCTTCGTGCGAAGACAACCCTCACCGGCTTCCCTGTTTCACTCTGTCGACGCAGGTCACAGAGCACCTGAAACAAGCCGCGAAGGTTAGAGGGTTGGGGGGGGAGCGTCAATTAAAGAGGCGGTCATCGGGCGAATAACTGCCGCCGATCAATTATCTGACGCCAATCTTGTGCCACACTGATACAAATGATATCAAAGAGCCATGCTTTTCCCGAAAAGCCCACTACAACAATAAAGGATGATGACGATGCAAGGCATGATCATCAGCAACCCGCGCCTGGAATTCCTGCGCCCGGTGCTTGAACGCTGGTTTGACTGTATCGACCGTTACAACGCCGTGCGCGGCGACAGCGACACCCCTTACTGGCATGACGAGAAAGCCAATCTCGGATTGCTCTCGGCGGCGGCCTGGATGGCCGAGCTGGTGACTTTGAACGACACTGCCACGCGCAAGCAGAATGAAGAAGGCGAGCGCAATGCCCGCGCCGATCTGTTTCTCGCCGGTGCCGAAGACCGCGCCTTTATCCAGGCCACCCAGCGCTGGCCAAAGGTTACCAACCTCAATCTGACCCAAGCCCTGCTGGACATCACCAACGACGCCAAACGCATCAGCTACGCCAGCGACCTCAAGCTCGGCTGCCTGTTTGTCGCGCCGCAAAAAGCCCAGCACAGCGCCAGCCCCGAAGAGCTGCAGGACATGGTCGACGACCTGCAAAAGGAACACACTTGCGCGGTCGCCTGGTATTTCCCCTACGCCTACCGCAAGTTACGCAGCGAAGCCGGCAATTATCACCCGGGCATCGCCGTGCTGTTCAAGGAAGCGCGCGGTTGAGCAGTTGAACCATCGGGCTTGCGCCCTCCTCTATGATTAGGAATGCATTCATAGGGAAGATCAGCAATGCGCAAGCCCCAGCTCGTTTTTGTCATCGCCTTCGCCGGAGGACTCGCCGCCTGCGGTGAAACCTCCAGCCTGCAAGTCTCCGACGGCACCGGCCCGTCACCGAAGCTGCCCGAACCGAACAAGACCCTGATCCCGACGGTGAATATCGCCCCGGCGATCGGCTGGCCCGACCGCGGCAAACCGACAGCGGCGGCTGGCACCCAGGTCGCGGCATTCGCCGAAGGCCTCGATCATCCGCGCTGGCTCTATGTGCTGCCCAATGGCGATGTGTTGGTAGCGGAAACCAATGCCCCACCAAAACCGGATGACAGCAGCGGGATTCGCGGCTGGGTGATGAAGAAGGTCATGGGCAAGGCTGGCGCTGGCGTGCCAAGCCCAAACCGCATCACCCTGCTGCGTGACGCCGATCACGATGGCGTCGCCGAGACCCGCACGGTGTTTCTGCAAAACCTCAACTCGCCGTTCGGCATGACCCTGGCTGGCAATGACCTGTACGTCGCCGATACCGATCGCCTGCTGCGTTTCAACTACGAACCCGGCGCGACCGAGATCAAATCGCAGCCGATCAAGGTCGTCGATCTGCCCGGCGGCACGCTGAATCACCACTGGACCAAAAACGTCATCGCCAGCAAGGACGGCAGCAAACTGTACGTCACGGTCGGCTCGAACAGTAATGTCGGCGAAAATGGCCTGGATAAAGAAGAAGGCCGCGCGGCGATCTGGGAAGTCGATCGGGCGACCGGCAATCACCGCATCTTTGCCTCGGGCATCCGCAACCCCAATGGCCTGGCCTGGGAGCCTGTCAGTGGCGCGCTGTGGACAGCGGTCAACGAACGCGATGAGATCGGCAGTGATCTGGTGCCGGACTACATCACTTCCGTGAAGGACGGTGGTTTTTATGGCTGGCCGTTCAGCTACTACGGCCAGCATGTCGATGTGCGTGTGTCGCCGCAAAATCCGGACCTGGTGGCCAAAGCCATCGCCCCGGATTACGCAGTCGGCCCGCACACCGCCTCACTGGGTCTGAGCTTCGCCGAGGGCAACACGCTGCCGGCGCAGTTCAAGGAAGGCGCGTTCATCGGCCAGCATGGTTCGTGGAACCGTAAACCGCACAGTGGCTACAAAGTGATTTTCGTGCCGTTTACCGGTGGCAAGCCGAGTGGCAAACCGGTGGATGTGCTGACCGGTTTCCTCGACAAAGACGAGAATGCACTCGGTCGCCCGGTGGGCGTAGTGATCGATCAGCAGGGTGGCTTGCTGGTGGCGGATGATGTCGGCAACAAGGTGTGGCGAGTGTCGGCCAGCAAATAATTTTCGCCATGCACAAACAACTGTAGGAGTGAGCCTGCTCGCGATAACTTCGTATCAGTCGACATCATCATTGACTGAACGACCGCTATCGCGAGCAGGCTCACTCCTACATGGGATTGTGGGCTGCTTGAATTACGGGTTATGCGCCAGATGCTCCGGCTGCAACACCCGCTTGGCACTCAGATAAGCTTTCTGCCAGTACGCCTTCGACAGGCTGTCCAGCTTCACCGTGCCGCCCGTGGCCGGCGCATGCACGAAGCGCCCTTCCCCGACGTAAATCCCCGCATGACTGACCTGCGAGCCGCCATTGGTGGCGAAGAAGATCAGATCGCCAGTCTGCAAGCCTTCTTTGCCGACATTCGGTGCCTGCATGACGATCAGCTCACGCGTCGAACGCGGCAAAGAGATGCCCGCCGCATCACGGTAGACAAAACCGATCAGCCCGCTGCAATCAAACCCTGAATCCGGCGTGTTGCCGCCCCAACGATAGGGCGTGCCGACCAGACCGAGCGCGCGAAACAGCACGTCTTCAGCAGCAGGCGAAAAAGCTTGGGAGGGGCCGAACACGACCGGTGCGCGAACCACCGGCGCAGGAGGCGGTGTGCGACTGGCGCAGGCGCTGAGCAGCGCTGCGAAGAAGATCAAAGTGAGGCGGGCCGACATCGTCATAAGCAGAACATCCTGATCTGGCTGCGGCTTTTTCTGCCGATGGACAGAAAACAAAACCGCCTGAGTGAGCACGCAGGCGGTTTGCCATCAATATAGATACAGGATTCTAGCGGCTACGCGGCAAACTTCAAGTAAGACTTTAACTTCACCTTGTAAAGTCTAAGTCTACTCCGTTACCGCAAGCCTGATTGTCGCCGCGAACGCAGCGACAACAAGGGATTACTTGCGAGCAGTGACTACAGTTGGAGCGTTGGCCAGAGCGCGTTTCGCTTCGATGAAGGTCTTGCTCCAGTAGCTGTCACCCAGGCTGTCGATGCGAACACCGCCGCTGCGACGACTGCTGGAGTGGATGAACTGGTTGTCACCGAGGTAGATCCCGGCGTGACTGACACGACCGCGACGACCGTTGGTGGCGAAGAACAGCAGATCGCCCGGCTCAAGGTTGCTGCGCGAGACCAGCGGCGCATCAACGTTGATCATTTCGCGGGTCGAGCGTGGCAGGTTCATGCCGGCTTCTTCGCGGAACAGGTAGCCGATGAAACCGCTGCAATCGAAACCGGCTTCAGAGGTACCGCCGAAACGGTAACGGGTACCGATCAGGGACATGCCGCGTTCGAGGATGCTGTCGGCCAGAACAGGAAGCTGATAAGGCTTCTTGCCATTGAATTCGTTGAGTTCTTTTTCGGTGTCCAGCTCTTCCTGATAAATAACGGAAGATTGGGCCGTGGCAGAATTTTTAACCTGTTGAGGCTGCTCTTGAACTGGAGAATGAGCAGCGCAACCGTACAACAGGGTGACGAGTGCGAGAGGCACGAGGGGTGCGAAGCGCTTTAGCATGGGCACGACCGTGGCTGATAGTTGTAAAGAAGCCGAGACTATGCCCGCTATCAGCCTCATTTGCAAATTCAATCGATCTTTTTGTGACTTCTCGGTTTCTCGTTTACATCTAAGCGCTTAAGCCCATTTGAACCGAGACGCGGCCTGCACAGCTTGCAGGAAAGCGGATTTTCTGGCGCCTGAATTATGCCGAAACACGCTGAAAGCCGCGCCGTTACCAGCCTAGGGTTTCTTTCAGGAAGGGAATGGTCAGCTTGCGTTGAGCCTGCAACGAGGCCTGATCGAGCTGCTCAAGCAAGTCGAACAGCGCACTCATGCTGCGGGTGCCGCGCGTCAAAATAAAATGCCCGACTTCATCGGTCAGGTGCAGACCGCGACGCGATGCGCGCAACTGCAAGGCGCGCAACTTGTCTTCATCGGAGAGCGGGCGCATCTGGAAAATCAACGCCAGGGTCAGGCGCGATTTCAAGTCAGCCAGTTTGACCGGCAGTTCACGCGGAGAGGTTGACGCGGCGATCAGCAGACGCCGACCGCTGTCACGCAGACGGTTGAACAGATGAAACATCGCCTCTTCCCAGTCAGCCTTGCCGGCAATCACCTGCAAGTCGTCCAGGCAAACCAGTTCGTACTGCTCAAGGTTGTCGAGGATTTCGACGCCGCGATCCATCAACTCGGCCAACGGCAAATACACCGCCGGCTCGCCCATTTGCTCAAAACGCAGACACGCTGCCTGCAACAGATGCGTACGCCCTACGCCGTGTTTGCCCCACAGGTAGATCAGGCTTTCTGTCCAGCCGGCGTCGGCTTCGCATAGACGCTCGACATAGCCGAGTGCAGCGGCATTGGCGCCTGGGTAGTAGTTGATGAAGGTGGCGTCGTCACGCAGACGCACACCTAGGGGCAGCTGAATCGGTTTCATGCTGACTGAACAGTTCTCAAGGAACCGTTAGTGGCCTCTGTGTAAAGTTTGCGAAGTTTATACCCGTGAAGCTGAGCGCACAATGCGACAGAGTCCAAGCAAAATCAAAGGTTTGCGTTAACGCACCGGTTTTATGACAGATTCCTTGGCGCCAGCGCCTGCAGGACACGGGCCAACCCGGCGATTTACCGGGCCGCCCCTGCGCCATTACAACTGCGGATCGTCAACACCACTATAGATGTCGGAATCCTTGTACAAGTCGTGCACATGGCGCACCAGCACCATGATCACCGCCGCCACCGGCAACGCCAGCAGCACACCGGTAAAACCGAACAGCTCGCCACCGGCCAGAATCGCGAAGATCACCGCCACCGGATGCAGACCGATGCGATCGCCCACCAGCAGCGGGGTCAGCACCATGCCTTCCAGCGCCTGACCGACCATGAACACCGCGACGATCCCGACCATCGGGTACAGATCGCCACCGAACTGGAACAAACCGGCAATCAACGCCGCGCCAATACCGATCACAAAGCCCATGTACGGCACGATCGCCGCCAGGCCCGCGATCAGACCGATCAACAGCCCCAGCTCCAGCCCGATAATCATCAGGCCCGCCGCGTAAATCACGCCCAGCGCCACCATCACCAGCAACTGCCCGCGAACAAACGCGCCCAGTACCTCATGACATTCACCGGCCAGCGATACGATAGTCTCCTCCCGATCGCGCGGCAGCAGACTGCGGATCTTGGCCATCATCACGTCCCAGTCACGCAGCAGGTAGAAACTCACCACCGGAATCAGCACCAGATTCGCCAGCCAGCCAATCAGCGCCAGACTTGACGCGGTCGCCTGACTGAGCACCACACTGACGATGTCGGTGGTCTGGCCCATGTGTTCGCTGATCGCCGCTTTGACCTTGTCGAACTTCCAGAAACCATCCGACAGACCCAGCTTCGCCTGCGCCCACGGCAACGCCGTGTGTTGCAGCCAGTCGAGCATTTGCGGCGCCAGTTCGTATAACCGCAGCAACTGCTTGGCGAGCATCGGCACCAGCACCAGTAACAGCGCGGTGACGATCAGGGTGAACAAGGCAAATACCGCGATTACCCCCCACGTACGCGACAGCCCGAGTCTTTCCAGGCGATCCACCAGCGGATCGAACAGATAAGCCAGCAGCAGCGCCACCAGAAACGGCGTGAGGATCGGATGCAGCAACCACACAAACGCGCAAAGCAGGATTACCCCACCGAGCCAGAACCAACGCCGCGTATCGGCCATGTACCACTCCTGTAGCTTCTATATAAGGAAAGACTTACCAGCGAAACCGCAACGAAGGTGCTGCTGGTGCCGGGGCCGGAGCCACGACAGGTGCTGCGCCCGCAACCGCAGGTTGTGGTGCTGCGACCGGCACAGGGGCTTCAGCCGGCAACTCCTGCAACTTCGCCAGCGACAATTGCGCGCGCATTTGATCTGCACTGCCGTTGACCCGATAGACGATGCGATCGCCATCAACACTTTGCAGACGCACGCCAAACGGCTCAAGTAACCGCAACAGCGCCGCGTAGTGTTCAAGATTCATCCCCTGCACTTCCAGAGTCTGCTGCCCCGAAGCGCCCGGCTTGGCAACAAAACGAGGCGCCAGCCGCTCAGCCACCGCCAGCATCACCGCGTCAGCGACCGCAGCCTGATCGGCGCCCTGCACACTGCCCGCCTCTTTCTGATCGCCCAGCCACAGGTGCCACTTGGCCTGCCACTGCCCGCCCTCTTCACGGGCATGCACCGCGAGCAAGGCATCAGTGTTGTAGCGTTCGGACGCGCCGCGCAACGGCGCCGGATCGGTGCCTTCCAGCGCTGGCGCCGTGGCAACCAATTGCTCACTCAAGTCCGCCAGCGGCAAACGCAATGGCAAGCCGCGATGTTGAGCTGCCGTACGCAACGGCGCCGCAGCGGCCTGACCATCACCGACCAGACTGGAACCCTCAGCCGAATCGTTGAGCCACCAGCTCAGAATCGACGGGCGACTCGCACCCCACACCGACAACCCGGCACGCCGCAGCGCCTGCTCGGTGGTCGCCGGATCGAAATCGACTTTCAGCACCTCCGGCGGCCCGGCATCAAAACCGAATTGACTGATGATCTGCTGCGGATCCTTGCGAATCGCCGCCAGCCCCGGGTTTTGTGCAGCTTTCGGATCGCCGGTCAGACGCAACACCAGCGTGTCGAGCGCCGCCTGCGTGGCGCGATCACGCTCCTCCGGGGCCTGGCCGTTGACCGGCTCACGCACTTGATAGAGGCTTTTGAGATTTTCGGCGTGACTCGCCAGGCTGAGCAGAGACAAACAACCCACAAACAACAATTTACAAAAACGCATGGAGAATTCCCGTCGACAGGAGCGGCTGGAACAGGCCGCGTGAATCGGTTGAGCATGGCTGTGACAATCTGCCAGCACCAAACATTCACACGACAGCGGTAAGTTTTTGCACAGTGATAACGATAGACGGTTAATCGCCACACCTTATACAGGCACCCGCAGGCCTTAATTGCAAAAAATTTCCCGAGATATGGCCCTGCCCGTCGGTGCGAGGATGGCCGCTGCCCCTCAAGCCTGATAAAATCGCGCGCCTTCGCAGACCGGCAACAGCCGAGACCCTCGAAACTCGCGTGAGGCATTCGCCCCCTCGATTTCGATGTTCCCGCTGAACTCGGTCGTTACCCCTGAATCCCCTCCCCTAAAGGCCTGGATCATGAGCAAGCAACCCTCCCTGAGCTACAAGGACGCCGGTGTAGACATCGACGCCGGTGAAGCATTGGTCGAACGCATCAAGAGCGTCGCCAAGCGCACTGCGCGCCCGGAAGTCATGGGCGGCCTGGGCGGTTTCGGCGCCCTCTGCGAAATCCCGGCCGGCTACAAGCAGCCCGTACTGGTTTCCGGTACCGACGGCGTCGGCACCAAACTGCGTCTGGCGCTGAACCTGAACAAGCACGACAGCATCGGTATCGACCTGGTTGCCATGTGCGTCAACGACCTCGTGGTTTGCGGCGCTGAGCCACTGTTCTTCCTCGACTACTACGCCACCGGCAAACTCAATGTCGACACCGCTGCCCAGGTAGTGACCGGCATCGGCGCTGGCTGCGAACTGTCGGGTTGCTCGCTGGTTGGCGGCGAAACCGCTGAAATGCCTGGCATGTACGAAGGCGAAGACTACGACCTGGCCGGTTTCTGCGTCGGCGTCGTGGAAAAATCGGAAATCATCGACGGCTCGAAAGTCGCCACCGGTGACGCCCTGATCGCTCTGCCATCCTCCGGCCCGCACTCCAACGGCTACTCGCTGATCCGCAAGATCATCGAAGTCTCCGGCGCCGACATCGAAAACATCCAGCTCGACGGCAAACCGCTGACCGACCTGCTGATGGCCCCGACCCGCATCTACGTGAAGCCGCTGCTCAAGCTGATCAAAGACACCGGCGCCGTCAAAGCCATGGCCCACATCACCGGTGGTGGCCTGCTCGACAACATCCCGCGCGTTCTGCCAAAAGGCGCTCAGGCGGTGGTTGACGTGGCTAGCTGGACTCGCCCGGCCGTGTTCGACTGGCTGCAAGAAAAAGGCAATGTTGACGAAACCGAGATGCACCGCGTGCTGAACTGCGGCGTTGGCATGGTTATCTGCGTGGCTCAGGAACACGTAGAAGTTGCCCTGAACACCCTGCGTGACGCCGGCGAACAGCCTTGGGTCATCGGTCAGATCGCTGCCGCTGCCGAAGGCGCTGCCCAGGTTGATCTGCAGAACCTTAAGGCTCATTAATGTCCGCAACCTGTGATGTCGTGGTGCTGTTGTCCGGCACCGGCAGTAACTTGCAGGCTTTGATCGACAGCACGCGGACCGGCGACAGCCCGGTCCGCATCGCTGCAGTGATTTCCAATCGCGCCGACGCCTACGGCCTGCAACGCGCCAGTGACGCGGGTATCGCCACCCGCTCGCTGGATCACAAGGCATTTGAAGGCCGCGAGGCCTTCGATGCTGCTCTGATCGAACTGATCGACGAATTCCAACCGAAACTCGTGGTGCTGGCCGGTTTCATGCGCATTCTCAGCGCTGATTTCGTTCGCCACTACCAGGGGCGCCTGCTCAACATCCACCCGTCGCTGCTACCCAAATACAAAGGGTTACACACTCATCAGCGCGCGCTGGAGGCCGGCGACACGGAGCACGGCTGCTCCGTGCACTTCGTCACCGAGGAACTCGATGGCGGACCACTGGTCGTACAGGCAGTATTACCGGTAGAGTTGCACGATACGCCGCAGAGTCTCGCGCAGCGAGTACACGTTCAGGAACACCTGATCTACCCGATGGCAGTACGCTGGTTTGCCGAAGGCAGGCTGGCACTCGGTGAACACGGTGCTTTACTGGATGGCCAGCTACTCGCGGCCAGCGGCCACTTGATTCGAAACTAGGAGATATTATGCGTCGCGCCCTGCTCTTCGCTTGCGCTCTGCTCGCCCTGCCCTTCGCGCAGGCAGCCGAACTTCAACCGTTCTCCGCCAGCTACACCGCCGACTGGAAGCAACTGCCCATGAGCGGCACCGCCGAGCGCAGTCTGGTCAAGGAAGCCAACGGCGTCTGGAAGCTCAGCTTCAAGGCCTCGATGATGATCGCCAGCCTGACTGAAGAAAGCACCCTGACCCTGGACAAGGACACCCTGCTGCCGCAGTCCTACCACTTCGAACGTGGCGGCCTGGGCAAAGCGAAAAAGGCTGATCTGGATTTTGACTGGAACAGCAAAATGGTCACTGGCACCGACCGTGGCGACGCGGTGAAAATCCCGCTGAACCGTGGCATGGTCGACAAGTCCACCTATCAACTGGCGCTGCAGCATGACGTCGCCGCCGGCAAGAAGACCATGAGCTATCAAGTGGTCGATGACGGCGAAGTCGATACCTATGACTTCCGCGTGCTGGGTTCGGAAAAAGTCGAGACCAAGGCTGGTCAGATCGATGCAATCAAGGTCGAGCGCGTACGCGACCCGACACAAAGCAAGCGCATCACCGTCCTGTGGTTCGCCAAGGATTGGGATTACCTGCTGGTTCGCCTGCAACAGGTTGAAACCGACGGCAAGGAGTACAACATCATGCTCCAGGACGGCACAGTCAACGGCAAAACCGTTAAAGGCAGCTGATCCGCCGCTACATCAAAGAGCCCCGCGAAATGCGGGGCTTTTTTTTGCGTGCTGGATTGGAGATTTGTACCTGGCTCGCCCCTCACCCCAGCCCTCTCCCGAGGGAGAGGGAGCTGACCGAGATGTCTGGCGCCATGCATCGACCTGAAAAGTCGAGTCGATTATGGATTCCCCAAAGCAAGATCAGGTCGGCGTAACTCGCTAATCTTCCACGGTCAGTCCCCTCTCCCTCTGGGCGGTCCGACGTTTCGGGAGGGTTAGGGTGAGGGGCTTTTGAAGGCGAACCTCAAACCGAAAACTTCGCCACCATGCTGTTCAGATCCACCGCCAACCGCGACAGCTCCTGACTCGCCGCACTCGTCTGATTAGCCCCCGCCGAGGTCTGCATCGCCAGATCACGAATGTTCATCAGATTGCGATCCACCTCCCGCGCCACCGCTGCCTGCTCTTCCGAGGCACTGGCGATCACCAGATTACGCTCGTTGATCAGTGTGAATGCCGAGGCGATCTCTTCAAGTGCAGTCCCGGCAGCCTTGGCCAATTCCAGCGTCGAACGCGCCCGCACATTGCTTTGCTGCATCGAACCGACCGCTGAATCGGTGCCCTGCTGAATGCCGCCAATCATCTGTTCAATCTCTTGCGTCGACTGCTGGGTGCGATGCGCCAAGGCCCGCACCTCATCCGCCACCACGGCAAACCCGCGCCCGGCATCACCGGCCCGTGCAGCCTCGATCGCAGCGTTCAACGCGAGCAGATTGGTTTGTTCGGCAATCGAACGAATCACATCCAATACTTTGCTGATGCCATGAACCTTCTGCGCCAGATCTTCGACCTGCGACGCATTGTTGGTCACGTCTTCGGCGAGCAACTCTATCGACGAAACGGTTTGGCGCACTTGTTCACGGCCATGCTGAGCAATGCGATCGGACTCACGCGAAGCTTGCGAGGTGGCGACCGCATTGCTGGCCACCTCCTCCACCGCAGCGGTCATCTGATTGACCGCAGTAGCGGCCTGCTCGATTTCCAGACTCTGCTGATGCAGCCCGCGCGTGGCGTCTTCCGTGACGCAGCTCAGCTCTTCCGATGCCGAGGCCAATTGGCTGGAAGACTCGGATATTTGCCGGATAGTGTCGCGCAGGTTGTGCTGCATGCTCTTGAGCGCATGAAGCAGTCGCGCCGGTTCGTCCTTGCCGCTGATGCTGATATCACCGGTCAGGTCCCCACCCGCCACCACCTCGGCGACACCCAACGACTGCGCCAGCGGCAGCACAATGCTGCGCGTCAGCAGCAGGGCCAGGCCGATGGTGATCAGCGCGGTCACGCCGATCATCACCCCGACCCACACCCGCGAATTGATAAACACCAGTCGCGCCGCTTCAGTGGCGAGATTGGCATTGTGTTTATTCAGTTCGACCAGCTCGCGCAGCAGCACCGCGATTTCGTCGGCCAGCGGACTCATCTGGCCATTGAGAATGGTCGCGGCTTCTTCCACGCGATTCTGCGCAGATAACTGCATGACCTGCGCCTGAAACTCCAGGTACTGATGCTCGGCAACCTTGAAGCGATCAAACAGCTTGCGCTCTTCGGGCAGCACGATCAGCACGTCGTAACGCTGCTGAGCCTCACTCAGCACCCCACGCAGCTCATTGAGTTTGACGACATTCTGCTCCAGCGCCTGCGGATCGCGATTGAGCAACAGGCGCATGGTCAATGCGCGCAGGCGCAGCATGTCCTGACTCATCTCACCGACCGCCATGACGCTGGGCAGCCAATTGTTATCGACCTCGTCAGATTGGGCGCGCATGTTCGACATTTGCAGCAAAGCGAACGCCCCGAGGGCAAACACCATCAGCGCCAACAGCCCAAAACCGAGGCCGGCGCGCGGGGCAATATTGAGACTACGGATACTCATTGCTCTGGTTCCTTCCAAAAGCGCTGCATCAACCCTGCAGCTGGTTGCTTTAGAAGGTATCGGCCCGGCGAAAATTTGCGTAAGACCAAAACGTGATATCAAAAGGCCTTAATACTCCGAACCGTGGGCATTAACGATTCAGCGCGGTTTTGCCGGACTTGAGCACCGTTCGCGGCAAGATCGCCAGGAAATTATCCCGAGCGACTTTTTTCGCAACGTCCTCGGGCAACGCATCAAGGAACGGCTTGAAGCTATGCATTTCCTCACCGAGCTTGTTGAAACGCCCTACCACGTCCGAGCCAAGCATGAAGCGGTCCGGGTACTTCTCGACCAGCGCCAGCCATTCCGGGCGCGGCTTGCCCTGCTCGTCCAGCAGATACGGCGTGAGCATGCTCCACGACAAATCAATGAACAAATTGGGGTAAGCCTCGAGCATGCGCGTCAGGGTCGGCAGCAAAAACGGCAACTGTGTCTGATGCCGATGAATTTCAGCACTGGTGCCTGCGTGTGCCCAGATAAATCGCGTGTGTGGGTGATTACGCAGCGGCTCTTCGACTTCCTTCAGATACAGCGGATTCTTCTCACGCTTGGAGGTGATATTGGAATGCAGCATCACCGGCAGATCGTTCTCGGCGGCGAGATGATAGATCTTGGTCATCGCCTCGTTGTTGGCCCGCGGCGTGTCGCCGGACGTCAGCGCCGTGAGGTCGTCATGCCGGGTGAACACCTCGCCGATGCCCTGCCACAGCCCCGGATACAGATCGAGCATGCGCTGGATGTGTGCGGCAGAGTTCTTGTCGTTGGGGTTGAAGCCCGACAGAAACGGATGAAAGTACAGCCGCTGCTCGGCGCTCAGCTTTTGCACGGCGTCGGCGACAATCACGTCGGTCGCACTGTACCAATAGGCATCAGCGTCATCGCCAGCGTAGTAGCGCGGACGCTTGGGTTCGTCCTCATGCCATTTTTTCGCCACCGGAATGCCAGAAATCATCACATGCTCGACGGAACCGTCCTTCATCGCCGTCAGCAGTTTCGCCATGCCTGCGCTTTCCTGGAAAAAATCCACGTAATGCAGGTGCGCATCGCTGTAGGTGTATTCGCGGGCGCTGACGTTGCCGGCAAGCAGCAGAAGACAGGCAAGACTCAAACGATACAGGGACACAAGTAATCTCCGGCAAGTAGGCATAGCCTAGACCCCGCCCTGACGACAAGGGTTCATCCCGCAGGAAAGTGGAACGCGTGCCAGTGGGAATGCTCTATAACTGCAAGGTCTTTTTTGATCGAACGACTTTTCCTACTGCCAGTGAGGTTCCCATGACCGTTACCGTCAATACCGTCTCCGCTGAAGGTTTTCGTCACACCGTACAGATTGATGACCACGAACTGTTTGCCGACGTGCCGAAATCCGCCGGCGGCGAAGGCTCGGCGCCTGAGCCGCACGACTATTTCGATGCCGCCCTCGGCGCCTGCAAAGCGCTGACCCTGAAGATGTACGCGAAGAAGAAAGACATCCCGCTGACCGGCGTCGGGGTCGACGTCAAACGCGATAACAGCGAAGAACAAAAAGGCAAATACGTCCTGCACGTCACCCTCACTCTCAAAGGCGTACTCACCGATGCCCAGCGTGAGGAACTGCTGCGCGTCGCCGACCGCTGCCCGATCCATAAACTGATGACCACAACCGACGTCAGCATCGAAACCCACGCCCCGCAAGGCTTCGACAGCCAGTAATCCTCCTCATGCCAGCGGCGGGTTATGCTTCTGGCATCACCCGCTCAGCCTGGAATGCACCATGGACACGCAACCTCTGATCATCCGCCCGCGCGCCGAAGACGTCGAAGGCCAGCCGATTCTGCGCCCGCTGCCGTCAGCCAAATGCCGCAGCGTCGGGCCTTTCGTGTTTTTTGATCACATGCTCGAGACGGTTTATCCGACGGGCAAAGGCATGAACATCCGACAGCACCCGCACATTGGTCTGTCGACGCTCACGTATCTGTTCGAAGGACAGATCCAGCACAAGGACAGCCTTGGCTCGGATCAGGTGGTCAGCGCTGGCGATGTCAGCTGGATGACTGCCGGTAGCGCGATTGCTCACGTTGAACGCACGCCTGAGCCGTTGTGGGACAAAAGCTTCACCATGCACGGTTTGCAGATCTGGCTGGCGTCGCCCAAGGATCACGAGCAAGGCCCGGGGCATTACAGCCATCATCCGGCAGCGACGTTGCCGGTCAGCGATAACCTCGGTGTACAGATCCGGATGATTGCCGGGTCAGGCTTTTGCCTGGAATCGCCGGTGCCGGTGCTTTCTCCTACGTTGTATGCGGAAGTGCAGATGCAAACGGCGACCACGTTGCTGATTCCGACCGAGCATGAAGAGCGGGCGGTTTATGTGCTGAGTGGGGATGCGCAACTGAACGGTGAAGCGCTTGAACCGCATGCGCTGGCGGTATTGCCGGCCGGGGAAGAGATGAGTCTGTTTGCCGAGAGTGATGTTCACGCCGTGGTGTTTGGCGGCGCGCCGCTGGACGGGCCTCGGCGGATCAACTGGAATTTTGTGGCGAGCGATCCGGCGGCGATCGATGAAGCGCGGCGCAAGTGGGCGACCGGGGACTGGCCGACGGTGCCAGGGGAAGTTGAGCGGATCGAGTTGCCGCGCTGAAAAGCCACCCTCACCCCAGCCCTCCCGAAACGTCGGACCGCCCGGAGGGAGAGGGAGCCGACCGAGGTGTCTTCAGTCATCCATCGACCTGAAATATAGCGTCGATTATGGGTTCAGCTAAACACAGCAGACGATTTCGGATTCACATAAGCATTTTCAGGTCGGCGGACCTCTGAAATATCCCCCAATCAGTCCCCTCTCCCTTTGGGAGAGGGTTAGGGTGAGGGGCTTTTGCTTTTCAGGCTTTTAGCCCTTGAACACTTCATCCAGCAAATCATGCATCGACTTGAATGCGCGCTTGGCGGTCTTCGCGTCGTACATCATCTTGCCCGGCACATTGGCATGCGGATCGGTAAAGGAGTGCACCGCACCGCCGTAGCTCAGCAGTTGCCAGTCCACTTTCGCCGCGTTCATCTCGTCTTCAAACGCCGGCAACTGTTCTTTCGGCACCAACGGGTCAGAAGCACCGTGCATCACCAATACCGAACCCTTGATATTCTGCGCATCGGCAGGATTCGGCGAATCCAGCGTACCGTGGAACGACACCGCAGCCTTCACCGCCGCGCCAGTGCGCGCCAGATCCAGCGCACAGCAACCGCCAAAGCAGAAACCGAACACCGCCAGTTTCGACGTATCGACCGCTGCTTCGCCCTGCTTCTGCAATTGCTCGAACGCCGCTTGCATACGTTTGCGCAGCAGCGCGCGATCATCCTTCAACGGCATCATCGCCGCACCAGCCTGATCAGCGTTTTGCGGGCGCACCGCCTGACCATAGACGTCAGCGATCAGCACCACGTAGCCCTTGGCCGCGACCGACTTGGCGATCTCTTCGGCACCGGCGCTGACACCCATCCAGTTCGGCGCCAGCAACAAACCCGGAAGCGCGCCGTTGTGCTCGGCGTCGAACGCCAAACGACCTTCATAAGGCTGGCCGTCGATCTGATAGACCACGGAACGTACAGTGACTTGGCTCATTTCTGACTCCTGATTGGTTAAACACCAGAATGAAAAAACCCGCCGAAGCGGGTTTTTCTACGACTTGGTTAAACCGACAGCTCAACCAGCAGCTTGTTCAGACGGCGCACATAAGCGGCCGGATCTTTCAAGCTGTCACCCGCCGCCAGCGCAGCCTGGTCGAAGAGAATGTGCGACAGGTCGCCAAAACGCTCTTCGCTCTGCTCGCCATCGAGTTTCTCGATCAGCGGGTGGCTTGGGTTGAATTCGAAGATCGGCTTCGAATCCGGCACTTTCTGTCCGCTGGCTTCGAGGATCTGACGCATTTGCAGACCCAGATCCTGCTCGCCGATGGCCAGAATGGCCGGCGAATCGGTCAGACGATGCGAAACCCGGACTTCCGCCACGGAATCGCCCAGCGCGGTTTTCAGACGCTCAACCAGACCTTCTTTGGACTTGGCGACTTCTTCTGCGGCTTTCTTGTCCTCTTCCGAGTCCAGGTTGCCCAGATCGAGGTCACCACGTGCCACGTCGACAAAGGTCTTGCCGTCGAACTCGCTGAGGTAGCTCATCAGCCACTCGTCGATACGGTCGGTCAGCAGCAGCACTTCGATGCCTTTCTTGCGGAAGACTTCCAGGTGCGGGCTGTTTTTAACCTGCGCGTAGGTTTCGCCGGTGAGGTAGTAGATCTTGTCCTGACCTTCCTTGGCGCGGGCCAGGTAGTCGGCCAGACCGACGATCTGCTCGCCGTCGTCGCCATTGGTCGATGCGAAACGCAGCAGACCGGCAATTTTCTCTTTGTTGGCGAAGTCTTCTGCCGGGCCTTCTTTCATGACCTGACCGAAGTTCTTCCAGAAGCCCTTGTATTGCTCAGGCTCGTTCTTCGCCAGTTTTTCCAGCATGTCGAGCACGCGCTTGGTCAGCGCGGTCTTCATCGAATCGATAATCGGGTCTTTCTGCAGAATTTCCCGCGACACGTTCAGCGACAGGTCGTTGGAGTCGACCACGCCTTTGATGAAGCGCAGGTACAGCGGCAGGAACGACTCGGCCTGATCCATGACGAACACGCGTTGCACGTACAGCTTCAGGCCTTTCGGCGCTTCACGTTGGTACAGGTCGAACGGTGCGCGGGCCGGCACGTACAGCAGCGAGCTGTATTCGAGCTTGCCTTCGACTTTGTTGTGGCTCCAGGCCAGCGGGTTTTCAAAGTCGTGCGCGATGTGCTTGTAGAACTCCTGGTATTCCTCGTCCTTCACTTCAGTGCGCGGACGGGTCCACAGAGCGCTGGCGCGGTTGACGGTTTCCCATTCAACGGCCGGAGCCTCTTCGCCTTCGGCAGCTGCCGCTTCTTTCGGCAGCTCGATCGGCAAAGCGATGTGGTCGGAATACTTCTTGATGATGTTGCGCAGACGCCAGCCATCGGCGAATTCGTCTTCGGCGGCTTTCAGGTGCAGGACGATACGGGTGCCGCGCTCTGGCTTGTCGATGGTGGCGACTTCGAACTCGCCCTCGCCTTTCGACGACCAGTGCACGCCTTCGCTGGCCGGGGTGCCGGCGCGACGGCTGTACACGTCAACCTGGTCGGCAACGATGAAGGCAGAGTAGAAGCCCACACCGAACTGGCCGATCAAGTGCGAATCTTTCTTCTGATCGCCAGAAAGATTCTTCATGAAATCGGCAGTGCCGGATTTGGCGATGGTCCCCAGGTGGGTGATCACATCGTCACGGTTCATGCCGATACCGTTGTCTTCGAGGGTGACGGTCTTGGCGTCCTTGTCGAAACTCACACGGATTTTCAGGTCAGCGCCGCCTTCAAGCAGCTCTGGCTTGGCCAGGGCTTCGAAGCGCAGTTTGTCGACAGCGTCAGAGGCGTTCGAGATCAATTCGCGAAGGAAAATTTCCTTGTTGGAATACAGCGAATGGATCATGAGGTGCAGCAGCTGCTTTACCTCGGTCTGGAAGCCCAGGGTTTCCTTTTGAGTTTCCACACTCATGGTCATCAAACTCCAATCAGATGGCAGTGGCCGCGACCCGAAATGGTCGGCGGCGGGTTGTCTTGTGAGTTTGGGGCGCTGTTCAGGATTTCAAGGGCTCATCGATTTTGAAGTGCGCGCGAGCGGTGGCAATCGGTTCGCTTTCGGTACTTTGCCAGGCGGTGATGGCGACGTTGGCTACACGCCGGCCCTGGCGACACACCTGACATTTGGCCCAAGTGTCGCGAAACTGCCCGGCGCGTAGGTAATCGAGAGAGAAGTCGATGATCTTCGGCACCCCGGGCGCACCGGTGAAGATCAACAGATGCAGAGCGGCGGCCAGCTCCATGAACCCCGCGATCACCCCGCCATGGATTGCCGGCAATAAAGGGTTACCAATGTTGTCCTTGTTCGCAGGAAGCCTGAACAACAATTCATCGCCGACGCGTGAGCATTCGATGCCGATCAGCCCGGCGTAGGGAATCAACTGCAACAGCGGCGCGTAATCGCCCTGCGCGTGAGCCTTGAGCAATTGCTGCTTGAGGTCATCGCTCATTGCCCTTCTCCCTTGATTACACCGCCAAAGCCTTTTGTGCCTTTGAGGCCCTTGCCCATGCGCATGAACGTACCGACCACATGGGCGATCGGCTGCTCGGGATCGTCCTGATAGGCGAAACCGCGAGCGAAGATTACGTCGGTGGTCACCCGGTAGCACTGAGCGAAGCCATACACATCTTTATCGGGTTCGGCGGCATGCATGTAGTCGATGCGCAGGTCGAGCGTCGGGCAGACCTCGAATTCCGGCAAAACGCACAGCGTGGACATTCCGCAGGCGGTGTCCATCAACGAAGTGATTGCGCCGCCGTGGATCACGCCGGTCTGTGGATTACCTACGATTTTCGTGCTGTACGGAAGGATCACCGTAAGCCCTTCGCTGGACGCGCTGTGCACGCGCAATCCGAGTACCTGACAATGTCGCAGCGCGGAGAGAAACCGCGTCGCGCGCTCAAAAACGGGGTTTCTGTCCATTTGATAATTACTCTCGTTAGAGCCTTTTGCCAGTAGTAAGCAATACAGCAAAAGTTCCGTGTAAAAACAAACTTATATATCTGAAAGAAATGAGGAACTTAACCTGTAGCGCCGAGTTCTTAAGGCCAGTAGTTATTTTCCATAAGGAGAAACACCCCATGCGTAAGACTTTTGCTATTGCCTTGATGTTGACCGCTTCCCTCGGTCTCGCTGCCTGCGATAAAAAATCCGAGGACAAAGCTCAAGATGCCAACCAACATGCTGAACAAGCTCAGCAAGACATGAACAAAGCTCAGGATAAAGTGAACGACGCTGCGAAAGAAAACGCCGAAGCTGCCAAAGCTCAGGCTGAATCGAACGCTGCTGCACAAGAAGAAGCTGCCAAGAAGCAATAATTCGCTTTTTGCTGCAGAAAAAAGAAAACCCGCCAAGTGCGGGTTTTCTTTTGCCTGTCATCTAGCGCCCGGCTCGTCTTAGAGCAAGACAGTTCTAAAAGTCGGACTAATCATCAGTAGCAACGAGCACAGTACGCCAACTACCCAAACCAGGCTGCGCAGCTTGGGTTGGTCGGCCAGATAGAGCCACAAATAGAGAATCCGCGCGATAACAAAAACGATCGCCAATGTATCGATCAGCCATCCTGCCGTCTGAGTGGTGTGCGCCATCAACACGCCGACCGCGAACAACATGAACGCTTCAATCGTATTCTGATGCGCCGCCAGCGCCCGCGCGCCGTAGCCGGTCAGTTGCGCCTGTTGCTGACGCGGCAGGTGGTTGTTGTAACCGCCCTGCTCTTTCATCGCCTTGCCCACCGGCATACGCGCGATATAAATCAACAGCGCAGTGATAAACACACACCAGAACGGAATACTCATCAAGCGACCTCTTTGTTTGTCTCGGGAATGGGAGCTTCTGTAGGGGTATAGACCATGACATCGAGAACGTCGGAATGAAACTCGCGGCGGTACAAGACCAACACCACCCCGGCGCTCATCAGCATGAACAGCCACGGGCTGACGAACCACGCCAGCATGGTCATACCGAAGTAGTAAGAGCGCAGCCCGAAGTTGAACTGGTTCGCCGCCATCGAAATCACCCGCGCCGCCCGCGCCGCGAACGCCTTGCGCTCCTGTTCGGAGACATGTCGCTCACCGATCATTGGCGCCGACCCGACCAAAACCGCCGCAAAATTGTACTGACGCATACACCAGCTAAAGGTGAAGAAGGCGTAGACGAACACCATCGCCAGACACAGCAACTTGATTTCCGACATGCCCTGCGATGCCTGCTGCACCATCGGGATGTCAGCCAGCAACGACACCGCCCGCTCCGAGGCACCAAGCACGGTGAGAATGCCGGCGAGGATGATCAATGTGCTGGAGGCGAAGAACGAGGCGTTGCGTTCAAGATTACCAATTACGCTGGCGTCGGCGATGCGGTTGTCACGCAACAGCATGCGGCGCATCCAGTCTTCGCGGTACAGGTGCAGCACGCTGGCCAGACACGCTGTATCGCGGCCTTTCCAGGAGGCATAACGGGTATAACCACCCCAGCAGATGACAAACCAGATGGCGGCGAGCAGGTGAATCAGGTTGGCTTGGATGAACGACATTCGTTTTCCTGAGCATGAGGAATGATGGGAGTAACCCTTTGTTTCGACGTATTGGCTCGCAAAAAGACACGCTCATTCGAGAGTCGAATTTATTCAAAAATAGACCGCAGCTATTAATTTGCGAAGGCTGATACCTGTCAACTCTGACAGTAGCACCGAGGGTGAGGCGGGCATAAGGTTGTTTATGACCAGAGAATACTGACAGGCACGCTAACCCAGACAAGGACTCGATCATGACACCTTCGAACGCTGCACTGCCCATTGACGCAACATTCGGTAGTCAAGGGTATGCCGACTCTTTTGCTCCGGGAAGCCAGGCTCTGAGCATCGCAGGCCTGCGCCCTGATGGAAAAATCCTTCTCGTGGGACAAACCTTTGTAGACGGCAAGGTCAGTTTTCATTTGGCGCAATTACTGGCGGACGGCACTAACGATACTGGCTTCAACAAAAACGGTTCGATCGTAGGTACGTTTACAGGTTCGGGACAAGCCAGCGGAACTGGCGCCTGTGTTTATAAAGACGGGAAGGCGCTGCTTTTCGGGTTTCAATATGATGAGGACCAAGGGAACCGGTTTGCGCTTGCCAGATTTTTCGCTGATGGTGAAAGAGATCGCGAGTTCGGTCCCGATGGGACGGTTTACATCCCTTTTCTCCCGCAGTCCAAATCGCAACCATCAAAACCAGGGACTTTCGCTAACTCGAGTTCCAGAACCAGGGTAGTACTGACCGCTGATGAAAAAATTCTCGTCGGTCAAAACAACCGACTGTTCAGACTTGATCAGGAAGGAGTTTTTGATACCACTTTTAACGGCAAAGGCTGGTTAGATCTTGCACTGAACATCTCTTCGATTTCGGTTTCTGAGAATGGAGTCATCACAGTCGCAGGCGCGACAGCGGCCTCTCGAAAAGGAGTGATCGTGCGTCTGAATGTAAATGGAACGCCCGATGAAGACTTCGGCGATGATGACACTGGAACTGTCTACTTCCCATCGGATTACCCGACCAGCGTACGAAGCCTGATGCTACGTGCTGACGGTAGTTTCTTTGTCGCTGGTGAAGTCGACACCGCTCCTGACGACGATTGGGGTAAAGGGCGCAGGGGAATGATGGCCGCGTACAACCCGAACGGTAAACCAAATATTGCATTCAATCAGGGTACGCCTATCGTCACTGATCTTGGATTAACCGACGGTTGCAGTTGGTTCGATCTGAGTGGGGAGCCTAAGGATGGTCTGGTCGTGGTGGGAGGCACGGGACAAAGAACAAGAGAGCAAATGCTCGCCTGCCGCTATCTGGCAACGGGAAAACCAGACACAGACTTTGGTGAAGGCAAGGGATACGTTACTCAGTACTTGGGGCCTGGTATGCAGTGGATTTCGGTGGCAGTGCAGCCCGACAAGCGAATACTCCTGAGCCGCGCTAGCGACAACATCAATTTAGGGGCTCTGGTCGTACGTTATCGGGGCTGAGAATTATCAGCTTTCATAAAAAATGCCCCGTATCGATTGATACGGGGCATTTCTGTTTAAGCGTTGAAGACCCGCTTTTGGCGGGTCAGGTAACGTCAGGCAACCGCTTCGCTGCGCTTGCCGAGCATGCGATCACAAACAACCGCAACCACCAGCGTCATCACGCACGGCACCAGCCATGCCAGCCCCTGCTCGCTCAGCGGCAAGTGGGACAACTGCGATGGCATCCAGCCGGCCAGACCGGCGCCTTTCAGCGCGTCGATGGTGCCGAAGATGAACGACACCAGCATCACCGGACCGAGGATACGGCCGTGCTCATGCCAGAAATCTTTGCAGAAGCTCAGCGCCACCAAGACGATGCACGGCGGATAGATCGCGGTCAGCACCGGAATCGAGAAGGCAATCAGCTTGGTCAGACCCAGGTTGGACACCAGCAGCGAGAACGCCGCCAGAATGATTACCAGAGTCTTGTAGGACAGTGGCAGCACACGGCTGAAGTATTCGGCACACGCACAAGTCAGACCGACCGCCGTCACCAGACACGCCAGCGAGATCAGCACTGCGAGGAAACCGCTGCCCAGCGAACCGAAGGTGTGTTGCACATACGCGTGCAATACCGCCGCGCCATTGGTCGCGCCCGCTGCTACTTCGTGGCTGCCGGAACCAAGGCGGAACAGGCTGACATACACCAGCGCCAGACCGACACCGGCAATCAGCCCGGCGATGATCGCGTAACGGGTGATCAGCGCCGGCGACTCGACGCCACGGGAGCGGATCGCGTTAACGATGACGATGCCGAACACCAGCGCGCCGAGGGTATCCATGGTCAGGTAACCATTGATAAAGCCTTGGGAGAACGGTGCCGCCACATACTCAGGCGTGCCGTGACCGATATCACCCGCCGGCAAGGCGAATGCAGCGATGCCGAGCACTGCCAGTGCGATGATTTTCAGCGGCGCGAGGAAGCGGCCAACGGTGTCCAGCAAACGCCCAGGGTAGAGCGAGATGAAGAACACCAGCAGGAAGTACACCGAGCTGTAGAGGAACAGTGCCAACGGGCTTTCGCCGGTCAGCGGCGCCAAGCCTACTTCAAACGATACGGTCGCAGTACGCGGGGTGGCGAACAACGGGCCGACCGCCAAGTAGCAAGCCGCGGCCAGAATGCCGCCAGCGATCTTGCCGATCGGGCTGCTCAGTGCATCCATCGCCCCACCGACCTTGGCCAATGCAACGACGGTGATCACCGGCAGACCCACCGCGGTGATCAGGAAGCCCAGCGCGGCCATCCAGACGTGAGGTCCGGCCTGCAAGCCAACGATCGGCGGGAAAATGATGTTGCCAGCCCCAACGAACAGGGCAAATGTCATAAAGCCAAGTGCCAGGATGTCCTGACCTTTCAAAACTTTCATTAAGGTAATACCACACTACTGAATCGGAATTTAGAGGGGGATTGCCCTGTGTAATTAGGGAAATGCTGTCGATCCGTATGGGACTGACCCTTAAAGCGCGTTGCATGCCTTGTGGGCGGCAGACGCAAAAATGGCTGCTAGCCTAACGAATTTGTCCCGCGAACGCACTGTTAGAGGGCGAACTATCCGATACGCGACGTTTCTGTGTCGCGTTTACGTATCTATTTTTCGTTGGTACGGCAAAGATCAAAAGATCGCAGCCTTCGGCAGCTCCTACAGGGGATCGCAATTCTCTGTAGGAGCTGCCGAAGGCTGCGATCTTTTGATCTTCCAAATTGCAGAAACAAAAAAGGCCACCCGAAGGTGGCCTTTGTCAGCAGAGTTGCAAGCTAAGCGCGAGGCTTACTTGACAGCCCAACCGGTCAGCTCGGCCAGGGCCTTACCGATGTCTGCCAGCGAACGCACGGTTTTCACGCCTGCGTCTTGCAGTGCAGCGAATTTCTCGTCTGCAGTGCCTTTGCCGCCAGAGATGATTGCGCCAGCATGGCCCATGCGCTTGCCCGGAGGAGCAGTCACACCAGCGATGTAGGAAACAACCGGCTTGGTCACGTGTGCCTTGATGTAGGCAGCCGCTTCTTCTTCAGCCGAACCGCCGATCTCACCGATCATGACGATCGCTTCGGTCTTCGGGTCTTCCTGGAACAGCTTCAGGATGTCGATGAAGTTCGAACCCGGGATCGGGTCACCACCGATGCCGACGCAAGTCGACTGACCGAAACCGGCGTCAGTAGTCTGCTTCACAGCTTCGTAGGTCAGGGTGCCGGAACGGGAAACGATACCGACCTTGCCTGGCAAGTGAATGTGACCTGGCATGATGCCGATCTTGCATTCGCCTGGAGTGATCACGCCTGGGCAGTTAGGGCCGATCAGGACTACGCCCAGCTCGTCGCACTTAACTTTAGCGTCCAGCATGTCCAGGGTAGGAATGCCTTCGGTGATGCAGACGATCAGCTTGATGCCGCCGAATGCCGCTTCCAGGATCGAATCTTTGCAGAAAGGAGCCGGAACGTAGATCACGCTGGCGGTAGCGCCAGTGGCCGCTACTGCGTCTTTAACGGTGTTGAACACTGGCAGACCCAGGTGCTCGGTGCCGCCTTTGCCAGGAGTAACGCCACCAACCATTTTGGTGCCGTATTCGATGGCTTGCTGGGTGTGGAAACTACCTTGCGAACCGGTAATACCCTGGCAGATAACTTTGGTGTCTTTATTGATCAGGACGCTCATTATTTGCCCTCCGCAGCTTTGACAACTTGTTGAGCAGCGTCGGTCAGGCTGGTAGCAGCGATGATGTTCAAACCGCTTTCTGCCAGTACTTTAGCGCCCAGCTCAGCGTTGTTGCCTTCAAGGCGAACAACAACCGGGATTTTCACGCCGACTTCTTTCACAGCGCCGATGATGCCTTCGGCAATCATGTCGCAGCGAACGATGCCGCCGAAGATGTTGACCAGTACTGCAGCGACGTTGGTGTCGGACAGGATGATCTTGAACGCTTCAGTTACGCGTTCTTTGGTAGCGCCACCACCTACGTCGAGGAAGTTGGCTGGCTTGCCGCCATGCAGGTTGACGATGTCCATGGTACCCATGGCCAGGCCAGCACCGTTGACCATGCAGCCGATGTTGCCTTCCAGTGCTACGTAGTTCAGTTCGAACTTGGCAGCGTGCGCTTCGCGCGGATCGTCTTGCGACGGATCGTGGAAAGTCTTCAGCTTAGGCTGACGGTACATTGCGTTGGCGTCGATGTTGATCTTGGCGTCCAGGCAGTGCAGATCGCCGTCAGCCTTGATCACCAGCGGGTTCACTTCCAGCAGAGCCAGGTCGTGATCCTTGAACAGCTTGGCCAGACCTACGAAGATCTTGGCGAACTGAGCAACCTGCTTGCCTTCCAGACCCAGCTGGAATGCCAGCTCGCGACCCTGGAATGGCTGAGCGCCAACCAGTGGATCGATAGTGGCCTTGAGAATTTTTTCTGGAGTGTCGTGAGCGATTTTCTCGATGTCCACGCCACCTTCGGTGGAAGCCATGAACACGATGCGACGGCTCGAACGGTCAACGACAGCGCCCAGGTACAGCTCTTTAGCGATATCAGTGCACGATTCAACCAGGATCTTGGTGACTGGCTGGCCATTGGCGTCAGTCTGGTAAGTCACCAGACGCTTGCCCAGCCACTGCTGTGCGAAGGCTTTGGCGTCTTCTTTGCTGCGAACCAGCTTGACGCCGCCCGCTTTACCGCGACCACCGGCGTGGACCTGGGCTTTGACAACCCACTCACTGCCGCCGATTTTGTCGCAAGCTTCTGCTGCTGCTTCCGGGGTGTCTACTGCGTAACCAGTGGAAACTGGCAGGCCGTATTCAGCGAACAGCTGCTTACCCTGATACTCGTGAAGATTCATGCTTTTTACCGTCTTCGTTAGGTACTGCGCATTCGGCGCTGCGCTCGTTTGAGTGCCGCGCCACCTGTGACTGCTGCTTGCGTAGCCTTTCCGGATAACCGGTGCAGCTACGCAAGACTGCGTCCAGCGGACATTCCGCGGTGAGACTTGCTCGCAAGGCTCACGACGGGCCGTTACCGCCGTGGTTTCTTATTGTCTGTTAACGCTTTTTGCGGTTGGCAATGTGGATGGCGCCGCCATTCACAGCCAGAGCAGCTTCGTGCAAGGCTTCAGACAGGGTCGGATGGGAGAAAACCATCATGCCCAGGTCTTCAGCGCTGGTGCCGAATTCCATACCGATCGCGCCCTGCTGAACCAGTTCTGCAGCGCTCGGGCCAATCACGTGCACGCCCAATACGCGGTCAGTCTTGGCATCAGCGATGACCTTGACGAAACCACCGGTATCGTTGGCGGCCATGGCACGGCCGGAAGCGGCGAACGGGAAGGTGCCGACGTTAACTTCAACGCCTTCAGCTTTCAAGGCCTGCTCGGTTTTACCAACCCACGCGATTTCCGGGTGAGTATAAATAACCGAAGGGATCAGGTCATAGTTCATCTGGGCTTTGTGGCCCTTGATGCGCTCGACAACCATGATGCCTTCTTCGGATGCCTTGTGCGCCAGCATCATGCCGCGAACCACGTCACCGATGGCGAAAACGCCCGGTACGGTGGTCGCGCAGTGATCGTCAACGTGCACGAAACCGCGCTCGTCGAGGGTCACGCCGCTGTCGGCAGCCAGCAGATCAGTGGTCACCGGACGGCGACCAACGGCTACGATCAACTTATCGAACGTGATGGTCTGCTCGCCGTTGGCATCGGTGTAGTTCACAACGACTTCGTCGCCATTCACTTTCGAGCCGGTTACGCGAGCGCCCAGTTTGATGTCCAGACCTTGTTTGGTCAGGGTTTTCAGCGCTTCCTTGGAAACAGCGGTGTCCGCTGCCATCAGGAAGGTGTCCAGAGCTTCGAGGACAACCACTTCCGAACCCAGACGCGACCACACCGAACCCAGTTCCAGACCGATCACGCCAGCGCCGATCACGCCCAGACGCTTAGGTACGGATTGGAATTCCAGAGCGCCAGTCGAATCGACGATGACTTTCTGATCAACCGGAGCCGGTGGAATGTCGATCGGACGCGAACCTGGAGCCAGGATGACGTTTTCAGCTTCGATGACTTCAACCGAGCCGTCTGGCTTGGTGACTTCGACCTTCTTGCCAGCCAGCAGTTTGCCGTGGCCCTGGATCGAAGTAACGCCGTTGGCCTTGAACAAGGTGGCAACGCCGCCGGTCAGGTTCTTGACGATGCCAGCCTTGCGGCCAACCATCGCAGCGACGTCCATTTTGACTTCGCCAGTCGAGATACCGTGAACGTTGAAGCTTTCTTTCGCTTCCTTGTATTTCCAGGAACTGTCGAGCAGCGCCTTGGAAGGAATGCAGCCCACGTTCAGGCAGGTGCCGCCCAGGGCTTGCTTGCCTTCTGCGTCGGTGTACTTCTCGATGCAGGCAGTGGTCAGACCCAGCTGCGCGGCCTTGATGGCAGCCACGTAGCCACCAGGGCCAGCACCGATCACTACTACGTCAAATTTCTGCGACATTCAAAAAATCCTCTTTAGCGAAAAGCTTCAAGCCGCGCGCCCCAAGCCAAGCTGCCCTTTCCTGCAGCTTGAAACTTGAAGCCCGCGACTGCTTCTATCAGATATCCAGCAACAGACGAGCCGGATCTTCCAGCAGGTTCTTGATGGTCACCAGGAAGGTCACAGCTTCTTTGCCATCGATCAGACGGTGATCGTAGGACAGTGCCAGGTACATCATCGGACGGATAACGACCTGACCGTTGATGGCCATAGGACGCTGGATGATGTTGTGCATGCCCAGAATCGCTGCCTGCGGCGGGTTGACGATCGGGGTCGACATCATCGAACCGAAGGTACCACCGTTGGTGATGGTGAAGGTACCACCGGTCATCTCGTCCATCGACAATTTGCCGTCACGGGCTTTCTTGCCGAAAGTGGCGATGCCGCCTTCGATTTCAGCCAGGCTCATCAGCTCGGCGTTACGCAGAACCGGAACAACCAGGCCACGGTCGCTGGAAACGGCAACGCCGATGTCCGCGTAGCCGTGGTAAACGATGTCGCCGCCGTCGATCGACGCGTTGACAGCCGGGAAGCGTTTCAGCGCTTCGGTAGCAGCCTTGACGAAGAACGACATGAAGCCCAGGCGTACGCCGTTGTGGGACTTCTCGAACAGATCCTTGTACTTCGAACGCAGGGCCATGACTTCAGTCATGTCGACTTCGTTGAAAGTGGTCAGCATCGCCATGTTCGACTGTGCTTCAACCAGACGCTTGGCCACGGTGGCACGAACACGGGTCATCGGTACGCGCTTCTCGATGCGGTCGCCAGCGGCGAACACAGGAGCGGCAGCCGAAGGAGCAGCAGCCTTGGCAGGCGCGGCAGCCGGAGCGGCTTTCTTGGCAGCAACAGCAGCCACCACGTCTTCCTTGGTCACACGACCACCTTTGCCGGTGCCGGCAACGGAAGCGATGTTGATGCCGTTTTCTTCAGCCAGCTTGCGCGCAGCAGGAGCAGCAACAGGATCGTCTTCGCCTTCGCCAGCAGCTGGAGCGGCGGCAGCAGCAGCCGGAGCAGCAGCGGCGGCTGGAGCAGCGGCAGCGCTGCCCTCTTCGATCGAGCCCAGTACCTGGTTGGAAAGAACGGTATCGCCTTCGTTGGCAACGATTGCGCCCAGCACGCCGTCAGCTTCAGCCAGGACTTCGAGTACGACTTTGTCGGTTTCGATGTCGACGATCAGGTCGTCACGCTTGACGGCCTCACCTGGTTTCTTGTGCCAAGTGGCAACGGTGCCATCGGCAACCGATTCCGGGAATGACGGGGCTTTGATTTCGATAGCCATTATCTGTGGGTCCTTAAAATTCGGTTTCAGTCAGCGCGAAGGCGTTAAACAGTGAAAGCATCTTGCAGCAGTTTTTCCTGCTGCTCGGCGTGCATCGATGCGTAACCACAAGCAGGTGCAGCAGAAGCCTCACGGCCCGCGTACTCAAGTACGAGAGACTTGTCGAGGTTACCGATGCTACGGCGCAAGTGATGCTGGCTGCAGTACCAGGCTCCCTGGTTCATCGGCTCTTCCTGACACCAAACGGCATTTTTGACGTTGGTGTACGGAGCCAGGACTTCTTTCAAGTCGTCCTCAGGGAATGGATACAGCTGCTCGATCCGCACGATGGCGATATCTTCACGGCCTTCGGCACGGCGTTTTTCCAGCAGGTCGTAGTAGACCTTGCCGCTACACAGAACAACACGCTCGACCTTTTTCGGGTCCAGAGTATCGATTTCCGGGATCACGGTCTGGAACGAACCTTCGGCCAGATCTTCCAGGGTCGAGATGGCCAGTTTGTGGCGCAGCAGCGACTTCGGCGTCAGCACGATCAACGGCTTGCGCAGCGGGCGAATCACCTGACGACGCAGCAAGTGGTAGATCTGCGCTGGCGTGGTCGGTACGGCGACCTGAATATTGTGCTCGGCGCACAGTTGCAGGTAACGCTCAAGACGTGCCGAGCTGTGCTCAGGGCCCTGACCTTCGTAACCGTGTGGCAGCAACATGGTCAGACCGCAGAGACGGCCCCACTTGTGCTCGCCGCTGGTGATGAACTGGTCGATAACAACCTGTGCACCGTTGGCGAAGTCGCCGAACTGGGCTTCCCAGATCACCAGCGCATCCGGCGTGGTGGTCGAGTAACCGTATTCGAAGGCCAGTACCGCTTCTTCCGACAGGAACGAGTCGTACAGGTCAAAGCGTGGCTGACCGTCGTACAGGTGCTGCAGCGGAATGTAGGTGCCCGCGTCTTTCTGGTTGTGCAGAACAGCGTGACGGTGCGAGAACGTACCGCGGCCGATGTCCTGACCGGTCATGCGGATCGGGTGACCTTCGAACGCCAGGGTCGCGTACGCCATGGTTTCGGCGTAACCCCAGTTGATCGGCAGGCCGCCGGCTTGCATCTTCTGACGGTCTTCGTAGATCTTCGAGACCTGACGCTGAACCACGAAGCCTTCCGGAATTTCCAGCAGCTTGGCGGACAGTTCTTGCAGGGTCTTCAGATCAAAACGCGTGTCGTGACGCGCAGTCCAGGCGTGGCCCAGATACGGACGCCAGTCCACGAACAGTTCTTTGTTCGGCTCTTTGACCAGCGATTTCACTACATGCAGACCGTTGTCCAGCGCGTTGCGGTATTCGTCGACTTTCGCCTGAACACGCTCTGCGTCCAGTACACCGCCCTGGGTCAGACGATCAGCGTACAGCTCACGGGTGGTGCGCTGCTTGGTGATCTGCTGATACATCAGAGGCTGAGTACCGCTTGGCTCGTCGGCCTCGTTGTGGCCGCGACGACGGTAGCAGACCAGGTCGATCACCACGTCACGCTTGAACTGCATGCGGTAGTCGATGGCCAGTTGGGTCACGAACAACACGGCTTCCGGATCATCACCATTCACATGGAGGATTGGCGCCTGGATCATCTTGGCAACGTCGGTGGCGTACTCGGTGGAACGCGAGTCCAGCGGGTTGCTGATGGTGAAACCGACCTGGTTGTTGATCACGATGTGCACGGTACCGCCGGTCTTGAAACCGCGGGTCTGCGACATCTGGAAGGTTTCCATGACCACGCCCTGACCTGCGAATGCAGCGTCACCGTGGATGGAGATCGGCAGAACCTTCTCACCGGTCGGGTCGTTACGACGATCCTGACGGGCGCGAACCGAACCTTCTACCACCGGGGAAACGATTTCCAGGTGGGACGGGTTGAACGCCATGGCCAGGTGGACTTCACCGCCGGCGGTCATCACGTTGGACGAGAAGCCCTGGTGGTATTTAACGTCACCGGAACCCAGCTCGACCTTCTTCTTGCCTTCGAACTCGTCGAACAGCTCGCGCGGGTTCTTGCCGAAGGTGTTGACCAGCACGTTCAGACGGCCACGGTGGGCCATGCCGATGACGACTTCCTTGGTGCCGTAGGAACCGGAACGCTGGATCAGTTCGTCGAGCATCGGAATCAGGCTTTCGCCGCCTTCCAGACCGAAACGCTTGGTGCCCGGGTATTTGGTGCCCAGGTATTTTTCCAGGCCTTCACCGGCAGTCACGCGCTCAAGCAGGTGGCTCTTGATGTCGGCGGAGTACGTCGGACGACCACGCACGCTTTCCAGACGCTGCTGGAACCACTGGCGCTGCTCGGAATCGGTGATGTGCGTAAATTCAGCGCCGATGGTGCGGCAATATGTCTGCTGCAACGCTTCGTGAATTTCGCGTAGGCTCGCTTCCTCTTTGCCGATGAACAGGTCGCCGGCACGGAAGGTCGTATCAAGATCGGCATTGGTCAAGCCGTAATGATTGATCGACAGGTCTGCAGGTGCAGGACGCTGCCACAGTCCCAGCGGGTCAAGCTGGGCTGCCTGGTGGCCACGCATACGGTAGGCCTGGATCAATCGCAGCACTTCAACCTGCTTCTTCTCGTGCTCACTGCTCACGCTGCCGGCGGAAACCGGTTGGGCGCGGCGCTGGTTCTTTGCCAGCAGCACGAAATGATCGCGAATTGTGGAGTGCGAAACATCAGTGGCAGAGTTGCCGTCGGCAGGCAACTTCTGAAAGTAGGTGCGCCACTCTTCTGGCACAGCGTTAGGGTCGTGCAGGTAGAGCTCATAAAGCTCTTCCACATAGGCAGCGTTTCCACCTGAAAGGTAGGCGCTGTTCCACATGCGCTGCATCACGCTTTCTTGCATGCTTGGTCACCCTCGGTTAGGGGAACACCATCGATGTCGACACCGAGCAAACTTGCAGAAGTCCGAATGCAGCGACTAAAACAAGCCACTTAGGATCACACTGATAGTCCGGGTACCAGCCCGGATGCCCCTGCTTGTCTCATTTCTTCAAAATAAGAGCGGCAGCTTGTGGCTACTGCTCTGGTTATAGCCATGACGCGGGTTGAAGCCCGCGCCACAGCCTCTACGGTGCAGCGGTTACAGCAGCTGAATCACACGCCGCTCGAAAGCAGCATGTTACGGATGTGACCGATGGCCTTAGTCGGGTTCAGGCCTTTCGGACATACGTTGACGCAGTTCATGATGCCCCGGCAGCGGAAGACGCTGAACGGGTCATCGAGCGAAGCCAGACGCTCGTTGGTCTTGGTGTCACGGCTGTCTGCCAGGAAGCGATAAGCTTGCAGCAGCGCAGCTGGACCCAGGAACTTGTCCGGGTTCCACCAGAAGGACGGGCACGAAGTCGAGCAGCAAGCGCACAGGATGCACTCGTACAGACCGTCGAGCTTTTCGCGCTCTTCTGGCGACTGCAGACGCTCGATGGCCGGAGCCGGCGTGTCGTTCTGCAGGTAAGGCTTCACCTTCTCGTATTGCTTGTAGAAGATGCTCATATCGACGACCAGGTCACGGATAACCGGCAAACCTGGCAGCGGACGAACAATCAACTTGTTACCTTTTACAACGGCGGACAGCGGCGTGATGCACGCCAGACCGTTCTTGCCGTTGATGTTCATGCCGTCGGAGCCGCAGACGCCTTCACGGCAAGAGCGACGATAGGAGAAACCCTCGTCCTGCTCTTTGATCAGGGCCAGCACGTCCAGCACCATCAGGTCTTTACCACCGGTATCGACCTGGAATTCCTGCATGAACGGCGCAGCGTCCTGATCAGGGTTGTAGCGATAAACACTGACTTTCAACATGGCGGTCACCCTTAATAAGTCCGGACTTTAGGTTCAAAAGTCGGAACAGTCTTCGGCGAGAAGTTCACGGCACGCTTGGTGACGCGCTTGTCACCCGGGAAGTACAGGGTGTGGCACAGCCAGTTTTCGTCGTCACGATCTTCGAAGTCCTCACGGGCGTGAGCACCGCGCGACTCTTTACGGACTTCGGCAGCGATGGCGGTAGCTTCAGCCACTTCCAGCAGGTTTTGCAGTTCCAGCGCTTCGATACGGGCAGTGTTGAACGCCTGCGACTTATCGTTGATCTTCACGTTGGCGATGCGGGTACGCAGGTCAGCGAGCTGAGCGATACCTTTCTGCATGTATTCGCCGGTACGGAATACGCCGAAGTAGTTCTGCATGCAGCTTTGCAGTTCGCGACGCAGGGTTGCCACATCTTCGCCATCAGTACGGCTGTTCAGCGCGTTCAGACGCGACAGGGCAGCTTCGATGTCGGCTTCGGTAGCGTCGTCGTATTCGATGCCATCAGTCAGTGCTTTTTCCAGATGCAGGCCGGCAGCGCGGCCGAATACCACCAGGTCGAGCAGCGAGTTGCCGCCCAGACGGTTGGCACCGTGCACCGATACGCAAGCCACTTCACCTACTGCGAACAGACCAGGGATGATCTGATCCACGCCTTCGGCGTTCTGGGTGATCGCCTGGCCGTGGATGTTGGTGGCAACGCCGCCCATCATATAGTGGCAAGTCGGAACAACCGGAACCGGCGCAACAACAGGGTCAACGTGAGCGAACGTCTTCGACAGTTCGCAGATGCCTGGCAGACGGCTGTGCAGCACTTCCTCGCCCAAGTGGTCGAGTTTGAGCATTACGTGGTCGCCATTCGGACCGCAACCGTTGCCGGCGATGATTTCTTTAACCATCGAACGAGCAACCACGTCACGACCGGCAAGGTCTTTGGCGTTCGGAGCATAACGCTCCATGAAACGCTCGCCGTGCTTGTTGATCAGGTAACCACCTTCACCACGGCAACCTTCTGTAACCAGTACACCGGCGCCGGCGATGCCGGTCGGGTGGAACTGCCACATTTCAATGTCTTGTACCGGCACGCCAGCACGCAGAGCCATGCCGACGCCGTCACCGGTGTTGATCAGGGCGTTGGTGGTGGAAGCGTAGATACGACCTGCACCGCCGGTAGCCAGTACGGTGGCCTTGGCGCGGATGTAGGTGGTTTCGCCGGTTTCGATGCAGATCGCGATCACACCGACGAATTCGCCTTCCTGGTTTTTCACCAGATCAACAGCGTAGTACTCGTTCAGGAACGTAGTACCGGCTTTCAGGTTGCCCTGATAAAGGGTGTGCAGCAGTGCGTGACCGGTACGGTCGGACGCCGCGCAAGTACGTGCAGCCTGACCGCCCTTGCCGTAGTCCTTGGACTGACCACCGAACGGACGCTGGTAGATACGGCCTTGCTCGGTACGCGAGAACGGCAGACCCATGTGGTCCAGCTCGAAAACCGCGGCCGGGCCTTCCTGACACATGTACTCGATAGCGTCCTGATCACCGATGTAGTCGGAGCCCTTGACGGTATCGTACATGTGCCAGCGCCAGTCATCGTTCGGGTCAGCGGACGCGATTGCGCACGTGATGCCGCCCTGGGCGGACACAGTGTGCGAACGGGTCGGGAAAACCTTGGTGATCACGGCAGTCTTGTGACCGCCCTGCGCCAGTTGCAGCGCAGCGCGCATGCCGGCGCCGCCACCACCAATAATGATGGCGTCGAAAGAAATCGTTGGAATGTTAGCCATGAATCAGATACCCCAGAGAATCTGCACACCCCAGACGAAGTAAGCGAACATCGCGATGCCGCAAACTGCCTGGAAAAGGAAACGTACTGCAGTCGCGGACTTGCCCAGCGCCATTGGCGTCAGGTAGTCGGTCGCGATGGTCCACATGCCGACCCAGGCGTGAGCGCCAAGGGCAACGAGGGCCAGCAGACTGAAGATACGCATCCCGTTGTGAGCGAACAGGCCGTGCCACTGGTCGTAGCCAATGCCCGGATTCGCTGCAAGGTATCCGATCAGGAAGATGAAATAAGCCGCGAGAACAACCGCAGACACACGTTGCGCCATCCAGTCATAGAGGCCCGAACGCGAAAGGTTCGTAACGCTGGTTACCATATCCAAACTCCTGCCAGAACGATCAGCACCACGGAAATGGCGATGATGATTTTCGAGCCCAGGCGGCCGCCTTCCAGCGTCTCACCGATGCCCATGTCCATGATCAAGTGGCGCACACCGGCTACCAGGTGATACAGCAGAGCGGACAGGAGGCCCCATGCTACGAACTTGGCCAGCGGGCTGGTCAAGCATGCCTTCACTTCGGCAAAACCTTCCTCGGAACCCAGAGACTTGCCCAATGCATAAAGCATGAAGCCGATACCCAGGAAGAGGATGATGCCGGAAACACGGTGAAGAAACGACGTAACGCCGGTGATGGGGAGTTTGATGGTCCTTAGGTCTAGGTTTACAGGTCGTTGGCTTTTCACGGCTTTTTTTTCACACTGAAGAGCCCCTAACAATCAGGGCAAAGTTGTTGGGGAGTGCACTGGTCAGGTAACCACCACCCAGGGATGCGACCCCCAACAAAGCTGGCCCAAAAGCCCTTGGCGGTCGGTGGCCGAGTATAGACAGTTAGGTTACTAATGACAACGCAATCACCTACCCCAAATAGCTGATTGCACAAGTCGTATAAAAGGCGTAAATGGCAGTCAATTTCGAGGAAAAAGTGCGCTTAAAGCCTTCTGGAGCAAGACTTTAGGCAAATTGACATTCGAATTTATCTCACTATAGTGGTGCGGGCCCTGCGTGGGGGGTCTGTCTGATGGTTCAAGCATAAATAGGAGGCCACATGGCTGACAAAAAAGCGCAGTTGATCATCGAGGGCGCAGCCCCCGTCGAGCTGCCCATTTTAACCGGCACCGTTGGTCCCGATGTAATTGATGTTCGGGGCCTGACGGCCACGGGCCGCTTCACTTTCGACCCTGGTTTCATGTCGACCGCCTCGTGCGAATCGAAGATCACCTATATCGACGGCGACAACGGCATTCTGTTGCACCGCGGCTACCCGATCGAACAACTGGCTGAAAAATCGGACTACCTGGAAACCTGCTACCTGCTGCTCAACGGCGAACTGCCGACCGCAGAACAGAAGGCCCAGTTCGTCAGCACCGTGAAAAACCACACCATGGTTCACGAGCAGCTGAAAACCTTCTTCAACGGCTTCCGTCGCGACGCCCACCCGATGGCCGTCATGTGCGGTGTAGTCGGCGCCCTCTCGGCCTTCTACCACGACTCCCTGGACATCAATAACCCGCAGCATCGCGAAATCTCCGCGATCCGTCTGGTTGCCAAGATGCCGACCCTGGCAGCGATGGTTTACAAGTACTCCATGGGCCAACCCATGATGTACCCGCGCAACGATCTGACGTACGCGGAAAACTTCCTGCACATGATGTTCAACACCCCGTGCGAGATCAAACCGATCAGCCCGGTGCTCGCCAAGGCCATGGACCGGATCTTCATCCTCCACGCCGACCACGAGCAGAACGCTTCGACCTCTACCGTGCGCCTGGCCGGCTCTTCGGGTGCCAACCCGTTCGCCTGTATCGCCGCCGGTATCGCTGCACTGTGGGGCCCTGCCCACGGCGGTGCAAACGAAGCCGTGTTGACCATGCTTGACGAGATTGGCGATGTTTCGAACATCGACAAGTTCATCGCCAAGGCCAAGGACAAGAACGATCCGTTCAAACTGATGGGCTTCGGTCACCGCGTTTACAAGAACCGCGACCCTCGCGCGACTGTAATGAAGCAGACCTGCGACGAAGTGCTGAAGGAACTGGGCATCAACAACGATCCGCAACTCGAACTGGCCATGCGCCTGGAAGAGATCGCGCTGACCGACCCGTACTTCATCGAGCGCTCGCTGTACCCGAACGTCGACTTCTACTCGGGGATCATCCTCAAGGCGATCGGCATTCCGACCAGCATGTTCACGGTGATTTTCGCGCTGGCACGTACTGTTGGCTGGATCTCCCACTGGAAAGAGATGCTCTCCAGCCCGTACAAGATTGGCCGTCCGCGCCAGTTGTACACTGGTTACGAGTCGCGTGACATTTCCAAGCTGGAAGACCGCAAATAAGACTTGTCTTGCGATGAAGTCTTAGCTTTACCGGGAACGGCCTCTATTTATATAGGGGCCGTTTTTGTTTGTCTGGGATTTGGGGTTTGGGATTGGGGGCATATCCGTTGCTGCGGGTGGA